>NZ_LUKQ02000279.1 GCF_001647025.1 Endozoicomonas atrinae
AGGAAGGGAAATCAAGGAGTTAGAAAAGATAAATGGCGGTGAGGGAGGGATTCGAACCCTCGATACGGCTACAAACCGTATACTCCCTTAGCAGGGGAGCGCCTTCAGCCTCTCGGCCACCTCACCGGGAACGAGAGCTATTTTACCCTGAACACCTTGAAAAGCAAGTCTTTTTTTAACCAATTCTGCTGTCCATCCCTTGGGATTGTAGTGGATAGAGAGTTCGCTTTTCCAGACTGGCCAAACAGACAAAAATCACCTTATAGAAACCGTTGCCCACCATCAACCACCTTTTGTGATCAAGCACCAGTAAGATCAAATACCCTGCCATGCATACTTATCAATGAGCATACTGCATGGTAACTATTGATATGGCTTCTGAGTTGTATTTTCCCATGGACACCCACCGGGAAAATTCGACTAATAACACTTATTGGATACTCCTTCCTACTAAACATATACAGGCAATTAGAGGAGAACGATAAATGCGAGGCACAGTTAAGCCTTTGAAGCTCTTTTGACACATAATGATGAGCTTACAGAAGCTGACTAAATGAGGAGAGTTCGACTGAATGCCTTTTCACTGACTTCCAGTACCTGCGAACAGATACAAAAATGCCTGACAATCGCCAGGCATTTTTTGAAACTGTCTTATGGAGTTAACAATGATTCTAAAAACTAATTCAGAGACATAAACGACAGTTTAATATCTATCAGTAAGATTCGTAAGATTCAGACTCGGATTCGTACCCGGACTCATAGCCTTCATCTTCTTCATAAGAGCGACCAGTACCGCCTTTCTTGTGCTCTTTCTCTTTTTGAATTCTCTGGTAAATTTCTTCCCGGTGAACTGCGACTTCTTTTGGTGCGTTAACACCGATACGAACCTGGTTGCCTTTTACACCCAGAACAGTGACAGTGACCTCGTCCCCTACCATCAGGGTCTCTCCTACGCGGCGAGTCAGAATCAGCATTTCAATCTCCTTATTTACATCTCTGTTAAGTCAACAACCGTCAATTCTGAGCACGCTGGTGCATTAGTTTGAAGCTGATGAAATCACCCAAAATGATCGCGTGAAATTATACGACACCAACCCCAGTACAGACATTATTTCACTTTAAAATTGCCTGCCCTTTAAACTGCTTTAGTACTCAGTTCAAAGTATTGAAGTATATGCCAGCTCAACCGTTCATGCTTAAGAATTATTCAGCAAACCCAGTCTAGTCACCAAGTTCAAGATTTCCATTCGTATTTTTACCTGCTGGAAATGGTTTGAGGGCTTGATAACTCTACTCGTCCCACTCCTGCCATATCAGGTGGATTTGGAGCAGACGGACCCCTCGCGAGGCCCACGGTTTTGATTATATTGACGTTTTAGACCCCATTATCTTCCATTGGTTCCCTGTCCAGCTCAAAAGCCGAGTGGAGCGCACGAACAGCCAGCTCCAGATACTTCTCAGCAATAATGACAGAAACCTTGATTTCGGACGTCGAGATGATCTGAATATTTATCCCTTCAGCCGCCAGAGCCTCAAACATCTGTGTCGCTACACCTGCATGCGAACGCATGCCAACACCCACAATAGAGACCTTGGCGATTTTCATATCACCATCGTATTCACGGGCTTCGAGCTCTTCAACAATCTGCTCGACCACAACTTTTGCCCGCTCATAGTCATTACGATGTACTGTGAACGTAAAATCAGTGGTTTTGTCCTCAGCAGTATTCTGGACAATCATATCCACTTCAATATTGGCACGGCTGACCGGGCCAAGAATTCGGGATGCCACACCGGGAATATCGGGTACGCCCTTAATCGTCAGTTTGGCTTCATCTCGGTTGAATGCGATGCCGGAAACTACCGGTGACTCCATGGCGATACCCTCATCCAGTGTAATCAGTGTTCCAGGGCCATCCTGGAAGGTATGCAGAACTCTCAGGTTAACATTGTACTTGCCAGCAAACTCAACGGCTCTGATTTGCAGAACCTTGGAGCCCAGACTGGCCATTTCCAGCATTTCTTCAAAGGTAATCTTGTCCAGACGGCGTGCACCCTCAACCACTCTCGGGTCAGTGGTGTAAACCCCATCGACATCGGTGTAGATCTGACATTCATCTGCTTTCAAAGCTGCAGCCAGCGCTACTGCTGTCGTGTCAGAACCGCCCCGGCCCAATGTGGTAATATTGCCTTCTTCATCACGCCCCTGGAAACCGGCAACGACAACAACACGACCAAGCTCAAGATCCCTGGTGATACGTTCGGTATCGATACGTTTGATACGGGCCTTGGTATGGGCATTGTCAGTGACAATCGCTACCTGGCTACCGGTATAGGATGTGGCAGGACAGCCCCTTTCATTCAGAGCCATACTCAGAAGGCCGATGGTCACCTGCTCACCCGTCGAGAGAATAACATCCATCTCTCTGGGTGTAGGCTGTGACTGCATGGACTGGGCCAGCTCAACCAGCCGGTTGGTTTCTCCGCTCATGGCGGAAACCACAACGACCACGTCGTGCCCCTGTTCGCGGAACCCCTTGACCTTGTCAGCAACACCCTGAATTCGTTCAGTTGTGCCTACTGAGGTGCCGCCAAATTTCTGTACTATTAGCGCCATCTTATTCGTTCTACTTCAATCAGCCATGACCTGTGGACAAGCTTCCCTGTACCAGCTCCCTGCTGCAACGCCTCATCAAATCTTACAGAACATAGACATTCAGGCAGGAGCCAGACAACGTAAGCTGCCATCTCTATCATTCAGTGGATGGCAGAATGTACCATGAATCGCCCTCCGGGTGTATGCCTCAGGGCAATAAAAAACGGGCTGTCCCATACGGAACAGCCCGTTTTTACACTTACTTGTCAGAATAGCTAACTACCCTGATCAAACCACTTACAACTGAGCTTCCAGCCAGCCTTTAATAGACGACAGTGCTTTTTCAAGATTTTCAGGCTGAGAACCACCACCCTGAGCAAAATCAGGTCGACCGCCACCTTTACCACCCAGCTGCTCAGCCACCATCTTCAGCAGATCACCCGCTTTGACGCGTCCGGTCAGATCTTTGGTAACACCTGCCGCCAGAGGCACCTTGCCATCGGCTTGGGTCGCCAGAAAAACAATACCGGAGCCCAGTTTGTTCTTTAGCTGATCAACCATGTCGCGCAATGATTTGGGATCAATACCCTCAAGCTCTGTCGCCAGCAGCTTAACGCCATTCACTTCTACCGCCTGAGACACCAGATCCGAGCTGCCAGCACTGGCCAGCTTCTGCTTCAGCTGCTGCATCTCTTTTTCCAGACTCTTGCTCTGGGCAACCAGCGCCTGCAATTTGGCTTCAAGGTTTTCAGGCTTGGCCTTCATCATTCGACAAGCGTTGTCTAACTCAGCAAACCGTGTCTGAACAAAAGCTTCAGCACCAGCACCTGTTACCGCTTCGATACGGCGCACACCGGCTGCAATACCACTTTCAGCAACAATGCGGAACGCACCAATATCGCCAGTGCGACTGGCATGAATACCACCACACAGTTCGATGGAGAAGTTGTCAGTACCCATGGTCAGCACCCGCACCTCATCGGCGTACTTTTCACCAAACAGAGCCATGGCACCCTTGGCCTTTGCGGCGTCCATATCCATCAGCTCGGTCTGAACCAGGGTGTTGGCACGAATCTGCTCATTCACCAGCTTTTCAATGGTCTTGAGCTCTTCCGGCTTAACCGCTTCAAGGTGAGAGAAGTCAAAGCGCAGACGCTCCGGATCAACCAGCGATCCTTTCTGAGTTACATGATCACCCAGTACCTCTCTCAGAGCCGCATGCAGCAGATGAGTTGCTGAGTGATTCAGTGACGTCGCATGACGCTTTGCAGCATCAACATCAGCAGACACTTCATCGCCAGGTTTCAGCTCACCTGATACCACTTCTACAATATGGAGGTGATGATCACCCTGCTTACGGGTATCCACGACGCGGACTGAACCAGTAGCAAAGTTCAGAAGGCCGGTATCACCCACCTGACCGCCAGACTCGGCGTAAAATGGCGTCTGTTCCAGAACAACTGTCGCCTGCTGGCCTTCACCGATCAGCTCTACCTGATCACCACCGACAAACAGGGAGTGAACGCGAGCCTGACCCGCCGTGTTCTCATAGCCGGTAAAGGCCGTTGAGCCTTCAATCACCAGCTGATCGTTGTAGTCAACTCCAAACTTGCTGGATGCACGGGCACGCTCACGCTGGGCTTCCAGTGCTTTTTCAAAGCCATCAATGTCGACTTTCAGCTCACGCTCACGGGCGATGTCTTCCGTCAGGTCAACCGGGAAACCGTAGGTATCGTACAGAGTGAACAGTGTTTCGCCGGAGATTAGCTCTCCCTGCATGGAAGCAATGCTCTCTTCCAGCAGTTTCATCCCTTTATCCAGGGTACGGGTAAACTGCTCCTCTTCCTGCAGCAGAACCCGCTCAATTTGCGCCTGATTTTTCGCCAGATCCGGATAAGCGTCGCCCATTACCTTCACCAGTGATCCCACCAGTTTGTAGAAGAAGGATTCTTTGGCTCCCAGCTTGTGCCCATGACGACAGGCTCGACGGATAATGCGGCGCAGCGTGTAGCCGCGGCCTTCATTAGATGGCATCACGCCATCGCTGATCAGAAAACTGCAGGAACGGATGTGATCAGCAATAACACGCAGGGACGCTTCAGTTGTAGCGACACCACCGATAATCTCAGACGCATCGTTCAGGAGAGACTGGAACAGGTCAATCTCGTAGTTGCTGTTCACATGCTGCATCACTGCGGCAATACGCTCCAGACCCATGCCGGTGTCAACCGATGGCTTGGGCAACGGCTGCATTTCTCCGTCGGCCTGACGGTTGTACTGCATGAATACGATGTTCCAGATTTCAATAAAACGGTCACCGTCTTCTTCTGGCGTACCCGGACGGCCACCCCAGATATGATCACCATGATCAAAGAAAATTTCGGTGCAGGGACCACAGGGGCCAGTATCGCCCATCTGCCAGAAGTTATCGGAAGCATAAGGTGCTCCCTTGTTGTCACCGATGCGGATAATATCGTCCGCTGAAACACCAATGTCGTTTAACCAGATATTGTAGGCTTCATCGTCGGAGGCATAAACGGTGACGCAAAGACGCTCTTTAGGCAGATTCAGCGTACCGGTCAGAAAGTTCCAGGCAAAATGGATCGCTTCTTTCTTGAAGTAATCGCCAAAACTGAAATTACCCAGCATTTCAAAGAAGGTATGGTGACGGGCGGTATAGCCGACGTTGTCGAGGTCGTTGTGCTTGCCCCCGGCACGCACACACTTCTGAGAGGTAGTGGCACGTTTGTAGTCACGCTGCTCACGTCCCAGGAAAGTGTCTTTGAACTGGTTCATCCCGGCATTGGTAAACAGCAGGGTTGGGTCGTCATGGGGTACCAGAGAACTACTGGCAACCACTTCATGGCCGTTTTCCCTGAAGTATTCCAGAAAAGCAGAACGTATTTCGTTAGTCTTCATATACAGTTCCCACCGGGGGAGTTATCTCTTAACAGCCATGAGCGGAAAAGGCCGCTCACTCCAAAACACGAAAATGGCTGCAAAGTCTGAACGAGCGGCCTTTTCATAGTAAATTTACGCAAAACGGCCATTATATAGGAACGGTGAAAAAAAATGATCATTTCACCGCATCAATCGTGTGCTTTTTGTGGTTTTTTCTTCTGAAAGCCCCGTTAACCAACTGGCTGGTATTGCTCAAGAATGCCCAGAGACCTTTGGTTTTCTTCCTTTCTCTATCCTTTGCGAGCCCATAGATATCGGTCACAATAGACTTGCACCAGTGCCTCCATCAGCTGACGATTCGTGTTTTCACCCAACTGTCCAAGCGCCAGTGCTGCCACTTCGGCAGTACACAGGTGTTGTTCCTGATGATTTCGCCTGAGGCTATAAATGGATGGATCCTCTGGCTGCAAGCTCAGCAAACTCAAGTTATGCAGCCAGGGGCTTTGACGATACATCTTTCTGGCCTGCTGCCAGGTTGCATCAATGATAATAAAAGCAATGTTACGATCAGATCCGGCATGATGACGCCATGACGTTGCTTTACTCTGCGCTTCCACAGCGTATTCCGCTGGAAACAACAGTACTGGCAACCAGGCCGGCTCCTCAAGTAGTGCGAGCAATTCTTCATCCGGTGCAGTCCGGCTCCAGTTAAACAGGCGAGTACCAGGTATCGCAGCCTGAATCAATTTGCCCGTATTGGTTGGCTTATCAAACTCTTTATCGTGGGTAATCAACCAGAAACAGGCAGAAGATTCCACTTGGGGGATTAACGGGCAGATACAGGCCCTCTCGGGCAAACGGCACTGAATACAATCACCTTTGGCGGCTGGCATTACCTTCCGGAACCTTCTTTCTTTTCAAATCTCACGCCATGTGCGACTTTTAGGTTTGCATAAGGAGACATGACTGAACCTGCTTTCTGCTATTAAAAGCAGTAAAAAGCAAAAAAGAAGGTTTCAGTCATGCCCGTTGAAGAGTTTATCACTACAGTCT
>NZ_LUKQ02000028.1 GCF_001647025.1 Endozoicomonas atrinae
ACTCCACAAGGCTCATGCCTTTCTGAAACTGGATTTTGTTTTTGGCCATGACACGTCTCCTAATTCAAGGAAAACCAGTGTCGTAAGTTTAGACGAGAAGATAGCTTAGGTTAGGTGGTAATCAGGATTTTTTTTGTGTTTAAATAATAGCTGCTCTATTTGGATTTTAACCAGGGGGGAACGTTTTGGACGACCAGCAGCTTCAGGCTCTTGCACTTCAGCTTTCCTGTCCTTCAGATAAAGAGGGCAAAGCCCTTGCTGAAGAGATGAACGATGTTAATGCCTTTATCACGGAGCGCAGTATTGAGCAGCTTGCACCTGCTGCTGGTGAGTACATAGTTGAAGTAGGGTCGGGTAACGGTATGCTTTCACTACCTATTGTTAAAGCACTGGGGGGGAGTGGAACTTATATTGGTTTAGAGCTATCTGCTGATATGGCTCGTGAGGCAGAAGCAAACCTGATGAATCATCAGTCTGAAACGGTAACGATCCTCAATAGTGATGTGATGAGTGCAGCCATTGAACCAGCGTCAGTGGATGGCCTGATTGTGGTTAATACGCTGTATTTTCTTGATGATCTGGATGCTTTATTCCGGAATATCAAAAAGTGGCTGAAGCCTGGCAGTCGAGCTGTTTTTGGCATTCGCTCCGAGCAATGCCTTAAAGCGCTACCTTATACCCGGTATGGGTTTCATATACGCCCTCTAGCAGACATCAAGGAATCGTTACTGGCCAATGGTTTTAAAAGTGTTAGCTCCAGCTATTTTGATGAAGGCGTTACTCAGCTGGAAGGGCTGGAAATCAAACTCGATTCCCTGATTATTAAAGCGATTGTGTGATGTTAAGCCTTTGTCCTTCAGGTATTTCTCACTTCCCGCCGTGTGGCAGGATGAAACCTATCCGGTATATCGTCTAATCATCAGAGAGAAAAATAATACCAATTAAATTTTCTAAACCCGTTGTGAGCATGGTGATCCGGGTAGGAAGGCAAGGCAAAGTGACGAGTCATAGCCGAAGCTATGGCAAGGAGCTTTAACGTAGAATTTCTGTCCGGATCAACAGCGCAATAGGGATTTAGAAAATGCAATTGGTATAAACTGAGGGGGAAATAAAAAAGCCCCTGAGTTCAGGGGCTGATTCTTAGCGAAGGGAACTGGAGATCAGGAAGTCATATCATCAAAGAACTTTTTCACGCCATCGAAGAAGGACTGCTTTTTAGGCGACTGGTGACCGGCACCTTCTTTTTTGAAGGTGTCATCCAGCTCCTTGAGCAGCTCTTTCTGACGCTCGGTCAGTTTCACTGGCGTCTCAACCACAACGCGGCACATGAGATCACCGGCACTGCCACCACGCACAGGTACAACGCCCTTGCCGCGCAGGCGGAACAGCTTGCCGGTCTGTGTTTCTTCAGGAATCTTCAGTTTCACTCGACCTTCAAGGGTCGGAACTTCCAATTCGCCGCCCAGTGCTGCGTCCACAAACGTAATGGGTACTTCGCAGTACAGATGCTTGCCATCACGCTGGAAGATCGGATGATCGGCAACACTGACCTGAACATAAAGATCACCAGCAGGGCCACCATTGCTGCCGGCTTCGCCTTCACCCGCGAGGCGGATGCGGTCGCCAGTATCAACACCCGGTGGGATTTTAACAGACAGTGTCTTGTATTCCTGAACGCGGCCTTCACCGTGACAGGCATGGCAGGGATCTTTGATCATCTTGCCAGTGCCGCGACAGTCAGGGCAGGTCTGTTGAACAGAGAAGAAGCCCTGTTGCATACGCACCTGGCCAATGCCCCCACAGGTGGTACAACCAACAGGCTGGGTGCCTTTTTTCGCGCCGGAGCCGTCACATTCAGTACAGCTGACCAGAGTAGGAATACGAATTTTCTTGGTGACACCGCGAACGGCTTCTTCAAGGCTGAGTTCCAGCTGATAGCGGAGATCTGCACCACGCTGGACGGAGCTGCGGCTGCGACCACCGCCAGCACCGAAAATGTCACCAAAGACATCCCCGAAAATATCACCGAAATTGCCACCGGCAAAACCGCCAGCACCGCCCATGCCGCCCATGTTCGGGTCAACACCGGCATGGCCATACTGATCGTAGGCCGCTTTTTTCTGGCTGTCGGAAAGAATTTCAAACGCTTCGTTAATTTCCTTGAAGCTCTCTTCCGCTGCTTTATCACCCGGGTTACGGTCCGGGTGATGCTTCATGGCCATACGACGATAGGCCTTTTTTATGTCCTTGTCCGAAGCGCTCCTGTCTACACCCAGCACTTCGTAGTAGTCGCGTTTTGACATCAGATAAACCCTGAGCTACCTGCATTCACCAGTCGAGCATGAAAACACAGAGCTAACTGGATTCATGGTCAAGTCTGACAAAGCCATCATTTTTGATATATACGACAACGCGGGAGTTAAACCCATCGTGTCTTCTGGGGTCGTATTGCACTGGTAACCTGAACTGAAATCCATCGTTAATGCTACTTACCATAGTGGCGACTATGACTCGTTGCTTCGTTGTCTTTCAGTTCAGCTAACCGTATACGAGGTTAGAAGACTTGATCGGTATTAATCCCGCGTTGTGACCCAGGGTCTGTTGGCGCTTCGTTGCTCGACTCAGTGATTCAGAAAACCGTCATATGCGCGAAAGACTTGTGCAGTTCGTAGTTAGTCTACGTCAAGCAAGTCTGACAATGCAGATGGCGCTTTTCTGAACCACCCATAGGGCGAATCAGGGCGCCCCTATGACTTTGTTGCAGCATTTTGAAAGGCAACCAGCCTTCCTGCAATGCTGCGCCTCATCATAGGAGCGCCCTGATTCGCTGAGTACGCAACGAAGCGTCAACAGACCCTGATCATCAGTCATTGATGATCGATTTGGTCTTACTTCTTGTCATCCTTTACTTCTTCAAACTCAGCATCAACGGCGTCGTCAGCAGCATCCGCTTTCTGACCAGCACCGGCGTCAGCCTGGGCTTCGCCCTGCTGTTGCTGAGCTTCAGCATACATCTTCTGGGCCAGACCTGCAGACGCTTCAGACAGAGCCTTGGTCTTGGCTTCGATTTCTTCCTTATCGTCACCTTTGACAGCAGCTTCAACGTCTTCGATAGCCTTGGTGATAGCAGCCTTCTCTTCTTCAGTGGCCTTGTCACCAGCTTCTTCAAGCGTCTTGCGGGTAGCGTGAGCCAGACCATCAGCCTGGTTACGGGCAGCAGCCAGTTCTTCGAACTTCTTGTCGTCTGCCGCGTTGGCTTCAGCATCCTTGACCATTTGATCGATTTCTTCGTCAGACAGACCAGAAGATGCCTTGATGACAATAGACTGTTCTTTGCCAGTTGCCTTGTCTTTTGCAGAAACATTCAGAATACCGTTAGCATCCAGGTCGAAGCTGACTTCGATCTGTGGCATGCCACGCGGTGCTGGAGGAATGTCTGCCAGGTCAAAACGGCCCAGGGACTTGTTATGAGCAGCCTGCTTACGTTCACCCTGCAGAACGTGAATGGTTACTGCACCCTGATTGTCATCAGCCGTAGAGAACACCTGAGACTTTTTGGTCGGGATGGTGGTGTTCTTTTCGATCAGCGGAGTCATTACGCCGCCCATGGTTTCGATACCCAGGGTCAGCGGAGTTACGTCCAGCAGCAGAACGTCTTTAACGTCACCAGCCAGAACCGCTGCCTGAATGGAAGCACCCATGGCAACCGCTTCGTCAGGGTTTACGTCCTTGCGAGGCTCTTTACCAAAGAACTCGGCCACTTTCTGTTGAACCAGTGGCATACGGGTCTGACCACCAACCAGGATAACTTCGTCGATGTCAGACAGGTCGAGGTCAGAGTCTTTCACCGCGATACGGCATGGCTCCAGGGAGCGGGCAACCAGGTCTTCTACCAGAGATTCCAGCTTGGCACGGCTGACTTTAACGTTCAGGTGCTTAGGACCGGTCGCATCGGCAGTGATGTAAGGCAGGTTGACGTCAGTCTGCTGAGTAGAAGACAGTTCAATCTTGGCTTTTTCAGCGGCTTCTTTCAGACGCTGCATGGCCAGTGGGTCACCTTTCAGGTCGATGCCCTGGTCTTTCTTGAATTCGTCTGCAAGGTATTCGATCAGGCGCAGGTCGAAGTCTTCACCACCCAGGAAGGTGTCACCGTTGGTGGCCAGTACTTCAAACTGGTGCTCGCCGTCTACGTCAGCGATTTCGATGATGGACACGTCGAAAGTACCGCCACCCAGGTCATAAACCGCGATGGTCTGGTCGCCTTTCTTCTTGTCCATGCCGTAAGCCAGCGCGGCAGCCGTTGGCTCGTTGATGATACGCTTAACGTCCAGACCCGCGATACGGCCAGCGTCTTTGGTCGCCTGACGCTGAGAATCGTTGAAGTAAGCAGGAACGGTAATAACAGCTTCAGTCACTGGCTCGCCCAGGTAGTCTTCAGCCGTTTTCTTCATCTTCTTCAGAATTTCGGCAGAGATCTGAGGTGGGGCTTTCTTGTCACCCTTAACCTCAACCCATGCGTCGCCGTTGTCCGCTTCGACGATTTTGTAAGGAACCATCTTGATGTCTTTCTGAACGACGTCGTCTTTGAAGCGACGGCCGATCAGACGCTTGATGGCAAACAGGGTGTTGTCAGGGTTGGTAACCGCCTGGCGCTTGGCTGGCTGGCCTACCAGAATTTCGCCATCGTCGGTGTAGGCGATGATGGAAGGCGTAGTACGTGCGCCTTCTGCGTTTTCAATAACTTTGGATTTTTCACCGTCCAGGATAGCCACACAGGAGTTGGTGGTACCCAGGTCAATACCGATAATTCTGCCTTTACTCATTTTGAGTCTCTCCATCGCCCATAATCAGGGCGGAAAACTTTGAAATCTTTGTTCGCTTCCCAATGGTTTCAACCGACGTTGAGCCTGGTGAAACAGCGTTTAGGTGGTGATTACCACGATCTTGGTTTGCTATATGGGAGCGGCATTTTCTTTTTCAAGGGGCTGATTCAAGATTCTCGTCCTTGAAACAACCCGACAGCGAGATTTATTTAAGCTGCTTTGGAAACCACAACCATGGCAGGTCGGATAACTCGACCGTGCAGTGTGTAGCCCTTCTGGAAGACGTTCATCACCGTGTTTGGTTCCATGTCCGGGTTTGGCACCATGGAGATGGCCTGATGGAAATTCGGGTCGAACGGCTGGCCTTCAGGGTTAACCTGCTCAACATTGAATTTTGCCAGGGCATCCAGCAGCTGTTTGTAGGTCAGGCGCATGCCTTCGAGCATGGTTTCATGCTGACCTTCACCCTGTTCTGCGCTCTCAATGCCTTTTTCCAGGCTCTCGACCACAGGAATCAGTTCGTTGACGAACTTCTCCAGTGCGAACTTGTGCGCTTTCTCGACGTCCTGCTCTGCGCGTCGCTTGGTGTTCATGGCTTCGGCATGGGCGCGCAGAGTCTGATCCTTGGCCTGAGCAAGCTGCTCTTCCAGTTCTTCAATACGTCTGGCGGTATCGTCGATGGCCTGTGCTTCAATTTCCGGAGCTTCCTCCAGAATAGGGTCAACGACGGCTGCTTCAACATCTGCAGAGGTTTCAGCCTCAGTGGCTTCAGGTTTCTCGACCTGATCTTCTGCTTTGGTGTTTTCTACAGTCATTCCAACGTTTCTCCGGATTTCAATCCAGCCTGATGTGCCGGCTGGAACGTGTCTTCGTGTTTTGAGCCGTGGCGCTTCTGTATGGCCCCAGGGCGAAAGTAAATATCAACTGATAGCCTAATATGGGGGTCATGGCAGCTTATTCAAGGGGAAATTTTCTTTACCAATTCGGGTTTTGAGTTTACTGTATAAATAAACAGTAACCCGATATTCAATTGGGATCGTGAGAGCTGCCATGCTGAACCAAATTTCCATCAGCAACTACGCCATCGTTGACCACCTGAACCTGGACATCAATCCCGGAATGACTGCCATCACCGGCGAAACCGGTGCCGGTAAATCCATCATGCTGGACGCCCTTGGGCTGGCCCTGGGAGGTCGGGCTGACAGCGACTGTGTGCGGGATGGTGCTGACCGGGCCGATATCCGTGTCTGCTTTGATCTTCAGCGCATACCTGCTGCCAGAGAGTGGTTGCAGGAGCGGGATTACGATGGTGAGAGTGGTGGCCGTAATGAATCATCCACTGCGGAATGTATTCTTCGCCGGGTTGTCACCCGAGAAGGGCGCTCCCGCGGTTATATCAATGGCATACCCGTTACGCTTTCGGAATTGAAGGGTTTGGGGGAACTGCTAATTGATATTCACAGCCAGCATGCCCACCAATCACTATTGAAAAAGAGCAATCACGCCGAGCTGCTGGATGAATTTGCCGGTTCGTTGGCACTCTCTCGAGAAGTTTCAGGGATAGCTGCGGATTATCGCCAGACCCGAGAACAGCTACATACATTATTATCGGATCAGCAGGATAGGGAAGAGCGGGTTCAACTGCTGAGTTATCAATTGAATGAGCTGGAGCAGTTAAGCCTTCAGCCCGGTGAAGTTGAGCAATTGGAGCAGGAGCATCGCCAGCAGTCTCAGGCCGGTGCAACCTTATCGGCCTGTCATCAGGTCACCCAGGTTTGTACCAGTGATGATGGAGATAACCTGCTGCAGCAGCTTTCTTTCTGCCTGCATCGCCTCAGTGAATTGCAGATTGAACATGCGGCCATCAATAACTCTCTGGATATGCTGTCATCTGCTCAGATCCAGGTAGAAGAAGCGGTTGGCGAGCTGAATCATTTTATTGATCACTTTGATGCTGATCCGGAAAGAGCCCGTGAAATTGAAGACCGGCTCAGTGCTATTTTTGATCTGGCCCGGAAGCACCGTGTCCAGCCAGAAGAGCTGCTGGAAAAACAGCAGCAGATCAGCGAAGAACTGGAAAAAGTTCAGTGTCATGACGAGCAGGTAGCCGGTCTGGAACTTTCCCTGGAACAGCAGCAGAAAAAACACAATCAGTTGGCAGAAAAGTTGTCGGCCAAGCGCAGAGCAGCTGCTCGAAAACTGGAAAAGCAGGTGTCTGAACGGATCGCATTGTTGGGCATGCCCAAGGGTAAATTCTGCGTCGAGCTGACAGAAATTCCCGATCGTACCGTTGCTTCTCAGGGTTTTGAATCCATTGAGTTTCTGGTGACCACCAACCCGGGGCAGTCTCCGCGCCCTCTTGGAAAAGTGGCTTCCGGTGGAGAGCTTTCCCGTATCAGCCTGGCGATTCAGGTGATTATTGCGCAAACCGCGTCAACCCCAACGCTGGTGTTTGATGAGGTGGATGTAGGAATCGGAGGTGGCACTGCAGAGATCGTGGGCAGTATGCTGAGAGAAGTGGGTAAAAGCGGACAGGTGTTGTGTGTTACCCATCAGCCTCAAGTGGCCTCCCAGGCTCATCAGCACCTTCACGTCAGTAAAAAAGTCAGCCGTAAAACGTCCAGTACCCGTATTCTCAAGCTGGACGGCGAACATCGTGTCCACGAAATTGCCCGAATGCTGGGTGGTGTGGAACTGACCGCGCCGACGTTGAGTCACGCCCAGGAAATGCTCTTTCAGGCTCAGGCATAAAAGAAACCCCCGGCAAATGTCGGGGGTAATCTCAAAGGTTAGAAAGCCTGATTACTTCTAGTCTTCTTATTCTGATGTTTATTTTTTCTTCTTTGGTCGTACATAGATCACCAGATTGTGATCCACGATTTCAAAACCGTGTTCTTCAGCAATGGCGTGCTGACGCTTTTCAATCTCTTCGTCAATAAACTCGATAACGTCTCCGGTTTCCATGCACACCATATGGTCATGGTGCTCTCCGCGGGAGAGCTCAAACACGGAGTGACCGCCATCAAAGTTATGGCGAACCACCAGACCGGCACTCTCAAACTGGGTCAGCACCCGGTAGACTGTTGCCAGGCCCACATCCTCTTCCGCTTCCAGCAGAGCCTTGTACACATCTTCCGCCGACATATGCTTGTCTTCGGCGCCTTCAAGGATCTGCAGAATCTTCACTCGAGGCAGGGTGACTTTAAGTCCTGCTTTGCGCAACTCTTGATTTTCCAACACGTTTCCCTAACCCTTTGCAAGATAATCCTGCTATTATCACATTTTCGTGCAGCTTTTTCATTTTGCTCTGCGAGCAGGCTGCTAGTCATTTTTGAGCAAGATAGTGGAAGTCTGAAACCGATGCAAAAAACCACGATCGCCCTGGCCGCCTCGCTTTTTTCAATCACCCTTCTGACAGGGTGTGCCAGCTCCACGGACAGTGGTTCAAAGCTTATCAGTTTCCCCGGTGCCTATAAAATTGATATTCAGCAGGGAAATGTCATTACCCAGGAAATGGTTGACCAGCTCCGTCCGGGTATGACCCGTGCTCAGGTGCAGTATGTTATGGGTACTCCCCTGCTGGAAGACACCTTTAACAGCCATCGCTGGGATTACGTCTACAGCCTGCAGCCCGGTGGCAAGAGCCGTGAACAGAAAACGGTAACGCTGCTTTTTGAAAACGACCAGCTCCGCTCTATCCAGGGTGACCTCAGACCTGGGACTAATCAGCAGTAATCACTGCTGATACTATTTAATCCGGAAGAACACTCTCAGTTCTTGCTTTCCTAAGCTGACTTCTTCTGTTTTGCCTGTTCAGCCCTGCGTTTGCGAACCTCTTTGGGGTCGGCAATCAAGGGGCGGTAAATCTCTACCCGTTCGCCTTCTCTCAGCGCCTGCTCTCCGGGCTTTAATACAGCCTTGCCAAAGATGCCCAGCTTCGCCTCATCCAGGTTAATCTCCGGAAAGTAATCGATGATGCCTGACGCTCTAGCTGCATCGAGGACAGTCGTTCCCTCTTTGACCTTCAGCGCAATAATCTTCTGTTCATGGGCTCTGGCATAGGCCACTTCCACGTGGATAGTGGGTTCATCCATTAACATCTTAGCCATAAATCTGCTTCGCTCTCTTGCCAAAGGCATCCACCATGGCGTTCATCATCTGGCCGATCAGTCCTCCCAGCGTTGCCTGAGTCAGCTTGTTGCTCATCTCAAACTCAAGCTCCAGAGATACCTTGCATCCATCGTCGCCCAGGGGCTGAAATGTCCAGACACCGGATAAGTGTTTAAATGGCCCTTCCAGCAGTTGCATCTCAATAGACTTCCCGGGGATCATTTTGTTCCTTGTCGAAAAGCTGTGACGCAGGCCCGATTTGGCCACTTCCAGGGTAGCTTCCAGCTGCTCACCTTCCTGACGGTCAATGCGGCCACCGGCACAACCCGGCAGAAATTCTGCATACGACTCAATATCACTGACCAGATCATACATCTGTTCAGCGGAATACATGACCAGTGCGGAACGGGAAATCCTTGGCATAGAAAGAGCCTTTCATAAAAAAGGCCGGATAGGATAACCCATTCCGGCCCTCGGATTAATAGACAGTATTTAGAACAGGGTAGTAATCAACACCGTCAACACACACAGCGGTACGATCACACGAATCATGGCGCGCCACAGATTGAAGACGCCCACGCTCAGGCCCAACTCTTTCATCAGCGTAGAGCGCTTCATTACCCAGCCCGCAAAGATAGAGATCAGCAGGCCACCTACAGGCAGCAGGATATTACTGGTGAAGTAATCCAGCAGATCAAAGAAGTTCTTGTCGAACAGTGTGAAGGTCAGGTCACCGCTCATGGAGAACACGGTACCCAGGCCAACAAACCAGATGGCCGCACAGAGAATCACCGTCGCGACGGTACGGCTCAGCGGTGTGCGCTCGATCAGCCAGGCCAGAGCCGGTTCAACCAGGGAGATAGCAGAGCTCAGTGCAGCGATACCTACCAGAACAAAGAACAGGAAGCCAAACAGCTCACCCATGGGCATGTGCACAAAGGCAGCCGTCAGGGAAACAAACAGCAGGCCAGGGCCAGCAGAGGGTTCCAGACCGTAAGCAAAGACGATTGGGAATACAATCAGGCCGGAGATAATGGCCATCAACGTATCCAGGGCAGCAACGTTAATCGCGGTTCTTGGAATCGAGTTATTGGCCGGCATATAGGCGCCATAAGCCATCAGGCAGCACATACCCAGGCTAAGGGTAAAGAACGCCTGACCTAATGCAGCAACAAAGGCTTCACCGGTAACCTTGGAGAAATCCACGGAGAACATAAAGTCAAAGCCGCGCATAAACTGCCCGGTTTCCAGCATGCTGTAGCCCAGCATGACCAGCAGCAATGCAAACAGGGCGGGCATCATCACCTGCAGACCTTTCTCAAGGCCTTTGTGGATACCACGCGCCGTAATCACCAGGGTGATCACCATAAAGGCGGTGTGCCAGAAAATCTGACGTGGGGCAGACGACACAAGTCCACCAAAAGCGTCGCCAACCTGATCGGTGGTCATGCCACTGAACGCTCCGGTCACAATGTCCCAGGCATAAGAAAGGGACCAGCCAGCGATCACACTGTAGAAAGAGAGAATCAGGAAGCCGGCGAGCATACCCATCCAGCCGATAATGCCCCACAGTTTGGAAGCGCCCAGGTCACTGGTCAGCTTGCGAATGGCATTAAGGGGACTAAGCCGGGTATGACGGCCAATAGCCGTTTCCGCCATCAGCAGTGGGACACCCATAATGGCGATACACAGCAGGTAAAGCATAACGAAGGCGCCACCACCGTATTGTCCGGCGATGTATGGAAATTTCCAGATGTTGCCCAGACCGATAGCAGAGCCTGCCGCGGCGAGCAGAAAGGTCCAGCGATTAGCCCAGGTTTTTTTCGATGCCGTTGGATTTTGTCCAGACATGAGTTCCCCAATGAGTCGAATTATTTTACTCAGAGGCCGTTTGAAAGGCAGGTATGGTCAGACAACACAGAATAATAATTATTATGGATAACACGCTGTGATACAGCAGAGACCATCTTTATCAATCATGGCCAGTTGTCGAAAACCAGAACAGTCACACTGCATTTCAGACGGCTTCTTGCTTCTTGAACAATTGCCACGCGAGATTTTCACGGGAACAGCACAATCCCGGCAAACCTCCAAACCGAACAATCAGCGATAAAGACTACCTCAGATGAAACAGCCTGCTGATGGAAGAGCGGAGAAGATCAGACAGGTTTGGTCGCCATTGTACCGGTTAGGCACTACATCTCAACCGTTTTTGCCGTCTAATCGGTCAAAATAGAGTTTTTTGAATATTGTGGTTATTAAATGCAGAAATATTCACTATGCTAAACATTCGTTGATCCGGCGCTATTGTCGAAACCGGTCCGGATCCCCCAGAATTAGTGACTTTACGATAAGCTGCTCCTATAATCCGCGCCATGGCAAAAAGTTCAAAGAAAGGCAAACAGGGCGATTCATCCATCGTCGTCAACAAGAAAGCCCGTCACGATTTTCACATCGACGAGACTTTCGAAGCAGGCATTTCCCTCGCAGGATGGGAAGTGAAAAGTCTCCGGCAGGGCAAAGTCCAGCTGATAGACAGTTACGTCCTGCTGAAAGATGGCGAAGCCTGGTTGATTGGCGCCCAGATCACACCGTTGATCACCGCATCCACTCATGTTGTGGCGGATCCTCTGCGTGACCGTAAACTGCTGCTGAACCGCAGAGAACTGGCAAACCTGTTCTCGGTCACTCAGCAGAAAGGTCATGCCTGTATCGCGACCAAACTCTACTGGAAAGGCCACCTGGTCAAATGCCAGATCGCGCTTGCCCGCGGTAAGAAAGAGTTTGATAAGCGTGCAGCCACCAAAGAGCGTGAGTGGAACATTGAAAAGCAGCGGGTCATGCACCGCGGCTGATAACCTCCTTTCTTCATCTTCCTTCTGATATTACGGTTTCTTAAGACTTCATTCCCATAACCATTCGACACTCTCAAAACCGGAAGAGGCCTTGGGGCTACGATGCACCCTTTTATACGCTTAGTGCTCTTCGTGTTCTTTGTGGTTCCCCAGAAATACTTTCGAGATAATCATTTCTCTCTTTTGACTCCATTCTGGTTCAGAAGTCTGTATAGAAGACTTTTGCAGTCTTTTTCCAGAAAAATTTAACGACAATGGCATTTTTTGCAGTGTAAAAGTACTTATGTACTAAACACAGTTGCTTTTGTTATTCGCTTTTGGCATAAATACGACAGAGTTTTGTTACTGGGGGCGATCAGGATTCGACGACGGTTACGAAACCTAAGGTGCATGTCGAGGGCGTAGCGGCTCTCGTAAATCAAAACGCTACAAACGTAGAGTTGCTAACGATAATAGCTTCAACGGAGCAATGGCTGCCTAATAACAGCCTTCTCCCGATCATTCTGTCTTGTCTGTTGGGTGGAAATTGATCGTTACCGAAAATAGAATCGCCACATCGGTCTTCCTGGAACCGGTGGGTTAAATCTACAGGATCGCGCAGTGTCACCCTGACCGTTGGGTCGTTCTGCGTTAACTTAATAACGGAAACTAAGCATGTAGAGCCGAAGGCGTAGAGCTGGCGGACGCGGGTTCAAGTCCCGCCGCCTCCACCAAATATGAGCCCCGTAGATCATTGATTTACGGGGTTTTTCTTTTTGTGCTGTTTGCTTAGATTGGTGAAGTGTCGAAAAAGTGTCCAGATTATTTTAATTCCAGTCAGTGGATGTATGAACTGGTGACCAGCCAGCACAATAGACTTTATCGTTTTGGATAATTGATAAGTATTTCTTTTGGGCAGAGCGTTCGTTTTCGAATATCTCATACTGATCATAAAGGTTTATATCGCCCTCATACAGTTTGGTTGACCAGTACACGACGTATGTTTGCTCTATCAATGGCTCGAGTTTTCTGGGTAAGCCTATATCTGTTGAAAGAGCATATTGATAGACAGCTTCTTCGGGAGAGGTACGTTGTCTCCAAAGTTCCAATGACTCACGGTTGAAGTCAGGGAAAATGAACTCATGATCAAAACTATACTCATCACAGTATTCCTTGAGTAGGTTTCGGTAATGATTTAGTGTCATAAAGGAGTGTATGGGTTTACGAATTTTCATGTTTTTCTCTTATTTGTAGAGTGTACTCCAGAATAGAAGCCATAAAGCCTCAACAAAGGGCTAGGATGTTTAAGTTCTATTTGACCAGAATCAAAATGTCGTTCTCTTGGCTTAAGTAAAAGTATTTGAGTTCATTTGTGTTATAGCCAGCTAGTTATCTTGATATCTATACTTGTATTTTGAATAACTAAGGAGTTTATGAGTGAAGAAAACCATTAAAGTGGTTGGAGCAATTATTCGAGATGATAGTAATAGAGTTCTTTGTGCCCTACGCTCATCACAGATGAGCTTGCCCAACCTTTGGGAATTTCCTGGTGGAAAAATTGAGGAAGGTGAACAACCAGAAGAAACCCTTTGTCGAGAGATTCGTGAAGAGCTTTCCTGTGATATAGAAGTGGCGGGTATGGTCGAAAATACCACACACGATTATGGTGGTTTCATCATTAATCTACGTACATTTCATGCCAAAGTGGTTGGAGGTGAGCCGGTTGCCAGCGAACACGCTGCATTATTATGGCTGCCAGTGAGTAGCTTGCAAAGTTTAGTTTGGGCTCCAGCTGATATCCCAGCTGTTGACCGGTTGGTCGTTCAGCAACAGGAAGCTGCAACCCTTTCTTGAAGAATGGCCTGAGATCTCAGGCCAGATGCTTACTCAGTAAGGTCTTCAAAAATATTCAGCGGTACGGCGTTCTGTAATTTCCAGACGATGCTCATGGGCTTGTCTCCCGAGCTGCTGACATAATCAACCTGTCCAAGATACATAAAAGGTAAGGTTATGTTGTACTGCTTGACTTGCTTTCGAACAAAAAGGTGGATCTGGTAGTTTTCCTGTTTATGGTGGATGAAGTGCTGACCAACGCTTGAGCTGTGCGATGTCTGGTTCTGGCTTTGCCAGTGGAAGGTCCTGGGATCCATAAAGTAATCTTTATAATGAAGATGGGCATCGACATCTTCGTCTTTATTTAAATTAATAAACAGAAAGTAGTTCTGGCCTATCCGTTTTACGCCTTCACGCCAAGTTCCCCGCTTTGCAGTGTCGCCAGAAAGGAACTGAATATCGTTCCGAGTATAGTTCTGGTAGCGAATAAAGCGCTCACCCTCAGCCAGGAACGCTTCAGGTTTAAAGTGACGCCTGAAGAATTTTAAACCATAGTTTATACGCTCCCGGATATAGCTTTGTGCAAATTGGGTGCTATGAATCAAAGCAATGATCTGGCTGTCTATTTCCAGGGCACCATTATTTATGGAGCCAAAAGCCCATGTCATTTTTCCATGACATAGAGTCAGGGACTTCATTGCTGACGTGATCAACGCTTCATGCTGCTCGGTGCGTATACTTTGGTTAAAATAACGAGTTAGCTCATGAATAATGTCATCAGTATTAATTATCGCGCGTTTTTCTTCCGTGGCTAGGTGCAGGGCAATAAATTCATAAGGCCACTTCAATGGGCACATAGCTTCCAGTCGTTCAGCGACCTCTTGGAGAAGTTGGTTTTCCTGAAGCTCAGGCGGATTACCTTCTTTATCATGACACTGATTTTTCGTATTAAAGAGCGAGCCAAACTTTGAAAAGAAGAAATTTGGGTTTGGGGCATTTTCAGATGTGTAGAAGTCCATTAATTCAGGTGAGACACCGAGATCCTTTTTGAATTGGATATACAGTTGTTTTAGATATTCAGCTCTATCCAGACGAATGCTGTCCAGCTTGGAAATTATCTTCTCTTTGGCAACCTCATCCAGCTCTACATAGCAGCCTGCGGGTAAATCTGCAAATTCATTGGTAACTGCTCTTTTTAGTGTTTCTTTATCGAAATCCCTTCGACCACTTTCCCCACTCAGAGCCAGAGGTACCATGTAAGAGTTCTGATAATTTCCAATGAAATCCAGAACG
The DNA here is from genome assembly GCF_001647025.1 of Endozoicomonas atrinae. Lineage (GTDB taxonomy): Bacteria > Pseudomonadota > Gammaproteobacteria > Pseudomonadales > Endozoicomonadaceae > Endozoicomonas > Endozoicomonas atrinae. Next base: position 14,894 of record NZ_LUKQ02000028.1, read on the forward strand.
GTAACGTACTCCTTTCCTTCTGCTTTCCGTAGTCCTCGTCCAAGTTGTTGAATAAAAATGGTGGATGATTCAGTGGGTCTCAAGAACAATAATAAATTCACCTGAGGAATATCGACACCTTCATTGAAGATATCAACAGTAAAAATTGCTTCTAAGGGGTGGGTAATATCTTGTAAATTTTTGATTTCTCTCTGGCGCTTCTGAGGATCAGAGAGACCGGTTAAAACGGTGCTATTTATACCTCGCTCATTGAATGAACGACTCATAAACTCCGCATGGGCTCGATTTACACAGAATCCAAGTATGCATCGACGTTGGCCATGAAAGCTGAATTTGCGAATCTGCTCGATAATGTAATTAACTCGCTCTGGAGTGTTGAGTTTATTGACCAGCTTAGCTTCAATAAACTGACCGCCAGCTTGCTTTTCTATCTGGTCGTAGTCAACGGTTTCATCTGCCACTCCGAAATAGTGGAAAGGGGCTAGCAAGTCGAGCGATAGAGCTTCTTTCAAGCGAATATCGCAGACAATATTATAGTTGCATAGCTTGAGAACATCTCTACCGTCCATACGTTCGGGTGTGGCTGTCATTCCGAGCAGGAATCTGGGCGTAAAATAGTTGATAATTTTTTGGTAGGTACCAGCTTGCGCATGGTGAAACTCATCAACGACCATGTAGTCAAACGTATCTGGCGAGAACTGTTGCAGATTGCTGTCTCTGAATAAGGTTTGTACGGTACTGAAGATAAATTGTTTGTCGGTTTCTTTACTTTTTCCCGTAAACTTGCCACAGAGAGCCCTTGTGCCAAATACGGTGGAGAAGGCTTCGATTGCACCTTCCAAAAGTTCATCCCGATGGGCAATAAACAGAACCTGCTTCGCATTGCATTGGTGAGCATCAAATGCTGCGAGAAACGTTTTTCCAGTACCAGTTGCGGCGATAGCGACCGCACGACTTTCACCTTTTTGGCGAGACAGAGCCAAGTTATCAAGCGCCTGCAGCTGCATTTTATTTGGGCTGATGCTCAGTGGAGTATGGTGTTTTTTTGGCAACTGGCTTTGCTTGAGAAAATCAAATGTGCTTTTGGTTTTGACTTCCTCTGCTGCGTGTTCTGAAAGGTACGCTTCGTATCGCTCAATAAAGCTGTCAGTTAGAGGAACAGAGTCTTCTGAGTCCCAGAGGGATTCAAAGCGGGTAATGGCTTGATCATAGATATTAGAAGAGCTGGAACGAGGGATCTTTACATTCCATTCTTCACCACTTTTAAGTGCTGCATGGGAGATATTTGATGACCCTATCAGGGCGCAGCTATTAGTGTGTGTTTGACGCTCAAAAAGATAGGCCTTTGTATGAAAAGACTCTCTGCCTGCAGAGTATACTCGGGTTTCTATGTGCGGTTGCTCAATGAGCTTTCTGAGTGCAGAGGGCTCAGTGATATTCATATAAACGGAGGTTAGAATCCGTCCCTTTTTTCCCCGCTGACGAAAGTATTCTAGAGGGCTTAGTAGTAGCTGAAGGCCAGATGAACGAATGAAGCTCACCATGAAATGAAAGTGGTCTGAGGTCTGCAGCTCGAACTTGAGATTCTTAAAAAAGTTGCTTTTTGCCGTTTTGTCATTTGTTATCAAAGAGGGAGAAGTTAAGGAAAAGTCATCATAGAGTGGTAACTGAAGGCTCTCATCTTCTGAAAAAAGTACACGGCGTAACGGTAGGCTTAAGTTCTTTGAACCAGAATCAATCGTTGTGGCAATAAGTTGTGTCAACTGGATGCTGTCTTCAAACTGGTCTGCATTAGCAAAATGAGACAACTTATCTGAGAGTTGGGTGCAGATGTATTGGGTAAGGGCAGTCACATAAGCATTAGCAGGGACTTTAAAAGTTCGCTGGTTCTCAGGATACGCTTTGCTGTCAGACTGAAGCTCTTCGGAAATGGACATTGGAGACTGAGATATTGAATGTAAAGCATTATGGTACCAGGAATAAATTTATATGGTATTCGTTTGGACTAACCAAAAATGCTGACCTAATTTAATAGCTCGAATAAAAACTCTAAGTTCAGGATTAGGCTCGTGTTGTATCAGCAGGTATTTGGCTGTGGCTTTAACCTTGGAATAGATTTGCCAGGCTCATTCATTGATCAAAGTTACAAGAATGATGAGTGCCCATGTTTTGTTTGCCACTTAGGTGAGCAGTCATTATTTTTATGGGTGGATTTTGAGATGCCTGAAAAGCGAGAGGATTCAAAGAACCAAAGGTATACTCTTGATCTGCACACTGGGGGGCAGTTTCATAAGAGAGTAATCCAAACTGACTGCCAGGAAGAGATTACTGAATTCCTCAAACGGTATAGCACAGGTGAATAAACGATTTACCGGCGAGTTAAGCAATTGGGTGCTCATGTCTTTTAGGGATAATTTGATGAAGACTGTGTATATTTTAACCCTGTTCCCAACCGACCAGTACGATTATTACAACCCTTCTTTCTCCCACTTTCCAAGCAAGTGTCTAAATGTGCTTGTCCTACAATTATAAAAACACGCTTCTTATATGAGGAAGGAATATGTTCCAACCACGGCATGTTTCAGGACTGTTTTGGGGAATCCTTGGCATCTGTTTAGTAGCGCTGATTTGTTCTCTTGTTATCTATGTCGCTAACGATCGAGAATGGATATTGCTTGATGAAAAAAACAGATCGGATTTTGGTGGAAGTTATATCCAATTATCGGATGGCTTTACCCATTATGAAATCAGTGGGCCGGAGAACGGACCGATGGTTGTGCTGGTTCATGGTGGAACGGTTCCCATGTTCCTGTGGGATAAACAGGTGGCGGCATTGACTGGTGCTGGTTTCCGAGTACTCAGGTATGACCAGTATGGGCGGGGTTATTCTGATCGACCGAATGTTGAATATGACCGTGAATTGCACCAGAGACAACTTAAAGAGTTACTTGAAGCACTGTCGATAGATAAGCCTGTGACTCTTGTAGGTCAATCCTCAGGAGCGCCTGTAGTGGCTACCTTTACGGTTAGTAACCCTGATAGGGTAGAAAAACTGGTGCTAATTGCCCCTGTACTGGACTATGCAAAAGATGGAAGCGCGTTGAGAAAATACCATGTGCCTTTTTATGGTGAATGGCGTTTACGTGTTTTTCAGGTGCCGGATGCGGTAAAGAAAATCAGACGTTTTTTCAGCGACTCAGGAGCTGATGACAGTTATGGTGATCGGTATGAGCAGCAAACTCAAATTATCGGTTTTGAACGCTTTTACCTGTCCTTAATAAGGAATGATTATTTGCTGGGCTATCAAGACATCTACCCGCAGTTAAATAATCTCCCGGTCTTGGTTCTATGGGGAAACCAAGATGAGGATGTGTCTCCAGAGGATATCAAACGCATACTCCAGCTTGTTAAACAGGCTAACTCTGTTGAGTTTAATGCTGGCCATGGTGTCAATATTGAAAAATCAGAGGAGGTAAATCGATCTATACTTGAGTTCCTGGGGAAAAAATTAGCAAACTTCTAATAAATCCCGCTTCTCCAAAATAAACGCAAGTAGCACCATGGGTTACCGAAGGTAAGACTGCACTTTTTTGCACCTATTCTGAGTAACTTTCAAGTAGTTTATGAGGGTAGTTTTATGCTAGAGGCTAGCAGCAGTAATGCTCTTTCGGCTTATGAATTACAGGGGACAAACTCATATCCTGCTGATCCTTCTCGAAAAAAATGGGGGCAACGAGATATATCAGTCATTGAGCCAGATCATCTAATACTTTCAGGTGACTCTCATTTCGATTGTCATAGCTGGAATGGTTGTGGTCCTAATACTGTTGGTCAGTTCATCAATGAGATGGTGAATCCAGGAGAGGAGTGTATTGAGGGGCAGCTTAAGCTGCCACGTAATATTATTAAAGAGGTAAAGCTGGTAAGAAATGGAGCTAACGTTTTAGTTGATGATCGATCTCTGGAAGAAACGACAACGACATCTTTGTTAGCAGCGCTAAAAAGTGAGGATGGTTATTTAAAAATTCGCAATCATAATGGACCCTTTTATTGTACGGACAGAGAATTTTACTGTGTGGACTATGATTCCACCCAGCCGTACTCCACTCGTTTGAAGGAATATTGCGATACAGGAGGGGAGGGTCCAAAAGAGCCCAAAGTTAATGTACAAAAAGATATTAAAGGTAGCTATGTGTTTGTCAGTGCTGGTGGGAATGATGTGGTAAACAACGGAGGCCTTCCTGTTGGTCCTTGGACTCTGCGAAATAACTTAGTTTCCATTGCCTGTCGATATAGGGAGTTAGGAGCCAGAAAAGTCAACTATGTTGCGCCGTATACGATGACGCCTCCGCTGGATGGATCCTGGTCATTAAGGTGGGGAGCACTATATCTGAGCTCTGCGTTAATAAATGGCGCAGCAAGTATAGGTAAGCGATTTTTACTGCCTTCTCTGAAACCCGCATTTGATGAAGTTATTGATCTGTCTGATTTTGATAATAGTCATCGCAGACCTGATTATGGGTGTACCATTCCTGAGCCAACGATTAAGGGGGCAAAAGAAATCGCGGAGCGAATTGTTAAAGTCTATGAAACACAAAGCAGGTCGGTCGCACAGGAGACTAGAATTTTTATGGATGGAATTTGAAGTGTCTGAAAAGGGAGAGGCCCCAAAGAACCAAAGGTATACTCTTGACTTACATATTAGGGATCAGCTTTATCAATGAATATTGCAAACTGACTGTCAGGAAGTAAAGTCTGAGTTTCTCCAGCGGTTAGGCACCCTGTGAATAAGCAATATAGAGGTTGGATATGGAGAATAGGTTTTCATGTTTTTTGAAGATAACCGTGCATATTTTTATCTTGTAACCCTGCTTTACTCCCAACCGGCCAACACAATCATTACAATCCCTCCTTATTCACCATTCGGTTCATCGGGCAGGTTGTGTCATTGAAACTTAGCAAACGACTCAAACAGATCAATTCCATGGTGAAACCTGGATACACCCATATCTGGGACTGCTGCTGTGACCATGGTTTTCTGGGGGCAGCAATGTTATCAATGCAGGCTGCTGAGTGTATTCATTTTGTGGATATTGTGCCTGAATTGATGGCGGAGCTGGATCGTAAACTGGAACGCTTTTTTCCAAACATGAGCTCAGTCTGGGAAACCCATTGTCTGGATGTAAAAGCCTTACCGCTGGATCAGTATCAGGGTCGGCACCTGGTGATTATTGCCGGTGTGGGTGGTGATTTGATGGTTCAGTTTATCCATGCGTTGGTTCAGCAGTATCCGGGTCATTCCATTGATTTCCTGCTTTGTCCTGTTTATCACCAGTTTATGGTGCGGCACCAGCTGATTGAGCTCAACTTCAGCCTGAAGCAGGAAGTGCTGGTGGAAGAAAACCAGCGCTTCTATGAGATTTTGTTGGTGTCTTCGGTCAGTGATGGACAATCAACAATCAGCCCCTTTGGTGATGATATCTGGAAGGCCGATACCGCAGGGCAGGCTGAAGTGGCCAGACGGTATCTCAACAAAACGATCGCTCATTACCAGAGAATTCAACGAGGCTGCGTCGATAACGTCCAGTCCATTATTGATGGGTATCAGCGTGTGATGATTGTTGAGCCGTGAACTGTTTTCATACTCACCGTCTTTCAAAGAACGATTTTGCTGGCATCGCTCTCTCTTTTGCCGCCGTGTAGCGACTTGAAATCCTTTGGGTATATTCTTTAGCGGTCTATTCTGATCTTTATCGATAATTTGTGAACCCGATCCTTTTATTGCTATTGCCTTGTTAATCAATAGCTTATAAAAAGCGCGGGTAAATGAAATGTGTAAGGAACAGAAATTTGTTCAAGCGTAAATTATTACAACTGGCTACTTCCGCCGTACTGGCTGCAATGGGTGCGACCGCACAGGGCTCTACTTTTCAGGCCAGTGGTTCGGCCATGGTCAATCCGGACAGTGGCGTGGTTGTGGGCTACTGGCACAACTGGTGCGATGGCTCGGGCTATCAGGGTGGTAATGCTCCCTGTGTGAAACTGGATCAGGTTGACCCCATGTACAATGTGGTCAACGTCTCGTTTATGAAAGTGTACGACACGGCTGCAGGTCGAATTCCAACATTCCACCTGGATCCGGCCATTGGTCTTTCTGAGCAACAGTTCATTAATCAGATTGCTGAGCTGAATAATCAGGGCCGCTCTGTGCTGATTGCCCTGGGCGGTGCTGATGCCCATGTTGAATTGCAGGCTGGTGATGAACAGCCTTTTGCGGATGAGATCATCCGGCTGACTGACTACTATGGCTTTGATGGTCTGGATATCGACCTGGAGCAGGCTGCTGTTACCGCGGCAGATAATCAGACAGTAATTCCAGCAGCGCTGCGCATTGTGAAAGACCATTACAAAGCGCAGGGTAAAAACTTCCTGATCACCATGGCGCCGGAGTTTCCTTACCTGATCGATAGTGGCAAGTTTATCTTGAAAATCTCGAAGGTTATTACGACTGGATCAACCCTCAGTTTTACAACCAGGGTGGCGATGGTATCTGGATTGATGGGATTGGCTGGATTGGTCAGAACAACGACGCATTAAAAGAAGAGTTTATTTATTACATCTCGGACTCTCTGGTAAACGGCACCCGTGGTTTTCATAAGATTCCACACTCCAGACTGGTTTTCGGTATTCCAACCAGTAATGATGCCGCTGCTACTGGTTTTGTCAAAGACCCTCAGGACCTATACAACGCCTTCAAGCGCCTTGAATCACAGGGGCAGGGGCTGCGTGGTGTGATGACTTGGTCGATCAACTGGGATATGGGCACCGACGCCTCCGGTAACGCTTACAATGAGCAGTTTATTAAAGACTACGGTCCATTTATCCACAGCAACTCACCAACGCCACCGCCGGTTGAGGGTAAGCCGGTATTGAAAGGGGTTCAGAATGTCCGTGTTCTGCATCGCAGTGATTTTGATGCCATGGCCGGAGTCTCTGCCATTGATAATGAAGATGGTGACCTGACGGGGGAAATCCGCATTGACGGTTATGTCGATACCCACGAGATAGGCACCTATGCTCTCACTTATCGTGTAACGGACAGTGATGGTAATACAACGCCTGCCGTTCGTTCTGTGGAGGTGTACAGTCTGAAGCCCGTTTTCTCCGGGGTAGACAACACAATTATCCAGCTCAATACCCCATTTGATGAAATGGCGGGTGTTACGGCTACCGATGCTGAAGACGGTGATCTGACATCGTTAATCCGTGTGTCAGGTTCTGTAAATACGTCCGTTGTTGGTGTTTATAGCGTGAACTATTCCGTGACCGACAGTGCGGGTCAGGCGGTTTCTGCTGAGCGGAAAGTCACCGTATCGGATGGCACCAGCTGCGCTAACCCCTGGGATGCAGGCACCATCTATTTGAAAGGCGATGAGGCTTCTCATAACGGAAGTCTGTGGCAGGCCGGCTGGTGGACCCAGGGTGAAGAGCCAGGTACGACCGGAGAGTGGGGCGTATGGCGTAAAGTCTCTGACAGTTCCTGCGGTGGCAGCGGTCAGCCAGATCCTGACGCTGAAATCACCGTTTCCGGTGTTGCTGCTGAATACACAGCGGTTGATGGTCTGGTGAACCTCTCGCTGCAGATTGCTGTGAATGAAGCCATGGATCTGCATGCGGTGATCACGGACTCAAGCGGCAATGTGGTCAGCAATGCCAGTCTTTCCGTAACGGGCAACAGCAACCTTGCGATGAGCATCAGTAATGCGGAAGCGGGCCGCTATACCCTGAAGGTAAACGGAACCACTGCAGACGGAGAAACGGCAAGCTATGAGGCTGGCTTTACGGTGAAGGTCGAAGGCGGTGTCACACCACCTCCGGGTGAGTACCCTCTGTACGATGCCAATGCCAGCTATGCAGCGGGCGATATCGTGGTTGGCAGCGATAATGCCCTCTACGAGTGTAAGCCCTGGCCCTACACGGCCTGGTGTTCCAGCCCGGCCTATGCGCCAGGGAGCAGCCAGTACTGGCAGGATGCCTGGATCAGGTTGTAATTTTTGGTCAATAGAAAGCGGTGAGTGATTACCGCTTTTCTTTCTTGTAAGAAAGTTTCAGGATAGCTGATTTGTATAAAGTACTATGCTGCTTCGTTTTACCCAGTTAAATATAAGATGATATGAAAAGCACTATTGAGAATGGCGCAGAATACCTGTCCACAACCTTCAGCGATGGTGACTTTGCCCATGGGAAATTCCAGGGGATCGAGTTCGATGCCTGTACCTTTGTGAACTGTGATTTCAGCGAGGTGTTGTTTGAAAAGTGCCGCTTTATTGATTGTGAATTTGAAAAGTGCAATCTCAGTCTGGTTAAGTTGAACTACAGCCGTTTTTCTGATGTTGCTTTCAAAAGCAGCAAGCTGGTTGGTGTTGATTGGACTAAAGCGGCCTGGCCCAATATCTCAGTGGCCTCACCCATCGCGTTTTTCCAGTGCATTCTGAATGATTCATCCTTCTTTGGTCTGGATCTGGCTGAGATCAGGATGGAAGCGTGTAAGGCACATGACGTTGATTTCAGGGAGGGCGATTTCCGTGATGGCGTATTTGATTATACCTACTTTACCCATAGCCTGTTCAGTAACACTGATCTGACGTCTGCCAGCTTTGCCGAGTCGGCCGGCTACGACATCGATATTCATGCAAATAAGATTAAAAATGCCCGATTTTCACGTCATGAGGCGATCCGGTTGCTGGCCAGTCTGGATATTGAGTTGCTGGATTGAGATGCATATGTCTGAGGTCTACCTCACAACCTTGACTGCGTTGTTTTGTCAATGCAGAGTGTGTGAGGTGTGCAATGTGGCGTTTAAGCCATGTTGAGTTATCCAAATGATAACAAAAGGACTTTATGCATATTTATAACATCAAAAAATATTCATGGTTTTTGATTCTTGTTTTAGGTGTTGCCCTTTATTTTGTGGAGCCAGCTATTCGTGGGGAGGTAAGGCAGGGGACTCCGGGAGCTACATCCCGTGGATCTTTTTCTATCACTTTGAAAGTAGAGCCCTGTGTTCAGGAGATTGTTAAGCCCGATCCTGATAATCCAGAGAAACGCTGTTTTTCATCCCCTGGTATTCACTCCGTTGTGATTAGTTGTGAAAGTGATCCTGCTACGAGCTTTGTAGTCTATCCAGAGGAGGATCAGTTCTGTCTTAGTGAAGAGCTTCAGGATGCTTTTATCAAAAGCTTTAAGCAGCAAAAGTATCCTGGCAATGAGCCTATCATTATTGCTCCTGAATGATGATCAGATATGTTCCTGAACTAAGAGTAATTTAATACGGCGCCCGAAGTAACGGGTGATCAGGTATGTTTATAACTCAATGCAGTAGGAAGGTCTTTCCGGGGATGGTCTATAGTACATGACACCTGTTTGGTAAAAATATCCGCATTAAGCACGATCCCTAGAGGAATTCGTCTCGATGAGTGTATTAGATATTGCAAAAGAAACTGGTGTTACCACTGCTGTATTGAATAACCCGCCTGCCAATGTACTCACCATTGACCTGATCAATGAGGTCAACCAGTTCCTTGCTTCTGTGGATAAGGATCCGGACACAAAAGTTGTGATCTTCAAATCTGCAAACCCACTGTTCTTCTCTGCCCATTTTGATTTGAATCTTATCAATGGTACTCCGGATGGACAGGCAGGCTGCATGGCATTCAGCCAGATGATTAAGAAACTGAAACAGCTCAAGCCGCTTTCCATTGCCATTGTGGATGGGTGTGCACGCGGTGGTGGCGATGAGTTTGTGATGGCCTGTGACCTGTCGTTTGGTACAGAGAATGCCGTCTTTGCCCAGCCGGAAATCGGCGTCAATATTCCCACCGGAGGGCAGGGTGGTGTGCAATACACCCGTCGTATGGGGCGCAGCAAAGCGCTGCAGTCTTTATTAACCGGGCGTGATCATTCTGCCCAGGAAGCTGAGCGCTTAAACATTATTACCAAATATGTACCCAAAGCGGAGATGGATCGTTTTCTTAATGATCAGCTTGCCATTATTAACAGCCTCGATCTTCGTGATATCGCCATGTATAAGGATATTGTGGCCGCGTCTATTCTTGATGAAGAGGCGGGTGTGGAGCTGGAGCTTAAATACTTTCTGGATCGTGCCAGAGAGGAAAAATCGCAGACCATTTTCAAGGCATTCCTGAACAATGGCGGTCAGACGGAGCGGGAAGCTACCGACTTTATGGGGATTTTTGCCGACACCGTGGCTGAGTTGAGCCGATAGTCTCAGGGCAGAAATTAAGGGCTCCCATAAATGCTTATGAGGGGGCAATGCCAGTAGAGTCAATACTTGCCTCTGACCCATTGATCCACTCTGGGAGCCTGAGCATGCTGTGGGGATTCTTTTTTGAACCACAGAGCTCACAAAGAGCACAAAGGAAAAGAAAATCCCTTCTTTGTGCTCTTTGTGATTCAATCGATAACCCATGCAAACAGGGCGTCAATTCTTAATGTTTACATCCCCCAACGCTTTTCTCTCCATTGTATTTGCTGTTCTTCCGATAGAAATGTCCATGCCACAATACGAGTCATCTTTTGCCCCTGCACCATTTTAATCGTGCGGACATCAACGGCATTCACTTGCCTGAGGGATTTATACAGTGCTGGCAAGTTTTCCTGCTTAGACACAAGAGTCGAAAACCAGAAGCAATTTTCAGGCTTTGCTGAGCTTTCGGCAATCATTCGCTGAATAAATCCAGCCTCACCACCAGGGCACCAGAGCTCTGCTTTTTGACCACCGAAGTTCAAAACGGGCTTAATGGCATGGTTTCTTGAGGAAAGACCTCTATTCCTGGCGCTGCCTTTCTTACTTGCATTGGCCCTCAGGTTGCGAACCTTGCGCTCAGACCCTGCTGTTGCTTCTTCTAATGATGCATGGAATGGAGGGTTACACAGGGTGAAATCAAAGACATCGTGATCGTTTATTATCCCGATAAAAATATTATCTGGGTTTTTCTGCAGCTGGCACTGAATAGCACCGGCCAATGAACGGTTAGATTCAACAATCAGTGTTGCTGATTTTACTGATAATGCATCAATATCTGAGCCTGTAAAACGCCAGCCATAAGTTCGATGTCCAATGATCGGATAAACGCAATTAGCACCCATGCCAATGTCCAGGCCACGGATATGCTTGCCTTGAGGAATAACCCCTTTGTTAGAGGCGGCTAATAAATCAGCCATATGGTGAATATAGTCAGCACGACCGGGTATTGGTGGGCACAAGTAACCTGGTGGGATATCCCAGTTCTCGACCTTATAAAAATGCTGTAATAAGGCTTTATTCAGCATTTTTACCGCAGCAGGATCGGAAAAATCAACCGACAGATTACCAAATTGATTTTTGGCCACAAACGGGGCTAAGCCGGGGCAGCTTACTATCAACGCATCAAAATCATAACGTTGATTATGAAGGTTGCGAGGGTGCAGGCCTTCTTTCTTCTGCGTTGGCTGGTTTTTCTTTTGGGCCATTACACGTTACCAATGGGGTATGATTTCATAGAACTGGATAGTTAACAGCCGATGGGTGTTCGGGTATCGTGCAGGCGCTGAACACGTTAATCACAAAGCTGTTAATAAAAGCAGAGGGCTATCTTGAGTCTTGCATTTCTTCAAAATTAAAGGCTATTCGACCTTGATTTTGTGATCAACAGGCATAAGCCATGCTTCATGACAACTCACTTATCCACCCCCGTCCTGTTTCTGTCAGAACGTATCGCTCCTGCGCAAACGGCTTGTGGATAAAACCTATCGCTTTTTTGTTTTTCCCGGATGCTAGCGCCAGCATCCTCAGCAACTCCCTGACTTTATCTGGTCCGAAGCCGGTTCTCTTGCACAATTCCTCAAGACTCATTGGAGACTCTTTTAAAATCAGCAGGATAACAAGCTGAGCCATGGTAATGTTGTAGTTGTGGGAAATACTGATGTATTTTTCCAGCTTTGCCAGATTGTCAATCAGCTGCGTGGTCATTGGGTAAGATACCTGAAGAAAATCTGCCTGTTGTCGTGTTGCTCTGCTGATTATCCACAACAAACCATTCAGAATTTATGTGGACAATCTTGTGGATAAACCGTTAAGTGATCAAGGAGAGCATGAATTCATGTGGCGCTGTCAAAATTGATTATTTTTTGATCAGATTTTGGGTTTACGCCCTGTCGTAAGCATCACACTATACCAGTCCCTTCTCAAGGAATGATCGGTATATGTACTAGGGGGCGTTTTCAATTAGCCATGAGTCCAGTTGATCACACACGCATTCAGGCAAGGCGAACGGCGCAGGGCATGGTGGTTCCATGTTCAAGCCGTTCAACACAGCATGAATGCGTGTGTGATCAACCCGGAGGGCCGCCCATGGTTTGTGCCATTCTGCGTTGCTCACTACTTATGTGGAATAACCACACTACGCAGTTCACGCCTTGCCTGGCGCAAACCATGGGTGGCTGGTCACATGTCTAATTGAGAACGCCCCCTAAGAGACAAGGTGGAAAATATTGTCTTCGGATTGGCGGTTAATGAACGACTATGGTTTTAACGCCCCCTTGGTATCTCTATCTGCAGAGAGCGTGTGTCTCAAGAGAGGTCAGCGGTTAAGGTAGGCCCAGATTTTGGGGAGGGATTCAGAGCCTATGAGTTTGATCACCTTATCTATGACAACCCTTTCAGCATCGGTAGCGTTCTGGTAGAGAGTATTCAGGTCTTCTGCTCTTTCGATTTGATCCTTGTAGTTATTGATTGCCAGCTCAAGCATCATTCTTATTTCATTCATCGTGCTACTCCATAGCGATAGATATTTTTATCATTTTGTCACTGGGCTCGCAGGGAATATTTCGATATGGCTTGTTCTCAACGGCCAGCCTGTTTATGTTTTACCGGTCAATTTACCTGGAGTAAATGCTGTATCAGGAAAGAATCTATAAGATATCTTATGTATTAAGAAAAGCTATAAAAAGACTGTTGTTTCCCAACGTTGCGTGTCAATGAAAAGTACATTAGCTGGAATTGCCATGGGTGACTTGTACTCAATCGATCATGACAACCATTGGTTTAATTTCACAGGCTAAGGAAGGTGCGAATAAGTCCGCTCTCACCTTCGGTAACCCCTGGTATTACTGACACTGCCTTTGGAAAAAGGGACTTATTCGCAGTTTCCCTAATACTGGTGGTGTCAATATCAGCCCATTTAAATCGATGGAATCAAACCCGGAAAATACCTCGATAAACCTGAAAGGCAAAGCTGCCGATTGATAATGTCATTTCCTGATTTAATAGCATGATGGAACCAACAGATTTTTTTTTTGTCTGACCTGAACAATAGCTCGAACATCTTTGAGGACTGAACGTGTTTTCCAGGCTCAGACGCTTACCCATACTCTTATTTCCTCTTTGTATATCCCTTATTTCCTGCTTTTCCAATGCTTATGGGAATGAAGAGGTTCATTCATTAAATCGAGACGATATTATTATCAGTAAACTCCATCGGGTTGTTGATAGAAGCCTGCTTGAAGAAATTGAAAAAAATGGCCTTGCATCTGTTTCTGCTGGTATTGTTGGTTCGATGATTGGGGTCAGTTGGGTTGGTCTGAAAACAGCAGTCACAACAGGCAGTGCCAGCCCATTATTTATTGATTTTACTATGAGCGCATTACTCACCGGGGCTGCGCTGGGTACTCTCTCGGTCGTATCTCGAACTTATTTAAAGACGCCTTTTGATTTCTTTTCCCGGCCACTTACCTGGGGAGTATATAAATATTTTCAAGTGCGGGACTGGGTTTTGCACGAAGAGCCATCACCCGAACTGGAGCAGAAATACTCAGAGTTTCTTGACCCGGTTGCCGAACGTTTAAAGGCTGTTGTTGAGCAGGTTTTTGATGTCCCTGCTGATTACTGGACAATCACCCCCATGGATATGAGTGCTCCCAATGCTTTTGCAACCAGTGGCTATAATATTGCGGTTTATCACTCAATTTTTCCTCTTGCTAAAAATCAGGCTGGCATGGCCTGTATTCTGGGACATGAAATGGGACATGTATTGGCAAAGCACGTGGGTCAGAGTTTAAGTGATGTTATTTTTCTGAATAAACTGGCCCTTGCCAGTATCCCTTTTGCCAACTCAATTTCCCAGAACCGTGAAACTCAGGCTGACGAAATAGGCATCTATCTGACCGCATTAGCAGGATATGATCCTTCAGAATGCTCCAGAGTCTGGGACAGGATGACCGCATTTGGTGGAAATCTGCGAGAAGTCGTCAATATATTCCTTTCAACACATCCGACAAACAAGACTCGTATGAACGCATTGAAACAGCATGGAAATGCATTACAGGAATACTATTCGAACAAGCCACAGGTGCTTGGGCTTGGGCTGGAATACTCGCTGTAAGCTGAAACGGTTTTTTTAATTGGTCATGGGGTATTGAGAACATAACTTGGTACCCCCTTTATTGATGCAATTTTTGTGTTCAATACTTTTCCATGATCAATTCATCTTGGATATTAATCACCATTTCTTTATGTACTCTGTTTTATTATTAGAATTGTTGATTTGGAACTATCATTTAACCACTGTGTCTGATCTCAATCGTTTTCAACCTTTTGAGGTGTCAAATGTATTGGGTAAGATGTCTGTTTTTCATCACTCCCCTTTTTTTTCTGTTATCTCTTACCGGTTACTCTGATGAATACATTAGTGAGTACCCTGAACTAGCTGGAGAAGCCACTGGTTATAACAGAGCAGCAGCTGCTGGTTATGCTAGTGAGTACCCTGAACTAGCTGGAGAAGCCACTGGCTATAACAGTGCAGAAGTCACAGGTTATAACAGTGCAGAAGTCACAGGTTATAACAGTGCAGAAGTCACAGGTTATAACAGTGAAGAGGCGGTTGAGTTCAAACTCCGATCAACCATTGATCGCAGCCTGTCGGATGAAATCGCAAATACAGGGCTATCTTCCATTGCTGCAGGTATTGTGGGAAACGTTTTTGGTTTGAGCTGGACAGGCCTGGGTACGCTGCTTGAAAGCGGTGGAGCATCAAATGCCGTATTTGCCAACTTTACTGCCTCCGCAATTGGGGGGGGAGTGTTGCTTGGTATGGGGTCAATACTGGCTAGAACGTATCTGAAAACTCCCTCTGATCTGTTGTTCAGGCCTTTGTTCTGGGTTGTTTACAAATTTATGCAGGTAGAAGACTTTATTTTTTATGAAGAGTATCCGACAGCGCTTGATCAGAAGCACAAGGCATTTTTGCAGCCGGTTAGTGACAGGTTAACGTCTGTTGCGGAGCGGGTATTTGATATCCCTACTTCGTATTGGGAGATTGACCTGATGAGTACTGGTGGTCCAAATGCGTTTAGTGTTGGTGGATATAAAATTGGCATCTACCGTTCTATATTCACAGTCGCTAAAAATGAGGCAGGCATGGCGTGTATTCTGGGGCATGAAATGGGGCATGTTCTGGCCAAACACAGTGGCCAGAGAATGACTGATTTCCTGTTTTTTAATAAAAAGGCTCTGGCCAGTATCCCCTTTACGAACGCCATTGCTCATAACCAGGAACACCAGGCGGATGAGATTGGTCTCTATTTGATGGCTCTTGCAGGGTACGATCCATCAGAATGCTCCCACGTCTGGGAAAGGTTTACCTCTGCGGCAGGTGATGTCAGAGGTATTATTCGTATTTTCCTGGCGAGTCACCCTACAAATGCTTCTCGCATGGCTGCGCTGAAAAAACTCGGAAGTGAGTTGAAGGGCTATTACGCCAGAAGGCCGGGTGCACTGGGTCTGGGTGGGGAATACGAACTTTAGTGGATTCCGGGATTTGAACTTCAGGAGCTTGAGTAACTCAGGTGGCGTGGCCGAGTCTGGTTGTTGAGTCATTGCGGGAGTATGGTTTTCTATATTCCGTGAGCGTTTTCAATTTGACATCTTCTGACCCGTGGTCCATGGCCTGTACCAGGCAAGCTATTAACAACCAGCAGTGCTCACTCCGCATCATCAGTGGGGAGAGCAGAATAGATTAGTGCAAACAATGGGTATGTCCTCTTTGTATGATTACTATTTCTCGCAAGGCTCCTTGAGAGCGTCTCATGCCGTTCATTCTGGTGCTGAGTCTGGAATAATCTCACCTGCAGGAAAAGTTCGTCTACATTATCTGCCAGTGTTAGCTTTTATCATTTCTTAATTCTGAACGCGTTAATAATTTGGAAATAAACGCGTGAGAAGGCTGGGAGTTGAAATGCCAGACTATACATTACACCCACCCCAAAGCCTCCTCTTCCTCCGCCTGCTCCGCCAGGTTGTAATAAGGTTGATATAAGCAGAGATCAATGTTCAGCCATAGAGGATCTTTGCAGTTCGGAGCTATCTGGATCTGCTGCTTTTGGGATTTTCTCGGCAACTGTTATTTCTGTAGTGGTACTGTATATTCTTTTCACTGCAGTGGACGGTTGCTGTAAAGGAAAGTCATTGAGGGAACTTCCAAGACATACTGCTGATATGACCATTGATCTTGGCCAGCGCTCAATTCATGCAGTAAGAACCTGTCCAGCACGGTTGGTGGCGTTGGTGAATGGGAATGCCCATACAGGAAATGAAGTACCTCCAGATGTGGAAATGGATCAGTCGGAACCATTGAGACACAAGGTTTGAAGCCTGTAATCAGATTTACTCACAGTATGGATTTGATTCCGTTTGAACGGTTTCAGGAGCGTTAACCGTATCCTGATTTTTTTCTTTCAAACGCTAATGAGATAAAACTATGGGACATTAAGTTAGGTAATTATTTTAGATATAAAACAGGCAGTGATATTGATTTCGATATATTCTTTCATAAGACGGTCAGCATTCTACAGTTGTAATAATCATCTTGTCATTTTAAAAAGAAGGAATAATGATGCCAGCAGTTGATGTGATGTAGGGGGCTACGCAAATCTTCCAATTCCTGCACCTCAGTTTCAAGTTGAACACAATGGTAATGATGATGGGGAAATACCAGTAGAACTGTATTTTGGTTTCTTTTCTGTTTCATGCTGTGTTATTGCCTTGGCTTACTGTAAGTCTTCAGGAAGCCGAAATGCTGCATACAATTTGGGGCAGCATCTTTGTCAGCGAACGGTTACAGGTATTCAGAATCTTCATAATCAATGTATGACTTTTATCAGAGGTAATCAGGCTACTGACCAAACAAGAACTGATTGCGCTCAGGCAACGGATAGAAACATTGATAAAGTTGAAGATCCAGCCACTAAAGTTCCAGACATTGAAGCTCAAGCTACTATAGCCAGTGATATCGAAGCTCAAGCCACTAAAGCCAGTGATGTTGAAGCTATAAATATTGAATCGCAGGCTAAAAGTGAGTCTGATCTTGACGATAGTGATTTTGTTTTTATCGCCACAGAAGAAGAGGAAAGATAATTTATCTGCCCGTACTTAATTCATTTAAAGCTTTGGGGTAGAGTGGTAGTATTCCCGCCGCCTGAACGGCCGCATCCTACCCCTGCTCACTTTGCCATCCTGCCTGAATCCGAGCCTGTGTATTGGTGTGAATGCTCTGATTAATGCAAATGTTATCTTCCCGTTTTCATCGTTTTATTGATGAATCCAAAGCTCTGCTGAACCTTTCACTGCCCATCATCGTGACCCAGCTGGCCACCAATGGTATGAATTTTGTCGATACCAGTATGGCTGGGCAGGCCAGTGCAAAGGATCTGGCCGCAATTGCTGTCGGTACCAGCCTGTGGTTACCGGCCAGTTTGTTACTGCGCGGTATTCTGATGATGCTGACGCCGGTTACGGCTCACCATCGAGGCGCTGACAATAATCAGGGTATCAGTAAAGATCTGGGACAAACGCTATGGATTGCTGTGTTTTGCTCTGCCATTTTGATCGGGTATCTGAATGTCAGTGAGGAGATTCTTGTTTATATGAAGGTTGCACCGGAGATTATTCCGGTGGGTGTTGGCTACCTCCATGCCCTGGCTTTCGGACTGCCGGGGATCGCTCTGTTCTACATGCTTAACAGTTTTCTGGAAGGCATGGGAAATACCCGTGCGCCGATGGTGATCTCTCTGTTGGGTCTAGTGGTCAATATCCCGGTGAACTATCTTCTGATCTATGGGAAGTTTGGTCTTCCGGCATTGGGGGCAGTAGGTTGTGGCTGGGCGACCAGTCTCGTGTACTGGCTGATGTCATTGCTGATTTTTCTGTATATTCGCAAGCATCATCGTTATGAGCACTTGCTTGATCTGAAAGCGGCGTTTCCTGATGTTTCCCGAATGCAGGAATTGTTTCGTCTGGGTCTTCCTATTGGTGTCAGTATTTGCGTCTGCGGCAGTATTTTTGCCGTAATAGCGCTGCTGATTGGCAAGCTTGGAGCAAACAACATTGCTGCGGCTCAGATAGCCCTGAACTTTTCCAGTATGACTTATATGGTTCCCATGAGTCTGTCGTTTGGTATTACCATTCGTGTGGGGCACTCACTGGGGAAAGGGCAGAGGGATGAAGCCAGAATGCAGGCCATCTGTGGAATTTTAACCGCAGTGTCGATTGCTGTTTTATCGGTACTTTGTATATTGCTGTTCCGACAGCAAATTATCAGTTTGTATACGAGCGAACCGCTGATTGTAAAAGGGGCTTCGGTGTTGTTGGTATGCGCTGCGATGTATCAGGTCAGTGATGCTGTGCAGGCATCAACCAGTGGTGCTCTGAGAGGTTATAAAGATACCCGGGTTCCCATGATGCTTTCATGTGGCGCCTATTGGGGCGTTGCCTTACCCGTTGGATATGCTTTTGCCATGACGGACTTTTTTGGGACCCCTATGGGGACTGAAGGATTTTGGGTTGGTATTATCACAGGGCTCACATTAGCGGCCATACTATTGCTTGGCCGACTGCTATTTTTGATGAAGCAATATCAGAATTAAACAGTACCTCTAAGGCAATCATTCGATGGCTGGGCTGGAGTCCTTCTGACTCTAGCCATACCTGCCTATAGAAAAAATGATCGGCTTTTTAACAATTGACGTATTTTTCAATAAGATAATCACCTCTGATCTCTTTTATTCTTTCTCTTTTCTCTTCATCATGTTCTTCAAAAGGCTGGTCGGGAGGCTTAGCTCCTATTAGGGAATCTGCGAGCAAGTGACTTTTAATAAATACAGTTTATAGAAGTTATTAATTCACTATTATGCAGCTCAAAAATAACTCAGTTTCCTGTTGTTTACATCGGTTTACCGGCTTCCAGACACATTAACCCTGCGCCCGGATCATTTGGTCCAGTCTAACCATGTTTGCCAGGGCGAATAACATCGCCAGCTTGCCATCATTTTTCCGAAGTCCCCGATAACGGGCTTTGATAAATCCAAACTGACATTTGATGATTCTGAAGGGATGTTCCACCTTGGCCCGGATGCTGGCTTTCAGGTATTCCGTTTTCAAAATGACTTTATTGATTCGAGGGTGTTTCCTGAGCCTCTTCAACTTGCCTGGTTGTTCGGCTATATGCCACTGTGCAGCGTCTGTATTGAGCTCTTTTCGCTTCTCAGCTCCCATGTAGCCAGCATCGGCAAAGACAAACTTTTCATCGCCGTGCAACAGGTTACCAGCTTGATTAAGGTCGTGCTCATTAGCGGCTGTTGTCGTCAAGCTATGGGTTAAACCTGTACGGGCATCGACACCAATGTGTGCTTTCATGCCGAAGTACCATTGATTTCCCTTTCTGGTTTGATGCATTTCAGGATCCCGCTGCCCCTTCTTATTCTTTGTTGATGTCGGTGCTTCAATGATCGTGGCATCGACCAGTGAGCCTTCTTTCAAAACGATACCAGACTCTGTCAGCCATTGGTTGACGTCCGTGAAAATAGCCCGAGCCAGGTTATGAGTTTCCAGCAGGTGTCGAAAGTTCATAATGGTTGTACGATCCGGAATCGCTTTATCCAGAGATAATCCGGTAAATAATCGCATGGATGCAATTTCATAAAGGGCATCTTCCATGGCCGGATCACTGAGGCTATACCATTGCTGAAGGCAGTGTATTCGGAGCATGGTGGTCAGCGGGTAAGGCCTACGGCCATTGCCGGGTTTGGGGTAATAAGGCTCAATAATTGCCTCAAGACGATGCCAGGGAATCAGTTTATCCATGCGGGCAAGAAATATTTCTTTGCGGGTCTGGCGGCGCTTTTGAGTGAATTCAGCGTCGGAAAAGCTGAGTTGTTGATCCATGGCTAATCTCCAGCAAGGGCTGAGAGGAGATTAGCTTATTATCGGAGACTTAATCGCAGGTTCCTTAGCAGTAATAGGTTGGTCATATTGTAGTTATTACTTTGTAACGCAGAAGTGAGTGATTCTTCAAGCGCTTCAAGAACATCCAGATCTCTTGTCTTGGCTTTAAGATTTGGATCTCTATTTTCTATTTTAGTCCTCAGCTCACTTCGTTCAGTCATTGTATCTAGCAACAATGTAGTCATTGGTATCATGTTTAAGCGTACAGCCTGCTTCAGAGCCAATCCATAGTCTTTCATCTGACGTTTTCTGTTTGGTATTAGCAAGGCTGCAACATCAGAATGAAGCTCAGGATAAACTTCTGACTCAAGATAAGGTTTACAGTAACAGCAAATAGAAATATTCAGACTGGTTAAGTCATTAGTCAGGGCATCTTTTTTCTCTGTAGCGGGTAAAGATTTACTTTCCGGTACAAAAGTAATTACTCTTCTTCCCAGGTAAAGAACACTTTGGGTGGTTGCACAGCATAGAGTACAACATGGGTTCTTGTCGGCCACTATTGATGAGTCTTTGTCCAGGTAAGTGATATCAACTCGGAATCCTGATGCTTGCATGATTATTGATGCCTTTATTTGCGTGATTATTTCGATAACCGCTTGCTGCTGAAGTTCCCAGTATTTATTACACTTGTTCAGATTTCTCTGGAAATATGTTGTAGGAAACTGATTTATTTCTTTACTTCGTAAAAATCCCCCGAATGGGTTACGCCCTTTCCTTCCAATCTTTTTAAGCTAGGCAATAGTTATTTATCCGGGCGTTTAACAACAATGAAGAAATTATCGGGAAAGATTGCCCTGGTGACCGGAGCGGGTCAGGGAGTTGGTCAGGGAATTGCGCTTTCCCTGGCTAAGGAAGGGGCTTTGGTGGCAGTTGCGGGGAGAACACTGGCAAAGTGTGTAGCAACCTGTGAACAGATCCAGGAAGTGGGTGGTAAAGCCGTTGCCATTGCTATGGATGTGAAAGATCCGGAATCCCTGTCCTGTGGTGTTGATCGTATTGTCAGTGAATTGGGCGGGCTGAATATTCTGGTCAATAATGCCCAGGAAATTGCCCTGGGTACGCTCAATAAAATCACCGATGAAGCGTTTGAAGCGGGCTGGCAATCCGGGCCATTGGCGACTTTACGATTAATGCGGCTCTGCTACCCGCACCTGAAAGGTGATGGTGTCATTATTAACCTGGCTTCTACGGCGGCCAAGCGTTGGGATATGTCTGGCTATGGGCCTTATGCCGCAGTAAAGGAAGCGATTCGTTCCCTCAGCCGGGCAGCGGCCTGCGAATGGGGGCCGGATAATATCCGCTGTAACGTGGTGCTGCCCCATGCAAAATCACCAAGTCTTGAGTGGTGGATGAACAACAACCCTGATGAGGCTGAAGCCTTTGTGAAGGCTATTCCCATGCGTCGGGTTGGTGAGTGTGAAAGTGATATCGGCAGGGTTGTGGCCAGCCTCTGTTCTGATGATATGCGCTATATCAATGGCCAGAGTATTGCTGTAGATGGGGGGCAGGCATTTATGGGGTAGATTGCCAGGCTCTGGCGAACCTGGTTCAGGTTTTTATTATCTGGCAATCAGTTATTGGACTGTGTCAACGCCCCCTAACCACCTTGTTAGTAAACTGGGTTGATTGATGTTGTATATTGCTACTCAGTGGGGAAGTAACTGACTTTCGAGAAAACTGATTAATGGCTATCAGCAGAATATGGCTCATTGAGAATACTGCCTGGTGCCTAAATTTGGAAATAAAAGGTGAACATAAATACTTGCCTAACAGTAAAGGGAACCTTTTCAGAAGAAGTTGTTCAAGAACCAATAAACCCGGTTTGTTCATTTTCCGTGAAAACAAGCCAGGAAAGTATTATTTTGGAACGAAGAACTCTTCAATCCTGGACTATTAAAAGAGTGTGTGAGTCTCCATGTTCAGGGCTCCCGTCCGCAGTTTTTATTAATCATCCAGTCGGTCAGCAGTTAGGTAAGCGTGCAGCTTCTGCATGCTCTGATGAAGTAGAGGATGTTGAACTGCCTCCTCATAAAAGTGCCCGTTTGAACGCGCCAGAAGAGTGTTCTCAACGACAACTGAGTTCAACAGTCACCGGCATTGTTGCTCCTCAAATGGCTAAAGCTTGCTTGTTGGAAGATTATGTAAATACCGCAGATCTTCCGCTGAATTTTATCTGGTTTGGTAGTGTTCTACCGGATCAATACATTACCAACATCCATCAATGGGCAGAGGCCTATCCTGACAGGTTGAATGTTATCTGGATACATAGCGGTCTTCTGACACCGGAAGAAATCCATCATATGATGACCCTTAATAAAGACAATGTGCGGGTGCTGGATGTTACGCAGTGTCCGGAATTTCAAAGTCTTGGGCTTAAAGAGGTTGATGAATGGCTTTATGCTGATCTGAACGAAATGGATAATGCGAGGAAAACCCGGGTATTTGCTATTGACAGTGATATCTATCGGGTTGCTTTGATGTATTTAGGCTCTGACCTGATTAGACCCCTTCTCAAAGAAGATGATCCATTTAAAAAGTTAGCAGGTACCGGGATGATTTACTTTGATACTGATACTTATTATGAGTCCGTTAAAGGTGTTGTAGACTGTTTGTTTAAAGGTGCTATGTTCAGTAATGGGAATGATGTGTATGCAGCTTCAGAAAAGGGGTTGGATTATTTCAAATGTTTGTTGCATGAAATGTTGAGCCACACTTCTTCCATTATTGAAAAAAAACGTAGTATTGATATTGTTAAATCAGTTGCCGGTGTTTTTCAGTTTTCTTATCATAGGTCCATGCACTTGAAACATGAGCACTATGATGATCAATGGATAATGTTCCCCTTCACTAAGAAAGTTCGTTGTGCTGATTCTTCCTGGCGAATGGGGAGCGCTTTGAATATGAAGCGAACGCTAATATCTTAAAAACAGGTGGCTAACCTTCATCGTTCCATTTTTCAAATAATACTGGTTATTCTTCTAATTCAGCGAGCTTTCGCACGTTAATAGCACATTTCCAGGAATGCTTTGTTTATTCAGTATCAGCGATTATGACCCCGAAGGTACAGGATCTGAAACCTCAAAAGCAACGATGCCGGAATAGGTTGTGCTTTCTACACTATCGACACTGAACTGTGGCGGTATCCTGGTAAACACTTGCTTTTCTGATAGCCTGTCATTCAATAAATCATTAAGAAAATCTGGGTAGAAAGTTTGATGGCGCATTCTGTATTTCGTGTATTCATCAGATACCCTTACTTGAAATATCGGATAAATGTTCCTGATTACCACTGTACCTCAGCCAGCTTGAGAAGCCTTGCTGGCATGGGGCAAGTTCGTGCAGCCATGTAACCCAACCTTGACACCATTGCTTTCAAATCAAAGCGCCGGTTGAATCGATAACAAT
>NZ_LUKQ02000280.1 GCF_001647025.1 Endozoicomonas atrinae
TGCCCGGCCTAAGGAGTAGAGCCGGGACTTAGGTGCCTGCTGGATATCGGACAGTCACAGTAAACAGCATAGGACGCAGAATGAAGGCCTTCACAACAAAACGATATGTGGTCAAACAGAAAGTACAGACGTGCAACAGAGCATGGCTCGAGGAGGTATTCAGCAGCCCCTGCAAACGAACCGCCGTACAAAGCTATCACCAGCTGTGCTATGAATGGCCTGATAGTTACTTTGAATTGACGGAAACAATAGACACAGAAACCTGCCTGGCTTTCACCCCTCACAAAGGATAACAACATGGCTACCACCAACATCTGGCAACAATTTAAATCCCTGATACCCGAAGGAGCCAGAACCATCGTCACCATAACCAGCAACAACGGCGACGGAACCAGCAGCGCAACACTGAGAGATGGAACTATTATCAGGGTACAGGGGGAGACCGTAGCTACAGGAAATCGGGCACTTGTCGAGGATAGGGTAGTTAAGGCAGAATTGCCCCCCCTGCCGCAATACGATGCCGACGTTTGAAAGGGCAACTTGAGTCAAAGGGCGACTGGATATGAGAAGGGCGACCAAAAGGGCGACTAAATGCAGAAAAAAATAAAAACGGCGACTGGATTTTGTGTACCAATACTTTGTAAGTCTTTGAAATCTTGCGGTTAATTGTGGTGATTAGAGAAAGATACTAACCGGAGCCGATTTGTATGCATGATATCGACCCTATAGAAACCAGGGAATGGCTGGAAGCACTGGATTCCGTTCTTGAGCAGGAAGGCGAAGACCGTGCTCATTTTCTGCTGACCCGGCTTTCCCAGCATGCTCGTGCCAAAGGCACGCAGCTGCCATACGCTATTACTACCCCTTATCGCAATACGATAGCTCCTGAAAAAGAAGCCCGTATGCCTGGCGACCTGTTCATGGAGCGCCGTATTCGCTCGCTGGTTCGCTGGAATGCACTGGCAATGGTTATGCGCGCCAACAAGAAGGACAGCAGCCTGGGTGGCCATATCTCTTCCTTTGCCTCCAGTGCCACGCTGTACGACATCGGTTACAACTACTTCTTCCATGGCCATGAAAGTGATCGTGAAGGCGATCTGGTGTATTACCAGGGCCACGTAGCTCCTGGTATCTACTCTCGAGCCTTTCTGGAAGGTCGTCTGGATGAGAGCCAGCTGGATAGCTTCCGTCAGGAAGTGGATGGCAATGGTCTGTCTTCCTACCCTCACCCTAAGCTGATGCCTGACTTCTGGCAGTTCCCGACCGTATCCATGGGCCTTGGCCCACTGCAGGCGATCTATCAGGCTCACTTCATGAAGTACCTGATTAACCGCGGCATGTCTCAGGATCAAAACCGTAAGGTCTGGGCTTTCCTTGGGGATGGTGAGATGGATGAGCCGGAATCTCTCGGTGCCATCTCTCTGGCCGGCCGTGAGAAGCTGGATAATCTGATCTTCGTGGTCAACTGTAACCTGCAGCGTCTGGATGGCCCGGTACGTGGTAACGGTAAGATCATTCAGGAACTGGAAGGCGTCTTCCGTGGTGCTGGCTGGAATGTCATCAAGGTCGTCTGGGGCCGTCATTGGGATCCGCTGCTGGCTCAGGACAAGCATGGTAAGCTGCAGGAAGTGATGGATAAAGCCGTTGATGGTGATTACCAGAACTGTAAGGCGAAAGGCGGTGCCTGGACCCGTGAGCACTTCTTTGGCCGTGATCCTGAAGCTCTGAAGCTGGTTGAACACCTGTCTGATGATGATATCTGGCGTCTGAACCGTGGTGGTCATGACCCATACAAAGTCTTCGCTGCTTACCACGAAGCTGTTAACCATAATGGCCAGCCTACCGTCATTCTTGCCAAGACGGTTAAGGGTTACGGTACCGGTGCCACCGGTGAAGCGGCCAACGTCAGCCACAACGTTAAGAAGCTGCCGGTTGATGATCTGAAGCACTTCCGTGATCGCTTTGACCTGCCCATCAAAGACGAAGATATTGAAACCCTGCCTTACTTCAAGCCAGACGCTGACAGCCCTGAAATGAAGTACATGCGCAAGCGTCGTGAAAAGCTGGGTGGCTTTATTCCACAGCGTCGTGTGGAAACCGATGTTAAGCTGGAAATTCCAGGCCTTGAGGCTTTTGAAGCCGTCACCAAGGGCAGTGGTGAGCGTGAAATCTCCACTACAATGGCTTACGTTCGTATTCTTGGCGCACTGGCCAAAGACAAGAGTCTTGGCAAGCACATCGTGCCGATCATCCCTGATGAAGCGCGTACCTTTGGTATGGAAGGTATGTTCCGTCAGCTGGGTATCTACTCTGCGGAAGGCCAGAACTATGAGCCGGTAGACTCCGACCAGGTCATGTTCTACAAAGAATCCAAGCAGGGCCAGATTCTGGAAGCGGGCATTAACGAAGCGGGCGCCCACGCCGCGTGGATTGCTGCTGCAACTTCTTACAGCAGTAACAACGTTCCAATGATCCCATTCTACGCGTTCTATTCCATGTTTGGTTTCCAGCGTACTGGCGATCTGGCATGGGCAGCGGGTGATATCCAGGCTCGTGGCTTCCTGATTGGTGCTACTGCCGGTCGTACCACTCTGAATGGTGAAGGTCTGCAGCATCAGGACGGTCACAGCCATATTCTGGCCTCCACTGTACCGAACTGCATCAGCTACGACCCGACCTACGGCTACGAAATGGCTGTGATTATCCAGAACGGTCTGCAGCGTATGTATGGCAATGGCGAGAATGTCTGGTACTACATCACCGCCATGAATGAAAACTACCGTCAGCCAGCGCTGCCGGAAGGTCCGGAAGTGATCGAAGGCATCATCAAGGGACTTTACAACTTGGAAGAAAATTCCCGTAACCAGGGACCTAAGGTCCAGTTGATGGGTTGTGGCACTATCCTTGAAGAAGTCCGTGCTGCTGCCGGTATTCTGCGTGATGAGTTCAACGTTGAATCTGATATCTGGAGCGCAACCAGCTTTAACGAGCTGGCCCGTGATGGTCAGGACGCCAAGCGTTACAACATGCTGAACCCTGAAGCCGAGAAAAAAGTCAGCTGGGTTGAGAAGCAGCTGTCTGGTCGAAAAGGTCCTGTTGTTGCCGCTACTGACTATATGAGCCTGTACGCCAACCAGATCCGCGAGTTTGTGCCTGCAACTTTCGTGTCTCTGGGTACTGACGGATTTGGTCGTTCCGACACCCGTGAACAGCTGCGTCGCTTCTTCGAGGTAGATCGTTACTTCATCGTGGTCGCTGCCCTGTATGCGCTGGTTCAGGATGGTGAGCTGGATGCGTCTGTTGTCAGTCAGGCCATCAAGAAGTTTGATATTGACCCAACCAGAGCTAACCCTCTGTATTGCTGAGTCTGGAACTGAAGAGAAGGTATGAGGAATGAGTGACGAAATCATCAAGGTTCCAGATATCGGCAGTGGTGAGGCAGAAGTCATCGAAATCTGCGTCAAGCCTGGTGATACGGTATCGGCCGAAGACTCCCTGATTGTTCTGGAGTCTGACAAGGCAACCATGGAAGTCCCGGCACCACGCGATGGCGTGGTGACCGAAGTGCTGCTGACGGTTGGTGACAATGTCAGCGAAGGGGCTCCGATGGTTAAGATGGCTGCTGCAGGGACTACCGCAGCAGCACCTGAGGTTGTTGAGCAGGCAGCAGAAGCTCCTGTGGTGGCGGCTCCGGTAGCTGACGTTGTACCAGCGCCAGCGGGTGGATCCCATATTGAGTCTGTGCATGTGCCTGATATCGGTGCTGAGAATGTTCCGGTTATTGAGGTTTGTGTGAAGGTTGGGGACACCGTTGCCCTGGAAGACTCATTGATTGTCCTGGAGTCGGACAAAGCAACCATGGAAGTGCCTTCCCCAGTGGAAGGCGTTGTGAAAGCCATTCACGTTAAGGAAGGTGATGCCCTGAATCAGGGTGACCTGGTCATTGACGTTGAAGTGAATGGTGGTGCTGTTGCTGTCTCTAATGAGCCTGCACCTGTTTCTGCAGCGGCTCCAGAGCCTGCTGCTGTTGCACCAGCGGCCTCTGCACCTCAGGCTGGACCTCGTATTGAGAAAGTAACCGTACCAGATATTGGTGCTGAGAATGTTCCAGTCATTGAGGTCTGTGTCAGCGTTGGCGATCAGGTTGAAGAAGAAACTTCACTGATCGTACTGGAATCTGACAAGGCGACCATGGAAGTACCTTCGCCGTTTGCCGGTATTGTTAAAGCCATCATGGTCAAAGAGGGAGACACCCTTAGTCAGGGCGACCTGATTCTGGATATTGAAGTGTCTGGTGGGGTTGAAGTACCCGCTGTCAGTCAGCCTGCTCCAGCGGCTGCTGCACCTGCCACTGCACCACAGAAACAGGAAACTGTTTCCCGTGCGCCATCAGCGCCACCACCACGTGCCGAAGCACACCCTGTGGAACTTGAGCGTGCCAACCGTAAGTTCCATGCTGGCCCTGCGGTGCGCAAACTGGCTCGTGAGTTTGGTGTTGACCTTGCGGAAGTAACCGGCACTGGTCCACGTCGCCGCATTCTTAAAGAAGACGTGCAGAAGTACGTCAAGATGCGCCTCAGTGAAAAGCCTCAGACTGCTCAAGGTGTTTCTTCTGGTCTGGGTATTCCTGCCATGCCAGAGATCGACTTCAGCAAGTGGGGTGACATTGAGAAGGTTGCTCTGAACCGTCTGCGCAAAGTGGCGGCTCAGAACTTCCAGCGCTCCTGGCTGAACGTGCCGCACGTTACCCAGTTTGATGAGTGTGACATCACTGAACTGGAAGCGTTCCGCAAGGCTCAGAAAGCACTGGCAGAGGCCCGTGGTACCAAACTGACACCATTGCCGTTTATTCTGAAAGCCGTTGCTTATGTGCTGAAAGAGCTGCCACAGTTCTGCACTTCCCTTAGCCCGGATGGCGAAACGCTGATCTACAAGAAGTACATCAACATTGGTGTCGCGGTAGATACTCCAGATGGCCTGTTGGTTCCGGTTATCAAGAATGTGGATCAGAAGAGTCTGTGGGAGCTGTCTGCCGAGTGCATCGAGCTGGCCGGCAAGGCACGTGACAAGAAGCTGAAGCCTGATGAAATGCAGGGTGGCTGCTTTACGATCTCCAGCCTTGGTTCTATCGGTGGTACTGCGTTTACTCCGATCGTCAATGCGCCGGAAGTGGCCATTCTTGGCCTGTCCAAGGCTTCCATGAAGCCGGTATGGAATGGCAAGGATTTCGATCCGAAGCTGATGCTGCCTCTGTCCCTGTCTTATGACCACAGAGCAATCAATGGTGCGGATGCTGCACGTTTCACCACCATGCTGGGTGAACTGTTGACGGATATTCGTAAGCTGTTGCTCTGATACTTGGCCGTAAGCAAGGTTCGTAAACCCTCATAGCCTCAAGGGAGAGAAACTCTCTTGAGGCTTTTTTACGAGGTCTGTATCAATGGGGAGAGTTTGTAAACTTCGGACACCCGCCCACTGCTCAAGTAAGCGTTGTATTAACCTGAGTTCAGGTTATTTGAAAAACCGGCTCTTGGTATTATTAATATCCATATTTCTGAGACAGTTTCACAAAAAACATACTTTTCTGATACTGGATTGTATTAATTATCTGATGATACAGAGTAGAAAACTCGCAACTTAATAAGCCTTGTATGGATTATATTTTTACTTGAAGATTCCATAAAAAATCATGTATTGGTTTGTTGGATTTAATCAAAGAATATTACAGATTCTGCATTTGATAGGTTTGTTGTTCTGGGTAGCCAACGGTATATCTACGGTGGTTCTATGAGCAGATGAAACGGGCTTTTGTTCATAGCCAAGGTGTTGATCTTCACAACTCTGCTTTTCTAAATGTTCTTTTAAGACGCGAGTATGAGTAATTGAGCCAGATGGTTTTTCATAACGAGGAGTTGAAAACTCGTTGTCCAGATTTTTAAGGCGCTCATCCAATTCTGAAGCTGATGCCATTGGAGCTCGGGGTGATTTTTGGGGTATAATCAATTCCTCAATAACCTCTTCTCTTGATGCTTCTGGCATTTCAGCAGCACCATTTTCGAAGTCAAGGCTATTAGGTAGAGTTGCTGCCAGGCATCTACCTAAGTCTGCTATTCGGTCTTCCATGGGTTGGCTGTTTGAGGATGCAGCCCGACTATTATCAGGGCTTTCGGGTGCTGCATCATCTACCTCATCCCAAGCTGGCTCACTGTCTGGTGCTGCCTCATTAGTTATTTGAGCAGTTTCTTTGATGAGTAAATCTTCAGAAACGGCAACTTGAGTTTGGGCTGTAGTTGTCTCCATTTTTCGTTTTATCAGCGGTGGAGTATCTTTGGACGTTGGATATTCTGTTTCAGGTGAGCCGAGGAATCTTTGAAAATCTTTGCCAGGAGGACTGGTTCTTTTTGAGGAAGTATCTGTGTTTACAATTTCTGTACAACTACAAGCTGCTAACATATCGGATGCCTGATGTTTTTCATAACCGAGAGTGTTTAAACTAATATTTTTTTATATGTCTTATAGACCAAAACTCGTTTAATTAAAAAAATATTTC
>NZ_LUKQ02000281.1 GCF_001647025.1 Endozoicomonas atrinae
GCGTCATTCGTAAGGCGATCAAGAACCGGAAGATTTTTCGGACTGATGAGTCAGTCATGAAGGTAATCTATCTGGCCATGGAAAAAGCTTCCGAGAAATGGACCATGCCGATCAGGAACTGGAAAGCAGCCATGAACCGGTTTGAAATTATGTTTCCTGACCGGTTCAAGGAGTAATAGTTTTGGTGGCGTTTACACAGAATTATTTACAGGCTCACATGGAACCACCATGCCCTGCGCCGTTCGCCTTTATGCTCTTTGGGTATTGCCTGAATTCGTGTGTAATCAACTGGACTCATGGCTAATTGAGAGCGCCCCCTGAAAGAAGACATACCTACGACTTTATATGCATCGAACTCATATTGATTTAACTGAGTACAGAATGATTTGGATGTTTAGGTGGTATAATACAACATGAAACGCCCCATCAGGGTATAACGTGTCGTGGAGGTCCACATAAAAACACTGAAATCGGGCAAAGTTATCTGCAAGGAAAGGTAATAGTCTGAATTGTAGTAACTAAGATCTGATCTGACACTTTCCGATCCATCGTCGTTTGTACCGTCAGGTCAGATTCAGACGATCTGTTTTTCCTTACAGATTATTTTGCCTGATTCCAATGTCTGCAGGGGTGTCCTCCCACAACACATTTTACCCTGATGGGTTCGTTCTGTGTTGTAGTAGTCCACCCAAGCATCCAGATCCATCTGTAATTCATTCAAGTCAGTGTAGACCTTCTTTCTGAAGGTCACCTGATAGAACTCGTTCAGAATCGTTTTATGGAAGCGCTCGCAGATCCCATTAGTCTGTGGGTGCCTGGCTTTGGTTTTCGTGTGCTCGATATCACTGGCGGCCAGATAAAGCTCATAATCATGTTGCTCAATCTTACCGCAGAACTCAGTGCCCCTATCAGTAAGCATGCGCAGCATCGGAATGTCGTGTTCTGCAAAGTACGGTAATACGCGATCATTCAACAGGTCGGCTGCAGTAATCGGCGTTTTGGTGGTGTAGAGCTTGCAGTGCGCAATCTTGCTGTAGGTGTCCACAAACGTTTGCTGGTAAACCCTGCCCACGCCTTTCAACGTGCCAACGAAGAAGGTGTCTTGAGAACCAAGATAGCCAGGATGAGCTGTTTCAATTTCACCACAGGCAATATCGGTTTCTTTCTTTTTCTCAAGGGCTGCAAGTTGAGATTCTGTGAAGATGGCATCGTTAGCTGCAGCGTATTCTTCCAGTGCCTTAAGACGCTTTTTGAAAGTCTCCAGGTTATGCCGTTGCCAGATACTTCGAACGCCACCGCCTGATACAAATATGCCGAGCTTTCTGAGTTCATTACTGACTCGGGTTTGACCAAGGGCCGGGTTATCAATAGCCAGTTTACAAACCGCTTCTTCAACGTGAGGTTCCACGCGATTTTTAGGGTTTGGAACCTTTTTTGATTTGGCCAGCAGCGCATCGATTCCACCATCTTCGTAAGCATTTTGAACTCTGTAGAAGGTGTCTCTGGAAACACCCATGACCTTGCAGGCACGAGATACGTTTTTCAATTGATCAGCCAACTCTAAAAGACCAAGCTTGTGTTTAATGGCAGGATGGTTATTCTGGTTCATTGAGGGTTACCTTTGGTTTTGTTTATTGGTGGTACTTTAAACTTAAACCGGTAACCCTCTTCAGATAAAGAGGGAGTGTCTGATCAGATCGTTACTTATTCATCTGAATGTGACCTGACGGTACAAACGACGATGGAGCATAGAGTATCAGGTCAGATCCAGGTGGCTATATATTAAAAATATTGCTCAATATATAAGGCTCCTTAATCATCACTGGAGTACTCGTTAACCGGATAAACAATCGAAAGAAATGCTATTCTTTATCACCCTGCTCCACTTCGACTCCATCAAAGACATTTCTCAATGTCTTTTCTACCGCAGTATCATCACACATCGAGTCTGTCAGAAAAGCATGTTCCAGCGCGCTTCGGGCATTAAGTCGATAATCCAATGATGGATGAAGTAATAAGTTAATAAAATTAACCACCGATGTTTCACCCCCAATCCCATAACATCCACTCAATAATGCAGCTCGCTTCTTTTGCAGTTCTCTTCCAGCCTCTTCAATAACTTCACCATCAGATACCCCTTCACTTCGCAGTTCAGAATATTTTGCATTAAGAATATCATTCCAAATGCCGGTTTCTTTGAATTCCAAATCAGCCTGGTGGAAATTGAGCGGTTTGAGGGCTGTCTTCCATTGACCATTGAGTTCATTCTTCTTTTTATATTCTATCAAATTCATACCCAGAGCATATATTAGCCTCCACTGGTTCTTGTCATAGGGATCAACGTCAATATTACCATTAGTAAAAAGATCATAACCGTCAGGATTGGTAGTTCTGGCAAAAATAGAATATAAAATTTGCCCAATACTATAGCTATCAACTTTATCAGACATAGTTGCACGTTGTTTCGCATCAAAGTACTCAGGCGATGTATAGTGCACTGTTCCCATTTGCTGTTTCTCACCAACCTTCCCAAGATTTCCAAAATCAATAACAAATACCTTCAGATCTTTACTGGACACCCTGATATTCTGCGGTTTGATATCCTGGTGGTTAAATCCTTGATCTTCCAAATGATGAAGTACACTGAAAACTTGTCTGATAATACATTGAATCGCTCCCCAGAAATTAGCATGCGAAACCTTTCCTGAGCGGTACTGCTCAAGCAGCGTATCCAAGACCTTAGACAAGTCTGCTCCGGGTATATAGTCCAGCAATAAACCTGACTGCCCGTTGATTTCTCGTATTCCATGGCATTTAACAATACCTGGGTGCTCGCCTACACTCTGCATAGCCTGATACTCATACTCAATCTGCGACTGTCGTGAAGCTGATATTTCCCTTTTGAATGCAAATACCTTATTACTGTCAAATTCATCAACAACTTTCCAAACTTCGCCAAAGCCACCTTTCCCGATAACACCCTGTTTTATCAACCGGCTTTCACAATGTTGAGGAATCTGAAATTCCTTTGAATGATCATCATCGATAACATCAACCTTCATATCCGATAAAAAACGTGAATAAGATACATTTGAAAAATCACACTGTTGCAAATAGCTTGGTGGTGAAGGGAGGGACATATAACCGGAAGAAGATGATCCCCGATAAAAGGAGCCTTCCTTGGCTTTATATTGCGGAGTTATATATGATGAAAAATCACCCTCGACATGGTTGTTAAATCGCATACTGCCCCTCCCTGGCAAACCCGAAGATCTATTCCGTCCTTAATTGACTTTATTTCGAGTTAATTTATCACACAACAGACCATTATTATTTACTACTTAAGTTATAGAAACAGGCTAACCTCGAAGACATTCTCAATTAAACAGGTAACCAATAACAAATAAGTTTCAGTCGTTCTTGAGAGGTGAGAATGCATTGTAAGATACCGAAATTAGTGACTAAATGCTGCATTGGGGTTAATCAGTCCTGAAGCCAAACAATAAACCTTTAAGAATAATTTTCGAGTTTTCGCTTGTCTCTATTGCTTTCATGTTTCGAAAAAATCACCCTTGCGCCTACTCTTCTAATCAACCAACATAAACGCAATGATGGGTAACTTCAGTCATCTTCCAGTCCCGAGCAACAAGGAGAAGAACCATCACCATGGCCAGCCACCAGCAACGGGTACTGATTCTGTTTGCCCATCCTTCCCAGCACCGGTCGGAGGTCAACCTTCCGATGTTGAAGGCGAGTCAGGGTTATGAGCAGGTCACCGTGGTGGATCTTTACCGCGAATACCCGACTCTGCGCATCAATATCGAGAAAGAACAACAGCGTCTGCTGGAGCACGATGTGGTCGTCTTTATGTTTCCTCTTTACTGGTACTCGACACCGGCTATTTTGAAAGAGTGGCAGGATCTGGTACTGGAATATGGCTTTGCCTATGGCCGTGACGGAGTGGCATTAAAAGACAAAATATTTCTATGTGTACTCACTGCCGGAGGAGCAGAAAAAGCCTATCAGAACGGAGGCTATAATCATTTCACCATCCGAGAACTATTACAGCCACTGGAGCAGACGGCTAACCTGACCGGTATGCACTACCTGCCACCCTTTGCACTCTTCAGTGCTCGCACGGCAGCGGAAGAAAACCGGATTGAACAGCATGTCGGGCACTGGCAGCGCCTGCTTCAGGCGCTGATCGATAACCGGGTGGATGTCAACAAAACTCGTGGCTTGAATACCCTGGCCGAACCACTCGAGTCAATTCTCAAGGACTGACCATGACCGCTTATTTTATCCAGGCATTTATCTATCTCTGTGCCGCAGTCCTGCTGGTACCACTTGCCAAACGGCTGGGCCTCGGTTCGGTGCTGGGCTACTTGATTGCCGGTGTTATCATTGGCCCATTGACCGGACTTGTCGGGCAGGAAACCGCTACTATTCAGCATTTTGCCGAGTTTGGCGTAGTTATGATGCTCTTCCTGGTGGGGCTTGAATTACAACCCCAGACACTCTGGTCAATGCGTCACCAGCTGCTGGGGCTGGGAGGGCTACAGGTTACCCTGACAGCGGCAGTTGTAACAGGTGTTGCCCTGACGTTTGGCCTGCAGTGGACCGTAGCGCTGGCCGTCGGCCTGATCTTTTCATTATCGTCTACGGCGATTGTGCTGCAGACATTTAATGAAAAAGGCCTGTCTAAAACCGAAGGAGGCAAGAGTGCCTTTTCGGTTCTGCTGTTTCAGGATATCGCCGTGATTCCCATGCTGGCCTTCATTCCATTGCTGGCACTGCCAGAGCTTCAGGAAGCAGCATCAAAACTCTCAGCGGCAGCAGAACACCATGAAGAGCTGAGCATTGTCACCCATCTTCCCGCCTGGGCAACAGGGCTGGTGATTATTGGCATCATCAGCGCTCTGGTTGCTGCAGGCCACTTTCTGAGCCGACCTCTGTTTCGCTATGTTGCTGATTCCGGACTGAGGGAAGTATTCACCGCTACCGCTCTCATGTTGGTGATTGGTATCGCGGCTCTTATGGGGCTGATTGGTCTTTCTCCAGCGCTGGGAACCTTCCTTGCCGGTGTGGTGCTGGCCAACAGCGAGTTCCGCCATGAGCTGGAGGCGGATATCGAGCCGTTTAAAGGCCTCTTGCTCGGACTGTTTTTTATCACCGTGGGGGCCGGCATTAACGTTGAGATTCTCTCCAACAGTCTGATTACTATTGTGGGTCTGACACTGGGGCTGATGCTCACCAAGGCACTGGTTCTTTTTGGGCTGGCCATACTGTTCCGTGTGCATCATAGCGACCGCTGGCTGTTTACCCTGAGCCTGGCCCAGGCCGGTGAGTTTGGGTTTGTACTGCTGAGCTATACCGTTGCCGAACATGTAATCCCACACGATCTGGCACAGATGCTTTCCATGGTGGTCGCACTGTCCATGTTCCTGACCCCTGCACTGTTTATCCTGTTTGAAAAGGTCATTCAGCCCCGATACCAGAAAAGCAACGATGACCGGGAGCCCGATACCATTGACCAGCAAGCCCCAGTGATCATTGCTGGCATTGGTCGCTTTGGTCAGATTGTTAACCGCCTGCTGGTTGCCAACAACATACCGACGGTTGTTCTGGATCATTCCGCCGCGCAGGTGGATGTGATGCGCAGCCTGAATATCAAAAGCTTCTATGGCGATGCCAGCCGCCCGGACCTGTTACACACCGCCGGTATTCACGAAGCCAGCCTGATGATTGTCGCCATTGATGATCGAGCCCGGGCGCTGGAGCTGGTTGAACATGTGAAGCAGAACCACCCCCATATTAAAGTGCTTGTGCGCTCCTTTGATCGTGCCCATAAATACGAACTGCGGGATGCTGGTGCTGACCTGATCGTCAGTGAAACCTACCACTCCGCCCTGAATATGGGCACCCAGGCACTGGAGGCCCTTGGATTCCATCCCTTCCATGCGGAACAGATGCGCCAGAACTTTGCTGAGATGGAAAACAGCAACTGCCTGAAACTCTATGAAAGCTGGCGGGGAGAAGGTGAATCCCGCAGCTTTGGGGATCACTACCGCGACCTGTTTATCAAGCTGGAAGGATTGATGCGGGATTCCATGAAAAAAGATCGGGCCGACCGACACACCAGGTCTGAGCGGGGCTGGACACCACCACCGAAAGATTATTTAAAGGATTTCAAAGCTGATTAATTGTTTTTATTAGCAACAAAGATTGTAAAGCACACACAGTAAAGAGCTATTTCTTTAAATAACTTTGTGGACTGTGCAACCTCTGTTGTTCAATTACTGCCTGTTAACTGTATTGATCATAAAGAGCCTGTAAATAATTCTGTGTAAACGCCACCAAAACTATTACTCCTTGAACCGGTCAGGAAACATAATTTCAAACCGGTTCATGGCTGCTTTCCAGTTCCTGATCGGCATGGTCCATTTCTCGGAAGCTTTTTCCATGGCCAGATAGATTACCTTCATGACTGACTCATCAGTCCGAAAAATCTTCCGGTTCTTGATCGCCTTACGAATGACGC
>NZ_LUKQ02000282.1 GCF_001647025.1 Endozoicomonas atrinae
CCATTGGGCTGGGCACAATATCCCAGAAACTGTCCACGTTTTGAAACAGCAGATCCACCAGTCGAGAATAAGCGGCATTGACCTTGGTGGCGGTGATCTTGATAAACACCCGGCTTAACGCCTGCTGCTCTTCCATCACCTTTTCCTGCTCGGAACCGTATTCACCCTTTACCGCACGGAGCGCTTCCAGCCACTCGTCTTCCACTTCCCGCCGGGCTTCCCGGTATCCCTGCCAGCGGCTTTGCAGGTCAGCGGCAAAGGCATCACGTACCGCTTGTTCACGACGCTCCTTATCGAGGGAAGAGTCCATCTCAGCCTGAGTCACCTCATCCGGGGTAGCGACCATTACCAGTCCGTGTTCCATCACTTGACCTTCTTGCCTCTGCGTCGCTGCCATTCAAGGCGATGTCCGGCCATAATGGCTGGCCAGCTCCCTACCATCTGCTGGGTAAAAAGAATGATTGTCCGTTCCATCAGTAAGCCGATTTCCCTGGTGAGCGATATTTCAGCTCATTGATATTGATCTTCCTGCGGGGCAGCTTCAGCACCATCTGCTGGGCAATGGCGTAGCTGATCACCCGATCATCAAAGCAACCTTCCTGGGCGTTGGTGGCTCCATTGTCTTCAATGACGTAGGTCTGGCATTCCTTCACCGTCTCTACATTGCAGATACCCGCATCGCCATCCCTGAGCAATGCCGCCAGATGGTCAATCATTAACGGTTTTGATTTGGTCGTGGTAAGCCAGCCGATCCGTTTGGTACGTTTCTGGGTGCGCTGGTCCACAGTGGTTTCCATAAAGAGATTGGGGTATTTCAGGTCTTTCAGCTTGGTGATGGTGGTCAGACCGTGGTTGTTTCTTTCCACACCAATCAGGGCATTGTTGTAGTAACGCCCCAAGTGGTTCAACATCTTGCCCAGGTCATCCGGTGCCACATGGCCAGACCAGTGGGCAACCTGATAACCGGAACGATCCAATACGTCGATGGATGAATAGTCACCGTGCTTATGTTTGTCATTGATGGGAGCCAATCCTTCGGCAACATCGCAGCCAATCACGTATTGCTGGCTCCCCTCTGGCAGGTACCAGATTTTTAGCAGTCCCTGTTTCTTGCGGTTCAACCCACTGGTCGTGAGTTCACATTGCCACTTTGGCGAGTAGCATTCCTGTTTGGCGGCTTCGGTATGTTTGGGATCAAAGACAGGTCTGCCAGAGAATAGAAACGCCTCTTGAATATTGCAGGGGTATTCCTGTTTGAACTTGTCTTCCGACTTCAGCTCATAGATTTTCTGACGACGCCACTGCAGCTGCCCATCATCCAGTTCATACTGTTGTTTCAGGTATCGTTCGTCGGCATCTGTCGTGAAGTCGGCGGGGACTTCGCTGCGGTACTCGTCCTGCCAGAACCAAGGTATAAACACCAGTTCAAAATCACCGCGCCCAGCATCAGCGTCCATAACATAATCATAAAACACACCACCAACGCCGTTAGCAGTGCTCTCCAGAATGACCTCAGTATTTTTCTCATTGGGTACTGCCTGTAAAACTCCCGCCAGGTGCTCATCCGCATTGGGCCAGAAGGCCACTTCCGATCCATGAAACAGCTGCGCTGTGGATGATCGACCTGCTCCTTTATTGCCAGCGGTGCCCACCCGATACCCGGAATCGTGGTAAAACTCCAACAGTTTGGAGCTCTTATTCTTCAGTTCCCTCTGGGTAAACGGTGGCTGATTTTCATGATACCGCTGCACCATATCAAACAAGTTGGCGGTGGCATCCGCTTCATGGGTCAGGATATAGGCCCGTAATCCCTTGCGATTGCTCACCAGCCAGTAAAACCGGCCTTCAGTATAGGTGGAGCAGCCCTGTTGCCGTCCTTTCAGTACAACAATTCTCACCTTACCAGTACGCTTTCTCTGATCTTCGATTCGACTATCCAGATAGAGCTGAGCCTTGTTCAGTTGAAAGGGGATCACCTTAGCGCTTTTGGTGCGGATCTTCAGGCACTTGCTGGCATAGAATGTAAACTCCGTCAGCAGCCGTTCCTGGGCTGGCTTTACGCGTCCTTTTCTTCCAGCCATTCGTCCAGCGTCGGTATCTTTTCCGCCACCACAGTCTGCTCATGACGATCACGCCAGTGGTAGCGGTTTTTCATATACATAATCAGCATGGCTGGGGAGACATCCTTGTTCATACCCAACGCGCCCTGCATATACTTCTCTTCCCAGAACACCTCGGCCAGCACATCCGCCTGCGCTACGGCTTCGGCAAACGCTTCATGCTTATCGATGTACGACAGAAACGTGTTATAGCTGATTCCCATTTCTGTAGCCGTGGCCTTTCGGCTTAAACCGGTGCTCATCAGTGCCTTCACCTGTTCGCACATTTCCAGCTTGTATTTGCTGTGGTTGGCCATGGTCAAAAAAACTGCTTGATGGCAAAGGCGATGATGCCTGCCGTGGTGGTGGCCGCGATCCACTGAATCACGCTGCTGATGGTGGAGTTCTTCAGCACGGCTTTCTCAATGCTGTCCAGCCGCTCTTCACTGCGCTTTTCCCGAAGAGCAAGGTTCACCATGCGCTCATCATGCTTAGCCAGGGTCTGCAGGATCTGGGTAATGCCATCCAGCTTCTGCTCGATCCGGTTGAACCGCTCTTCGTCTGCCACGGCTATCTCCTGGCTACGCCTTTCAGTTTTTCCAGCGTCCGGGCACCACCCAAACCCAGCAGGCAGAGCAACAGAGTAATCACGGTACTGGTGTCGGCTGTGGGTAACTGCTGAACCACTTCAGTTTTATCCACAAGCATCAAACCGATGATCACTGCATCACGAACAATCCAGGTCCAGGCCAGAATCAATACACAGAGCCAACCCAGTGCAGGCCGCCAGCCAGAGACAAAGACCGAGGGATGTTTGGCCTCTTCGATAGTGGCCATCGCCTGCAGGATATGGGGTTGTTGCAACTGATGATTCAACGACAGTTCAGCTTTGGCCCGCTCTTCATCGGATGTGAACAAAGCATCAAGTCCACCCATCAGCTCTTTGGCTATCCCTGCCATCGGGTTCAGGTTAATCATCGTCCACCAGCTCAAAGTGAGGGTAATCCTTAAACCGGTGATCCCTGATTTCACCATCCCGATCCCAGTCACCACCCCAGCGCAGTTTGATGCCCATCCCCTGGGCAATACCCAGAACAAAACCGGCAAAGTGGGCAGCTCGTTGATCGTCGAACCAGTTGATGGGATAAGGCATCACATCCACTGCCTTACTGGGTAGCTCGTTGTGGTTACTGTCAGGCCATTGCAATTCCGACTTGCCACTCTCAAATGCCAGCGCCTGGTCAGCTTCACTTCGATGACCACAGATAATCGTGCAGTCGTAATGCTCGATCACTTTATTGAAGACACGCTGAAGCCGCTCATCACAAGTCGACAACTGTCGCTTTGAAGAAGCGGAAAAGTGAAACATGAAGCCCCTTTTTTATAGTGGTTCAGTTTGGCGGTGGAATGTCCTGAAAATGGCTCCCGACATTTCCGGGATACCGTCCATCCATGGACATAAAAAAACCCGACATCAGAGCCGGGCTTTTTTACAGAATTTCAAGCTTGAGATTGTGTTATCGGGAACTTCCCCAACATGAGGTTTTACCGTACATTTACTGACATCCAACTTCAAGCCGACGGGGCTGACCTGTGTTTTTTGATGACGGATTACCAGCCGTATTGAAGTAAACCTGCCTGCTCCAATATCTCCTGAGCCTGATCTTCCGCCAGATGTATCCACTCATTACTAACCCGATGACAGGCGTTCTTCCAGCGATAAACCGTTCGCTCACTCTTGCCCTTGATCTCGATCTTACCTTTACGGCCTCGCAACTCCGGTAGCTGCAACTCATGCATCATCCAGAGTCTCAACAAGACTGGATTGCAGCGAATCGGTTCCGGTAATCGCTCATCGCTGCGAAAATGGTGTTGCACTTGCTGCCATGCCGAGACCCTGCGACTGTGGTCATGTTCTTCGCCATAACGAATGATCAGAATGCCATGAAGTTCTGGTCGCATGGTCTGGCGCAGATAACGCTGGCATGCGCCATCACCAGCCAATCGTTCATCCCGGGTGCTGGTCTCATGATTCAAAGACAGAGTGCGGTAGCCTGAATTCACTTCCTGATGCCAGCCCGGGTTCTTGATCATCAGCTCAGGGGTTCCGAAGATCCGTTTCAGTGCCTGTTCCAGTACCAGATACATGTCACACTCCTGTCTGTTCTTCTAATGCTCTGTATCAAAGGGGCTTTTTTTCTTAGACAGCTGTTTTAGAAATTCATCGGCACTGAGTCGGCTCCGTTTCCACTCATCATCCCAGTAGTAGAGCCTGTTGTGCCTGCCCACTTTGTAATAACTGCCCATCAAAAATCCGCTGGCATTTTTCGGTATCATATGGCGTCCCTCTTGTTCTGTTCTTATTCGATGTTCACCCAATAAAGCTCTGACGGAATAGCGCCACCTCGTCCCGTGTCTGTTTTACCAGCGCCTGCTCCGATCCATAGCGGCTGATAAACAGGGTGGCATTGCAATGAATCGCATCGTCGTAAAACCGGTGATGACCAGGACACAGTGGCATGGTGTCGAAGTGACTGGCCCGTCTTCCCGCTCCGGTGCCACTGCGCTGATGATGAACTTCGGCAGGGGTACCGGGCAATCCATTCTTACGACAGGCAATGCAACCGAGTTGTGCGACAGCTTGCAGATAATCACGCTCTTCACTGGTCATCGGCTTCTTTCCAATCCCTGAGCTTGCGGGCCAGATACTTTTTGCTGACCTTCAGTTCAAAGGCAGCTTCGGTCAGTGTCATGTCTCTGGAAAGTGCCAGCACGTCCTCCTTAAACGTCGCTTCAAACACTTTGTAATAGATACCACGAGTCGGATACGCCCAGTAAAAGTCATACATCGGTAATTGCGCTTTCCCCTGCGCCTCCCGCGTTGCCATGCTGCTCGTACTTTTGGGGTAGCGACGGTTCTCGCCCGATTCCACGTATTGAAAAAGACGGCCACAGGCTGCGCGTTTGCTCTGGCAATACTCATACCAGGCACAGTTCCGACAGGGGCTTTCGTCATCAAACGCAGGGCTCTCCTCGTACCCTGAAAATGATCCCATCATGATCTCCTTGTCACCATGCATTAATCGAAATTGACCAGCCTATCCACCAGTTGGTCCACCTGTTCCCGACTCCATCCCCTCTGGGGGCTCAGTACATACCGGAGAACCACATCCAGCACGGCGGAGTAGACTTTCTCAAACTCCACCTGTTCCATATTCACGAACGACACGCTTTTTGCCCGTACCCGCACCCTGCCATCCGGATAGCCCACCACATCATAAAAACCGGCCTTGACCATGGCCCAGTAGCGGAATTCGTTAAAGTCCGGCTGAGGTGTCACCCACTGGTTGGACCCTGCCATCCTCACCGGTGCCTGTGGCAGCTGCTCAAAGACGTCATAGGCAATGCGGCACAACTTCATGAACTTCCGGTGAAACAGGGCATTACGTGCCTTACGAAACTCGCCGCTGATCACCTGCCCCGGTTTCAGCTTGAGGACGAAGGCCTCATCGTTGGCCGAGACCGGCAACAGGACCGGTTGCGGCTGATAACTGCGCACCAGCTGCAGAGCAACGGCCATCAGAACATCCCCTTCAGTTTTGCCCTGGCTCCCTGACCATCCAGCGGATCAATTCCCTGGTCGCTCATGGTCTCCCGCTGCAACTGGCTGGAGTAAATCGCCGGATCAAACCGGTGTTCGATGGCCAGCTGCTCTTCCAGTGGCTCACCTTTCAACACCCGGTTGGTCAGTGCCTGATAGGCATTGGCAAATTTCACCTTCACATCGCGACACTCCTGTGCTGTGCCAGCAGAACGCAACTCATGCCAGCCTGCCGCCCGCCCTGCCAGATACACGGCCCGATGGGACCATGGGTGATGGTTTGGTGAACCGGCATGGTCATTGGCTTCC
The DNA here is from genome assembly GCF_001647025.1 of Endozoicomonas atrinae. Taxonomy (GTDB): domain Bacteria; phylum Pseudomonadota; class Gammaproteobacteria; order Pseudomonadales; family Endozoicomonadaceae; genus Endozoicomonas; species Endozoicomonas atrinae. Next base: position 6,010 of record NZ_LUKQ02000282.1, read on the forward strand.
TGCCAGGCTTTCGCCATCTCCGGAAGCCCCATATCTTCGGGCTTCGGCTGACAGAACCGGCGGAACTCCGGCGCCGAGGGAGGCCAGTCGTTCCCCTCCCGTTTCACCCGGCGAATGCCCAGCTCCAGCTGGTTCGGATGCAGGTCGATCAGGGTATCCAGCCACTGCCCCGTCCGATCCGCCAGACCATGCTCCCGTGTCCACTTCGCTCCGTACAGACCGATCATGGTCCCAAACAGGTCCGCAATCTGCTTTGGGGTCGTACCCTGTGGCTGACGTTTGTTCTGCTGCGTAGTGTTCTGCGTTGGCTTCGAGGAATTGATCAAGCACGCTGGGTCTGCCAGAAGTTCTTTGCCTTGCTGCATGGTTCACGAATCATGGAACAATTTAATTGCTTCCCATAACTCATTAATGCACGATAGTAGGAGGCATTATGACAATAAGAAATACAATGGAAGCGATAGAAACAAGGACGACGTACTGTTATTCCTAT
>NZ_LUKQ02000283.1 GCF_001647025.1 Endozoicomonas atrinae
GGATCAATTAGCGAGCGCCGAACCCTGTCATTATAAATAGCTATAGATTTCATAATTAGTACCTCCGTATAGGTTAGCTATTGTTATGGTTCCGGGGCTTATATAGGTCATCAGCCGCCTACCCACTTATTTTTTGACTAAGCGGCCAAAAAAATAGGGATAACGCTCGGATGGAACTATATGGCACTACTTTCACAGGCCGAGTTTGCCAGACAACAGGGCTTTACCAGAGGCTATGTCACCAAGCTGATTAAAAAAGGCATTATCAAACTGGTGGATAAAAAGGTTGATTCAGCCGCAGCCATAAAAGCCATTGAGAAAAACACCGACCCATCAAAACACCGTCCCTCAAAAGCACGACAGGAAGTGAGCCAACCGGCAGAAATTCTCCCGGCAGGTGGTCAGCCCGGAGCCGTTGATTTCGTTACCGCCCGGACGATGCGAGAAGCCTTCCGGGCAAAACTGGCAAAGCTCGACTTTGAAGAACGGAGCGGCCAGCTAACCGATGCGACCAAAGTCAAAAACGATGCCTTCAAAGCCGGTCGGATCATCCGGGATGAACTGTTGGCCATACCGGATCGGTTAGCGGATGTGCTTGCAGCAGAGGACGATGCCGGGGAAGTTCGGAAGATCATTTTTGAAGAACTGGAACTGGTGTTAAATCGCCTATGCAAGTAGAGCAATCCCCATACTTTGAAGGCTTCTTTAAAGGGCTCTTACCGGATACCCGTTTGACGGTTTCCGAGTGGGCTGACAAGAAAAGAGTCCTCCCGGCAAAAGCGGCAAAAGAAGCCGGTCGGTGGCGGACTGCCAGAACGCCTTATTTGAAAGAGATCATGGATGCCCTCTCGCCATCGTCTCCGATAGAGAAAGTGGTGTTTATGAAAGGGTCGCAGGTCGGCGGAACTGAGTGTGGTAATAACTGGCTCGGCTATGTCATCGACCATACACCGGGTCCGATGATGTATGTACTGCCAACGCTGGAACTGGCCAAGCGTACCTCCAAGCAGCGTATCGCTCCGATGATCGAGGAAATGCCTGATCTGAAAGAGAAGGTAAAAGACCCTCGAAGCCGTGATAGCGGCAATACCCTGATGAGTAAAGAGTTCCCGAACGGTGTGCTTATTATGACCGGGGCGAACTCTGCGGCAGGCCTCCGCTCAATGCCTGCTAGGTTCCTGTTTATGGATGAGATTGATGCCTATGACGATGATGTTGATGGCGAAGGTAGCCCAATCAATCTCGCTATAAAACGGACAGCAACTTTTAGCCGTAATCGCAAAATCCTGATGGTCAGCACACCAAACATAGCGGAGACCAGCAAGATTGAAGCCGCTTATGAGGACAGCGATAAACGTCGCTATCTGGTTCCCTGCAATGCCTGTGATCATTACCAGCCGATTGTCTGGTCACAAATCCGATTTGATGACGGGGATCCTTTGACCACACGTTTTGAATGTATTCGGTGCGGTCATCAGCATTTTGAGAAAGACAAGCCTCGTATGCTCGCTAATGGCTACTGGCAAGCAGAGATGGAAAAGAGCGAAAAGGTAGCAGGCTTTCACCTCAGTTCACTCTATAGCCCGAATGGCTGGTACAGCTGGCAGAATGCCGTGGAGGATTTTTTAGCGGCAGAGAAAAACCCGGTTCAGTTAAAAGACTGGACGAATACGGTGCTTGGTGAAACATGGGTCGAAAAGGGTGAAACCGTCGAGCATGCACTGCTTTATCAGCGGAGGGAGCATTACCCGGCAGAAGTCCCTTGGTGGGTTGAAGTCCTGACCATTGGCTGTGACGTTCAGGATGATCGTATCGAGTTTGAAGTCACCGGTTGGGGTGCGGGTGAGGAAAGCTGGTCAATCGACTACGTTCGTTTATACGGCGACCTTTCCCGTCAACCGATATGGGATGCCCTCGGTGATATGTTCCGCAAGAGCTACACCCGGCAAGACGGGATCAAGATGAATGTAGCGCAGGCCTGCATCGACTCCGGTGGTCACTTTACCGATGAAGTCTATGCCTTCTGTCGAAAGCAGGGAGCGGATTGGGTTATCCCCATCAAAGGGGGCTCACAGGCTGGTAAACCGATAGCCACCTTCCCGAAAACCCGGAATAAAAAGGGTGTTTACCTCACCATCATCGGGACGGATACCGCAAAAGAACTGATCTATCAGCGTTACCGCATCTTGGAGCCGGGAGCGGGTTATTGCCATTGGCCGATCAAGGACTGTTTTGATGAAGACTATTTCAAACAGGCAACCGCTGAAGAAAAGATCAAGAAATACAAGCTTGGTGTCCCTTATTTCACTTGGGATGCCAAAAGCCGGAGAAACGAGGCGCTGGATTGCCGTGTCTATTCTCTCGCTGCTATTCGCATCTTGCAGCAGCATCGAGGGATCAATCTCGAACGACTGGCATCCTCACGACCGTCGCCTGAAACGCCACTGGACGAAGAAGGCCAAGAAGAAAAAGAGAAGCTAGGCCGACCGATCCGGCGATCCTCCAAGAGTTCCTACCTAAACGGATAACAGCCCTGAGCGAGAAAAGCCATGTTCACGGAAGAAGAATATCGAGCACTGAAACGTGCGGTGTTGCTGCGTGATACCCGTGTCGTCGAATTTGAAGGCCGGAGAGTCGAGTTCAGCAGCTTTGCCGAAATGGAGCGTCGTTTGCAGGCGATTGAGCGGGAGTTGATCAAGCAGCAGAAGCGTCCCAAGCAATACGGCATCTATTCGTCAAAAGGAGTTTGAGAATGGGCTTTCTGTCGAACTCATTAACGAAAGTAGCAAGGCGGTTTTTCAATCTTGCTTACACCGCTGCCGGCAGTGGTCGGCGGACGAAAAGCTGGTATGCGCCTTCGTCCTCTCCGAATACGGCGCTCACAAGCGATCTGACCAAGCTCATTAACCGGTCAAGGGCGGCGATCCGTAATGATCCGTGGGCGAGCAGTGGCATAGATAAACTGGTCAGTAATGTCATTGGCCGTGGCATTACGCCTAAATCATTGGTTGATGACGATAAGCTCCGGGAAGAACTGCAAACGCTGTTTCTTCACTGGTCGGATGAGTCGGATGCTGATGGCCTGTTAAGTTTCACTGGCCAGCAATCTCTGATTACCCGCTCAATGTTCGAGGGTGGCGAGTGTTTTGTCCGGCTCCGTCCACGGCGCCTGCAAGATGGCTTGTCAGTGCCACTACAGCTGCAAATTCTCGAATCAGAATATGTGCCGGTCAGTCACAACAAAAAGCTGGATAACGGCCACGAAATTAAAGCCGGTATCGAGTTTAACGGCATTGGTAAACGGGTTGCTTATTACTTCCATCGGGAGCATCCCGCCGAGTTCTCTTTCAACAGTGAAAACCTTGTCCGTGTTCCGGCTGATAATGTCCTCCATATTTATGAGGCATTGAGGCCGGGGCAACTCCGTGGTCAGCCGTTGTTGTCACAAGTACTGGTCAGACTCTTTCATCTGGACAAGTTTGATGATGCGACCTTGCTCCGTCAGGAGATAGCCAACCTGTTTACAGGCTTTATCAAGAAGCCCTCCCCGGAACAGGAACCGATTGATCCATTAACCGGGCAACCGATCCAGTACGGTGCTGATGGCCTCCCGATGGTGGCTATGGAACCTGGCACTATGCAGGAACTCGCACCGGGCGAAGAAGTGGAGTTCAACAACCCACCCGGCACCGCTGCGGATTACCCGAACTTTATGAAGCAGCAGCTTATGGCGATTGCGGCTGGTATTGGTATTCCTTACGAGATTCTTTCCGGGGATATGGCGGGTGTGAGTGACCGGGCACTCCGCCTGATCATTAATGAGTTCCGCCGACGCATTCAGCAGATTCAGCATAACCAGATCATCTTTCAATTCTGTCGCCCGGTCTGGAACCGTTGGCTCGATATGGCGGTGCTCAATGGTTCGGTTAGCCTCCCTGACTACCAAGCCCGGCAGCGTGAGTATCGTCGGGTTAAGTGGATTGCCCACGGCTGGCCGTACATGCACCCGGTTCAGGATATGCAGGCACAGAAGATGGCCGTTCGCTCTGGCTTCAAATCCCGTTCTGAAGTGGTCAGTGAACTCGGTTATGACAGCGAACAGATTGATGAGGAAATTGCAGCGGATAACCGGCGTTCTGATGGGCTGGAACTGAAATACGACAGCGATGCGAGGGAATCCGAACGTCAGGAAGTGAACGATGGACTTAACAAGGATACTGGCGTTTAGCGGTGGCAAAGATTCGGTGGCCGTAAGCCAGTACCTTTTAAAGAATGGCTATCGCTTCCCTCATGTAGCGGTGATCAACAGGGAACTCGATTACCGCTGTCATCTGGCATTTATCGAGAGCTACTGCAATCAATTCAACCTGCCACTGATTTTTATTGAACGGAAAAAACACGGCATGGATTTTTTAAGAAAGAATCCAAAGTTCATTTTTCCGATGACGTCGGCAAGGAAAAGTCGTTGGTTCCGAATCTTTCAGCGTGAAGGCATCAAAGCATTTGCTGAAAAATACCGGGTAAAAATGGTCGCCTATGGCCGTCGTCTTGACGATGGGAACACCATCAAAAGTGAGCGATACCAGAATGCCAACGGGATCTGGCAGCTGTTCCCGATCCGGTCATGGAGCAACCGGTATACCGAGCAATTCATTCGCCCTTATCCGCTATCGCCAATTTATGCCACACCGAGAGGCAAGCGGAGAGGAACCCACACCATAAACATTGCCAACCTTTATGGTGAAACCCAGTTTGATGATGCGATCAATTTCATCAAAGCCACGGACGAAAACAAGTATCCAAACATTTTGGAGCTCATGAACTACAGGGAGAAATACTATGGCTCATAATCGCCAGTGGTTTGCCTTCAAGAACGAAGCAGGTCAAACCCCTGAACTCTTCATCTATGACGACATTGATGATTGGTGGGGCGTTTCGGCACAGAGCATCGTCGATCAGATCAGGGACACCGAAGCCTCTGATATTAATGTGCGTATCAACTGCCGGGGTGGGATGGTGTTCGAGGGCATTGCCATCTATAACGCTCTGCGTCTGCACAAGGCCAGCATTCATATCAGCATCGAGGGACTGGCGGCGAGCATTGCCAGTGTTATCGCTATGGCAGGTGACACGGTCACTATCGCTGAAAATGCCATGATGATGATTCATAACCCCTATGGTTGGGCGCAGGGTGACGCAGAGGCCATGCGTAAAACTGCCGAGGTCATGGATAAGATAGCGGATAGCATCGCTGTCTCTTACACCGCCAGAACCGGGAAAACCATCGACGACATGAAAGCCCTCATGGAAGCGGAAACATGGTTTACCGCTAAAGAGGCGCTGGACATTGGCTTGGTCGATCAGGTTGATGAGCCGATTAAAGCCGCTGCCTGCTTTGATCTCTCCCGCTTTACCAATGCACCAGCCGGGTTTGGGAAGCAGCCTGAACCGGAAAATAAGCAAGTGCCGGAAAAACCGGAGTCAGAGAAAAATGAACCGGAGGCCTCAACGGATGAGAAACCTGAAGTTGATGCTCTGTCTATTGCTTCTCTGTGTAACCAAGCTGGCTACCCGGAAAAGACAGAGGCGTTCTTGAAAGAGAACCTTTCGGAAAATGAAGTTCGGGCTAAGCTGGCTGACTTTGCAACGATTAAGAATTACTGCAAGGCGGCAAACAAGCCGGATATGGCAACCAACTTTATCAAGGAAAACAAATCCGCTGATGAAGTGAGAAACGCGCTTTTTGATCTGCTGACCGAGAATGATGAGAGTATCAACAATTCACTCTCTCCCGAACAGCAGGGCAGGAAGCAGACCAACAACGCTATCGACACGCAGGCTATCTACAGCAAGCGTAACCGGGCATAACCCTCCCTTTCATCCTCCCATAAAAGGACTATGACGATGAGTGTGAAAACTGAATCGGCGTACACTGCTGAGTTTCTGGTATCCGAAGGCAACAACAGCATCAGCCGTGAGCAGGTTGCCATTGCTGCGAACCTGGCTCTCGAACCCGGGACCGTGGTTGGCAAGGAAACCGCTACTGGCGATTACAAGCCCCTCGATCCTGCCGCTGTCGATGGCACTGAAACCGCTGCCGGTGTGCTCTACGCTGGCAAGACAACCGGCGCCTCCGGTGGTAACGGGGTGATTATTGCCCGACTCGCTGAGGTCGTGGATAGCCTGCTTGTATGGCCTGCCGGTATTACCGACGAGCAGAAAGCCGCTGCGGTCGGTGAGCTTGCCGGTCTGGATATCATTATCCGCAATTCCTAACCCCAACCTTTCGCAGTACTTCCCTTTTAAAACAATCTCTGTCTAAGGAGAGATAGCATGGCTTTCATGGATATTTTTAACGATGATGCGTTCAGCCTCACCAGCCTGACCGCTACCATCAATGAGATGGAATACAAGCCCGGTCGTTTGGGCGAGCTCGGCCTGTTCCGGGAGAGTGGTATCAACACCACAACCGCAGTGGTTGAAAGCGTCAATGGCGT
>NZ_LUKQ02000284.1 GCF_001647025.1 Endozoicomonas atrinae
TTACGTGTGGGTTTTGCCTCGGGGTTGGGTGCCTTGCCGTGGACGTGTACGTCGATGAAGTCGGATTTGAGTTGACCTTTCTCGGCCAGATCAAGGGCAAGGATGATGAGCTTCTGGAAGTTTGTTAGCTCGAAGTCGGGGTACCTGAGATTGATGTAGCCGAGGTAGGATTCCTCGGCGGCACGGAGTTTCAGGAGGTGTTTCGCTGCATCCTTGCGGCTGATTTTCATGCGTTACCGTTTGGCTTTACGGGAGAGCCACGCCTGAGAAAGTTCGGCGGCGGCCATCGGGTCAGTGATGTTGCTGGCTGCTACCCGCATCATGTGGTCGATGATGGCCATTTTCCGGCGTTCTGGCGGAATGTCGTCCAGGTTGAGCATGTTCATGTGCTGGCCGAACTCTTCAGGGGTAAGGCTTGAGGGAATGCCGTTCTTCTCGCGGTTAATGACGGTCATGGTCGTGTTCCTGTGTGGAGAGTTTGATGGGGATAACTTCGGATTCGGTTTGTATCCAGACGCGGGCACCGCATGAGAGGGGCTTGTCTGGGCTGTAGATAATGTCGCATGGGCCAGAGATGTGGACTTGATGGGCGTAGGTGTTGTCCTTGTAGGTCTTGACGGTGAGCGGAGGTTCCCGCTCGTCGTGCTTGTGGTTGCTTTTTATGACGTGCTGGTTGACGTGGATGATGGTTTTCATGAGCGTCTGACCGGCGTGATGAATTGAGGGGTGTAATCGCCGGTGTGGCAGTTACGGACGTTGAACTCGAAGTATTCGATGGCGTCTTCGTAGGTCATGCCCTGGGACTCAAAGACTTCAAGGCAGGCTTCCTCGTCGTAGATGGCGATCCATTGTTCGGTTCCGGTATCCACGAAGCCAACCAGGGCTGCTTCAAGGCCGTCGAAGAGAGTGGCGACGACGCCCATGGAGGCGAGTTGTTCTTCGATGATGTCGCGAGTGATGTCGGTGTTCATGGTGCCGGTACCTGTGCGGTTTCTTGTAGTTTTTTTCGTTCCCGTTTCTGGATTTCGCGGTCGAGATACCAGCGGGCTTTGTGCAGGTCTTCGATGGCATCGTGCTTGAGGTCGCATCGCCAGAGGTATTTGAGGCAGTTCCCCAGGTTGAAGCCCATGTGTTCGGTGATCTGGATACATTCGATGCCAGAGGGGTGGCGGGTGTAGTGCTTCGGGTGATTTACGTTGTCGTCCATGACAGGTTCTCCTGGGTTATTCGTCGTCTGGGACGACCTCGGCTTCGGCGATGATGGCTTCGAGTTCGTCGCGGGAGAGTTCATCGACTTTGCGGTGTTCGATAGAGACCTCGGTGAACTTCTGGGATAAATCCGGCATGACTTTATTGAGCAACATGCCGTAGAGGCGGACTTGATTGCTGTTCCACTCGGACTTTCCTTCGAGGAAGAGGCGGGCGCGTTCGGTTTCGCTGACGACGATGTTATGGAGGTCGGTACGAATGCGGGCAACGTCTTCGGGAGATACGGGTCTGGCCAGAAGACGGGCTTGTACGGCCATCATTTGCTTGGCGACGTGTTCCTCGTTGGCTTTTTGCTGGTCGAGCTTGCGCTGTTTCTCTTCGATGTCGAGTTTTCGTTTTTCGAGAAGGGCTTTGCTGTTGTTTTCGGAGATGGTTTTGCGGCCCTTGCGTCCGGTTTTGTCGCGATTCTTGGCTTTGCGGGATTGCTGGGACTGTTTGTAGCGGGATTCGCGGTAAGGGAGTTTGATTGTGTCGCCAGGTTGTTGAGGCGTCTCGGTGTTCTCGTCCGGTAAGTTGATCGGGCCGATGTCTTCTGGTTTTACGTGCGGCATTTTTTTAGACCTGTTTTTGAAATTTGCTAAAAATTGTCGCGGGGTCGGAAAGTGGAAATTCCTGGGACTCCTAACGGCGAAACGACCCTGCCCCCCCCCTTTCTTGTATGGCTTTTTCTTTGTCCGGTCGTCCACTTTTTTTAAGTCATTGATTTTAAACAATGCTCGGAACCTAGATACGGTTCATATAAACAAAAATTTATATGTTACATTGTAACAGTTTGCGGTTAAAAAATACGTTAGTACTCACTCACATTTCATAACCCCTTGTTTTTCCTACCAAAAACCGCTTCGTACGAAGTGCAGTAGTAACGTGTGCGCGTCGTGACAGATGATTTTTCGCTTCGTGAGAGTGTTCACAGTAAAAACAACTATGTTTCACGCGCATATATAGGGGAAACCACTGTGCCAATTCCGGCAAACCAGAGAGGTTATTCCCATGGAAAATTTACACGGCAAAACCGCGAAAGAAATCACCGCACTCGTGCAGTCAGGCGAGGTTGACCAGACCGTTGCCGTCGAGCACATGCTCCAGAACGGCGCAAAGCGCGTAGCCAAGGGTCGCAAGCCCACGTTCCCGAGCCTGAAGGCGCTCGAAGCCATGACCGGCAAGCCCATCGCCACCCTGCGCGATGAGATCAACGCGATCGCCGGTGTTGCTGCTCCGCAGCAGCCCAAGAAATCCACGAAGCGCAAAGCCACGAAGCCAAGTGCGAACCACGCACAGCTCGACGGCTTGACCGTCGCCTTCGTCGAGGCTGACGTCATGAAACTCATGGACTCACGCACCACCAAGGCCGCGATCACCCGCATGAACAAGGGCATGATCAAAGACCCGCTCAAGGTCGCGAACCTGCGTGAAGCCGAGCGTCGTCTCGGTCTCGTCGAGCCTGAGCAAGCCAAGCCCGTGAGTGCAGACGCACGAATCGACGCGCTTGAAGCCAAGCTGGACAAACTGCTCGCAGTGTTCGGGTAATCCACCTGCGTAACCACTCCCCGCCTCGTGCGGGGATTTTTTTTGTCCACGAAAAATGCGAGGTAACGCGCTATGAAAAACATCTCACTCGTTCGTCTGACGAACATCCACAACACCATCCAGCAGGCGTACTGCGTCTTCGACGTGTGCGAACTCTGGTGGTATGGCTGGTACGTGGCCATCAAGTCAACACAGCATGACGGCGTATGGTTCAGCCTCGCGCCGCTCGATGGTGACGGTCACTACAACACCCGTGACATCAGGACATTCAAGTCTGAACGTGACTGGCCAGAGGACGCATGTATCAACATCACCGACGATCACCCTGACGCTTTGCTCATCGAGCTACGAGGCCACGACTACAGCGAGGCGCTCATGTTATGGGAACACAGCGACAACGCCGTCTACCTGCTCGGTGCTGACGAAGCAGGCGAGGATATGGACGCGAGTAATCCACTGCACGAATGGGACTTCAACACAGGAGAAACACTATGAAACTACCACAACAATTCCAAGGTGCGGCTCGTGCCTGCTACGACGGCGCGGTCAACCGTCAACTCATCGCCCGCAACATCCACGAAGCGATTGTCTACTGCCAAGAGAACAACATCGCCCTCGAAGCTGACGACTGTCCGCCAGAGATAACGATCATGATCGCCCAACTCGCCTACCTGCTGGGTTTGCGTGACATATCACTCTCGGACAAGTACGAGGAAGCAATGAGAGAGCTGGGTTACATCTAACACGAGCACCCGCGCATGTTCTTAGGGGAAATCCATCAGCCAGATCAATCGGTCTGGTTTTTTTGTGCCCAAAACAAACGTCCACGGAGGACAACACCATGAAACTACTCACAAAAGCCATCGAAAACCAGTTCGCCAAGACCGGCGACTTGTCACAAACACCCATCGACGACATCACCGTCATCTGCAAGTGGTTCAACCCCTGCGGTAGCCACACATGGTACGTCTACGAACGTCTCGACGACGACATCTTCATGGCCTTCGTCACCGACGGCAATCCCATGTTCGCCGAGTGCGGCACGGTCTCACTGGCTGAACTCCAGAGCGTCACGCTCCCTTTCGGTATGTCCATCGAACGTGACATCAACTTCAAGCCACGCCCACTCAGGAAGATCATCGACACCATCAAGGCAGGAGGACACGTCTGACATTTGCCAACTACTGCACTGTGATATTGACTGATACGACAACAAGAGGAACACATCATGTTAAAACAAGAACACATTCACAACGGACAAGCCCTGATCTGTACTCGCTCCGATGCCGATCAACCTTTCACCCAAGGTAATGTTTATTACCTGAATCACGTAGCAAAACAATGGCCTTACGTAGATTCGTTCTGTTATCTGGTGGGCGAAAACTATCAATCCGAACTTTACGAAACCAAGCATCTGTTACTTGATGACAAGGCTTGCGAGTTTAAACCCTTCACACCTTGCCCTGACACATATCAAGTTCACCTCGATGTGCTGGACTGGGTTATGGATAACCTGCCCTGTTACACCAAGGAAGGTGACGCAGCCGCGATCATCGACATCAACGACCTTGAAGAACTTCAAATCGGAGAGTTACTCAACGCATTGAATCAGCCTGACTGGATCACGCTAGAGTCCCTTCGCAGACACAGGTACGTGACCCTCTGGTCTTGAAACAAGGAGAACAACAAATGACCTTCACACAATGGCTCAAGCAAGCCAACGACTACGCCTTGAAGACCTACAACATCGAAGCCCGTGAGGTAACGGGCGACTATCGCAGGCTCAAGGACTCCTACGAAGCTGGCGAAGCACCCGAAGAATGCGTCGAGTACTACGCCACGAAATACCGACTGACAAAACTCGAAGACTTTGGAGGGTACTTATGAACGACCAACAAAAGAAAGAATACATCGCAAATAGAGGGCGTTACTGCCCGTATTGTGGAAGCTCTGAGTTATCTGTCATAGCAGGCGATTATCACAGCACAGGCCAGTACTACAACGCAGAATGCGACGACTGCCACAAAAAATGGTGTGAAGTTTACACACTGACTGACGTAGAGGTGGACGAAGAATGAAACAAAAAATCGAACAACTCAAATCAGCTATCGAAGCCGACCACTGGGACAGCACCTTATGGGATCACATTTATGACTGTGTAGTGAACGATACCGAGGGGCCAAAGAGCATGAATCGTATGTTCATGTGGTGGCTCGGTAGTAGTGATGAAAACAAAAAGATCATCAACGATACGATGATCCACCTGATTGGTTTCTCGATGGAATCCATCATCAACAAAGTCATGGAGGATGACGAATGAAAATCAAACCCGCATGGTTCGAAGTCATCCCCGCCTTGTGCGGGGATTCATTCTCGATGTCAGAGATTGGCGTCTACATCCACGCAAGCAAGGAGGAAGTCGAAGAAGAAATTCAGGACTTGGTAAACCACTACCGCGAACAGATCGCAGCCGGTGAACGTGAAGAGGGCGACGACGAGGTGGATTTCTACCCGCTGCGTGTCCTGCTCACGGACACAGGTAGAGTCCTCGACGAGAATGCCAACGACATCACTGATTACGTGCTGAGAGTCATGCGTGACAGCGCAAACATCACTGACCCCAGCAAGTTCATCGAACAGATCATCGAGTACGTGAAAGGAGAGCCTATCAACTGGGACGAACCTACCACCAACTCCTGATCCACGACGTTCGTTGTTCGGGAACACACTCACACCCGCCCGCGCTATTAGGGGAAACCCCCTTACCAAATTCTCAGTTTTCCCCTGATCCCACCTCACTGGGTCGGATTGGCATTCACCCACGGGATTAGGGGAACCCTCTCAGCCAGATCAAATACGGTCTGGCTTTTTTGTGCAACCACGAAAAGGAGATCGTCATGATCCTCATACGTTTGAAAGACTTCGTTCAAAACATGAGCCTCGGCTCAACCAGCGACACCCCACCTGAAGTACGGTTCATCCGTCCTGACATGCTCTCGCCAGAGTACGACCCGTTCGGTGACGGCAGCTCTTTCCTTGCTGTCCACGATCCCGACGAGTTCGACCAGTTCCTCCGCTCCTACAACGGCGGCGCATACATCCGAGACATGACTAACTGGTACAGCCGCAACATCAACAACAGCCATTACGTCGTGGTTCGCTACGACAACAGAGACAACGCCGTCTACTTCGGCAACTACTACGCCAACGGTGGCCGCATTGTCGGTGGTCATCACATGAACAACGACGACAGAACGTGGTCAAGCCACACGTAAGGAGAGCAACCATGAGCAACGAGAAACAACACCGTGAAGACCTGCGTCGTGAGGTGTATGACCTGTTTAAGTACTTCGAGCGACACATCTTCGACAAGGACGGCAGGCTTGATCACCTGTTCAGGTCAGGCGCTATCGACTTCAGCCAGAGACACACGGGAACCAAGCTCCCGCGACAAATCCTCATCGCTATCGCTCATGACATGAGCGGTTTACACAGACCATTAAGGGACTGCAACAACGAGTTCGACAGGGACGTGGACAACCTGCGTCAACACCTATAAGGAGACCCCCATGTACAAGAATAACTTCGACATGAGTTCAACGGGACTCAACATAGAACTGACCTGCTTCTACGACTGCGCCAGGGCACAGTACGATTTCAGCGAGTCGTTCACCTACATCAAGCAGTACAAGCAGC
>NZ_LUKQ02000285.1 GCF_001647025.1 Endozoicomonas atrinae
CGCCAGCGATACGCACCAACCCATCCGGCGAGGCGTAAAGTGCCATATCCCCCATATCCACCATGCTGCGTTTGCTGATGCAAGCGTGTGCCGTATCCAGCCGTTCCAGGGTCATGGCACTGGGTTCCGTACCAAAGGCCACATAGGGATAACCGTCCGTGACGATGATCACACTGTTGGCGGCTACCGCCAGTGACTGGATGTCATACTCCACCGCCAGCCGGTAAGCCGCGGGCCATGCGTACAAGTGATAGGGTTCGCTGAACATCAGCTCCTTGCCGGAGAATCCAACGGCAACACCACCGGGCAGTACCACCATGCCTTGCAGGTTGTTGGGAGGCGCGATCCAGCCGATGGTTTTCAGGATGCCGCCCCGCTGATCCCAGGGGGTTTGATCCACCACGCTGGTGACGCCCACCGGGGTATCGGTGGCTACGGTGCCGCTATTCCCTTGTAAAGAGTTGATCTGGGTGCAGAGCTGATACACGCCCACCTGCGTACTGGTGTAAACCCGGAAGTGGGTAATGTTCATGTCAACCGCACCCGGCCCTGAAGCCAGTGTCAGGTTGACAGTCTCACCGGGCAGTACGCTGATCGCACCAGAGGGCAATGACGGCGGCCCTTCCCGTCCGTTCTCATCCACCCAAGTGTAGGTATAGAAGCGAGTTTCGGCGTCCACTGCCTGAGCATCCTCCAGTGGTGTACCACTGAGGGTCACCACGGGTGCCACGTCCGGCTCCGGCATACCGAGCTGATGGTCATTGACCGGGTAGTCACTGCCACCACTGAGGGCAAGGCCGTTATCGGTGTAGCGGGGACCTTTGACCGTGCCGGTGTAATAGACCCGGTTATTGGGATCATCAGCCACCGGAGAACGGATCACATCCACGTCTTCAGTCCAGTCAAACCAGTACCGGTTGCCTTCGTTGCGATAGAGGTAGATGGACTGCGGCGTTGCGTTCAGTGCCTGCTCATCGGCGGGTTGATAGTAGGCTCGCAGACTGCCGTTGGTTAAACGACAATCAACGGCGGCTTCAGCCTGGGTGTCTTCCAGCAGGTGGCTGTCCAGCCAGGGGACTTCGCCGGTAAAGGAGGTGATATCGAGTTTCATGGCGGGTTATTTTTTCAGGCCGTACACCGAAACCGTGCCCACCAGTTTGTTCTGGTTCATGGCTTCCGCGTAGAACTTGATGCCCGTGATCGAGCCACTCACCGGTGCCGACAGGGTTGCCGTGATGTACTGGTCACCGTTGCCACTGTCCAGATGCGCAGTGAAGGAGCCTTTACCATTCGGGTTCACGGAGATCGTCATCGTCCCCGACAGAAAGACCGACTCCATCTCACCATTCACTAGGGAATAACCAGAGTATTGGCCACCCGACAGCGTATACCCGTCACTCTTGATCACCGAGGTATTGGCCCAGCCGTACCCCGTTACCCAGGAGCCATCGGACTGCTTAAAGGCCATGCCCAGTTTTTTCTCCCGGTAGTCACCGTTGTCATCAATCCCGAGGTTATTAATGACCAGCTGATACCCGCCATAAAGCGCATCATCAAAACCGATGTCCAGCACCATTTCTGAAACACCCGACTGGGATACCGTACTGAGCAGTTTCATATCGTCTTCCTCTGCGTTATTGCCCTGGCTCTCCAATGCCTCTATCCGTGCGGTCAGGTCGGTAATAATGTCCTGAAGGCTCTCTACTGAAGCAATGGTGTGAATATGATCCGGTGGCACGGTTAATGAGGTCACCACCCCACCCACCAGCGCGAACAGCTTGCCATCGGCGGTATTGATCGCCACCTCCCCCGACGCCAGATCGGACGACAGCGGGACCTTGCCGGGTGTCGCTGAGCTTTTCAGTTTGATGGTGTTGGACACAGGCCCATTCCTTTTGTTGCTGCCGGATCAGAAGGTGCCGCCATCCAGCACCACACCGTTCACCGAACCACCGGTAATGGTGACACTGGCCGCAGACTGAAGCGCCATGCTGTCAAGCCCCAGGTTACTCCGGGCAGTGGCGGCGTTGGTCAGATCCGCCAGGTTGGAGGACTTGGCTAGTTTGGTGCCGATCTGGGTGGTCAGGTTGCTGATGGTGTCGGGGTCATCCCCCAGTGCCGCCGCCAGCTCATTCAGGGTATCCAGCGCTGCCGGGGCTCCGGCCACAATGGCATCCACACCCAGCTGAACCCGGGCATCCACCTGCGCCTCATTCAATCCGCCGGAACCGGTAGCGGTCAGCACACCGCTGCCATCAATGGCCAGACCAGTACCCACCTTGATACCACCGAGGGTCGCTCCCGAGGCCGTGGGCAGACTGTAGTTATTGGCGTTATCGTCGATCCCGGCCAGTTTGGTGACCACCGTTTCACCGCCAACGGCGGTCACGGAGCCATCGGTTTCACCGATAAACAGATACCCGGAGGCTTCCGAGTAGGCCAGCTCCCCTTCCGCCAGGCTGGCCGGGGTGTTGGTAATGGCACTGCGTTTGATCTGAATGGTGTTCGCCATGGTTGACGCTCCTGTCTATCTATGACGGTTCAGGGGAAAAAGCGGTCAGAAATAACCGCCATTAACATTGGCAGCAGGGCTCTGGTTCACCAGGTCTGCCACCGAGTCATGCAATACCTCCATCTCGTTTTTCATGGCGGTCAGTTGCAACTTGTCGGCCTCATGGGCATCGTGCCAGCGTTGGATATCGCCATGGTGCTGGGTGATGTCGCTGTTCAGCTGCCGGTTTTCCGTGGTCATCGCCCACAGCGAGCTGGACAGGGCATCAGCACGCCCCACTGCCTCTTCGATCTGTGGCAACCCCGTGGCCAGGGCTTCCTCGATCGCCTGTCGGTCTTCGGCAATGCTCTGCTGCTGGGCAGCCACCACGGCCACGCCGTTACCAAGGGTGGCAACCACCGTCGTCTCGTTGGCCATCGCGGGCTCCTATCTCAATGCGTGGGTGACGCCTGCCTGAACAGCAACCGTTCCGATGGCCACCGTCGACACCGCCTGACCATCGGGCGTGGTGACCTGGACATCAAACTCGTAACGGTAGGGGGTCAGCTCATTGGTCTCTTCCGGTGCCAGGTACATCACCGCCGACGTGCCGGATACCGCCATCCGTTTTTGCAGCACGGCTTCGTCATCCGGCTGCATCCGGTGAAACTTCAGAGTGAAGATCAGCGTCCATCCGGTCAGGTCCAGCGACGTCCCATCCTCACCACTGAACGACACCGGCACGGAATAGCTGTCACCCCGGATAAAGGCAGGCAGGGTGGTGGAAGCAGGAATGGCCATCAGACAAACCGCCTGCGGGTCACCGACTGCTCACCACCACTGACGCCCACCAGTCCACGGATGCGTTTTTTATTCAGCTCCCGTTCGTACTTCTGCCGGTTCACCTCACCAAGCTGCGGGTTTGTCCACGGCTCATCGGGCATCATCTTCAAATCCGCCAGTACGCCCCAGCAGGCGAACTCAAGGGTCAGGTTGCCCACCTCGTCCGGTACTTCTGTGGCAGCAAACGAAGGCATCAATGTCAGCTCAATATCGTGCATGACATTCTTGTCAGGGATCGGAGCAACGCTCAGGGCAGCGGTTTCAAAATGGCGGTAGTAATAAGGGGTACCGGAAGCGAGGTAAGGCGGCAGCAGGTCACGGCTTTCCAGTCGGGTGCCGTCTTCCCGCAGGAGATTCTGCACCGTGGCTATCTCGCTGCCAGTGGGTGCAGTCAGGGGGTAGTCCTTAATGCCCTTCACCATAAACAGCTTGTCACTGTGCCGCCAGATATTGGCCCGGTGGCAAATGTCCCGCAGGGTAATGATCAGGTAATTGCGGATCACCTGATCCGGGCAGCCCTTGGCATACGGGCGTATACGGGAAAGGTAGGCGTCCAGTTCCATGGTCTATGCTGTCCTTGGGAAAAAGGTCTTATGCCCTCGACACAATTGAGGAAAGTACAAAAGTTATAACAATTCCATTTGGAAATATTGTGGTCATTATTACGGCCTGCCTTTCTGGCCTATATATCGCTTAGCTTGGCTTTTGCATTGTCAATATCGATTAGTAGTGCATCAAGTTTTTCTAAACGCTTTTGATCCAACAATGTCTTCAAATTATCTTTTTGTATAAGGCTGACAGCTTCCTTCAATACTTTAAAAACATCTGCTACTTTGTCTTTGACAACATCTGGTGAAATAACGACGTCATTATCCAAGTCTTCATCAATTCTGTGTAGTTTTTTTAGGTCAGTAACTTTGTTAGCTAACTGCCTGACGTTAAATTGTTGTTCAGTACTTTGATTTTCCCGCTCTTGCAAAAACACTAATAATCCTTCGGTTTTTTGCTCTGCCTTCACCAGATCGGTTGCGAGAGCTTTAATTTTCGCTATTTTTAATTCGTTTTGCTCTGACAGATCCGACGAAGGTACGGAAGTAACTGTGCTTACAGTTGGTTCTGACATACTACCAACTGAACGTTCACTGACACGTGTTTCATGAGGTACTGCGCTTTGGCTCTCAGGTTTAGATGCCCCAAAAAGATACGTTTTAACAGAAGAAAGTACTGAAACTGTCCGATTAAAAGCCCATCGAAATGGGTAAGTGACACAATCAAACACTGCTTTACAAGCGCTGCCTATGGATGAGGCGATACCTGATATAGAACTCATTGCTATCTCCATCTACTTTAAAATAATTTCTATTTCCAAACAGACACAGAATTGAAACAAAAGTTCAATTTTTAGTTATCTCCCTCTTGATTCAGTACTACCCCTCCACCTTGCCCTGTAGCATCTGCCGGAAAAGCTGATCTACATTCCACTTCAGCCCCAGGTCATTGGCAAACATGGCCAGATAACTCTGCGCCTGCTGCATATTGGCCTCTGTCTCCATATCCATGCTGAATGCCCTGAACAGCATGTAGTTGATCACCGGGTTGATCCACAGTTCATCCAGACTGAATAACTGGGTATCCGTGTCAAAATCGGTAATGGCTATTCGTGCGGGTGCCTGGCTGACCAGCAGATTAAGCGGGTGATCCGCCGGGGGCACAGGGTACACATAAAACACGGACGGACTTTTCTGGTCGTAGACAAACTGTTCCACATCCGTACCGGTGGCTGTCGTCCAGTTGGGCAACAGACTGTCGAGGCTGCTGCGGGTGGTGGCGATCACTGTTCTGCCTGTGGATGGGTTATCCACAATATCCAGCAACCGGTAAGTGCCAGGCGGCAGCGACTGCGCCGCCTGAGGCTGACAGGTAAAGGCCAGTAACTGCGAGTTCACATCAGGCCGGTTCTGCACCACCGCCAGTATCGCCTCGTTATAGGCATCCAGCAGGTTGGCATTGGTCCAGCGGGAAACGGCAGCGTTGTCCTGAAGCAGGTCGCGAACCCGCTGGATGATCTCGGTAACCTTCATCACCTACAGCCGGTTACCCTGTTGATCACAGAACTCCAGATCCACGCCTACTCGTTTCTTCAGCCTCGGGTTATAGATAAAGACGCTGTGGTTGTTCTTGTTCAGTACAAACCGCAATGGCTTCCGATGGCGTAGTTGCGATGCTGGCGCTGTCTGAACCGACGGGGCGGACACCTCAGTCACCTCCGGCGCTTCCAATTCTTCCTGCTCTTCCGGTTGTTCCAGTGGTTCGCCACCGTTCATCAGCTGACGTATTTCGTTTTTTAACTCATCCAGCTTCTTGCGCTTGTCCAGCTCCACGTTAAACATCTGCCGGGCAAACGATTCCAGTTCATCTTTGCTGCGGCAGGTTTCCAGGTTAAATGCCATTTTTTCAGCTCCTCTGAAAAACGCTTCCCGCTACCTGCCGCCCGCACCCCGCAAAAGCACCACAAATGGAGTCTTGTACGGGAAGCGGGCAGCGGGCGGCGGGCAGCGATAAAAGTTAAGAACGCTTCGCTGCCAGCAGAACACCCGCATCCGGCTTCAGCACCTTATAGCCATACACCTGCAGGCCACGGTGTCCCATGCCGAAGTGCTTCTCCAGCGTCAGCGATTCATGCTTGATAAACTGCGACGCAAACCCGGCGAAATCTTTCACACCCGCCAGGCACTGAGTCACTCCCGACGCAGTGGCCAGATTATTACTGCAATACAGCGTGAACCGGTCGATGATCCCGAGTCGGCCATTACGCATGATGGAGGTACCATCACCAGCCAGAGAGGCATCTTTCAGCTCGGACTTCTTGATCATCCCGCACACCCAGGGTGGCAGTACCAGCCAGCGGTTGGACTCGGGGATGTTTTTCTCATCCAGCAGCGTGCCCATATCGACGATGTAATCCAGCACATTGGTCTTATCCACCACCACACCGGTACCACCGCCGTCGATCTTGTTGTCCGGATGCACATCGGTGTAGATATTCCCCAGTACATCGC
>NZ_LUKQ02000286.1 GCF_001647025.1 Endozoicomonas atrinae
GCGCCTGATAGGCATTGGCAAACCGCACCTTCGCGTCCCGCTGCTCCTGAGCGGTCAGGGCAGAACGCAGTTCATGCCAGCCCGTCTCCCTCCCCGCCAGATACACCGCCCGATGGCTCCAGGGGTGGTGACTGGGCGAACCTGCGCCGTCGTTGGCCTCCAGCCACGCCTTCGCCATCGGGGGCAGTCCGATCTCCTCAGGTTTCGGCTGGCACAGCCTCAGAAACTCCGGGGCTGACGGTGGCCAGTCCTTCTCCTGCTGACACCGTTTGATGCCCAGAGCCAGCAGTTTCGGGTCTAAATCCTTCAGGGTGTTCAGCCATGCCCCCGTGCGATCCGCCAGGCCGTGCTCCTTCGTCCACTTCGCGCCGTACAGGCCCGTCATGGTCGAAAACAGCTCCGCGATCAGCTTCGGGGTTATACCCGTCGCGCTCCTGGCGCTTGGTGGCACTTCCCCCGTCCTGGAGGTCGTACCCTGTGGTTTCTGCGAACTCCGGTTCAGGCTGGAGGTATTCCCGGTTGGCTTCGATGACTTGATCGAGCGCACTGCGCTGGCTGCCAGCTCTTTGCCTTGCCGCATAATTCACCGTCCATGGATTCTTAAGGTTGTCTGGGTTGTTCAGGTAGGGTTCCGTGGTCATCACGTACTGGGTGCCGGTCTGACCGATTTCGTCACAGTACCGGGCGTAGGCTTGCAGGTTGGCCAGCAGTTGCTCCGGGGTAAACAGTTTCTGCCGGATCAGCTTCTGGTACTTGCTGAAGGTTTTCTGCTTGTAGCCCTTCTTGCCCTCCCGCTTGGGAAAGGTCTGCCACCACTGCTCAAATTCCCCGGCATAGGGCACTGCGATTTTTTCCGGTTTATTCTCAGGGACTGCCGTGGGCGATTCAGGTGTACCAGTCGTGCTCCCGACACTTGATGGCACTTCCCCCGTCCTGGGGGTCGTGCGGTCGTCAGACTGCACGTATTCTTTTAACCTATTCTCTAGTTCTCTATTTCTCTTATTCTCTGGACGAACTTCTTCCGAACAACTCCCGAACAACCTCCGAACGTCTTCAATTAATCCACCAGTGTCCTTCGAGGGCTTGATACTGCTGGCTTTAACGCACGTCACCTGCATCACATCCACTACGGCAGGCAGGACAGAAACCACGGCAGCAGGAAGACTGCGCAGCACCCTTAACCGGGCATCCATCTGGGCAATATTGTCTGCCGGATTGTGCTCCATAAACTTATGGATACAGACGTACTTTTGCCGTTCGGCATACGTTAGGAAGTTATTCGCCGTCAGTTCGGAGAGGGTTCGGGAAACCTTCGCCACGTCCCAGTCAAGGTCGGCGGCAATGTAGTTCAGGGGCAGGCGATAAATGCCCACCATGTTCGAGTGCCTGCAGGTCAGCAGGTATAAAGCCATCAGCTTGGCTTCGTCTGACAACAGCTCAACATCGTCACTGATCCAGAACCGGGAGGACACCTTGCCAAAGTCTTTCATTGATTCGCCCCCGGAAAGAAACGGTCAATCTTGCGGACCTGCTCCTGGTTACGGGACATCCACTTTTCGATAAAGTTGAACACATTGCCCCGTGAGCCCGGCTGATCCCAGCGGTCAATCATGTAATGGAACGCATTGATCATGTGGTCTTCAATGTGATCTGCGATCAGTGGGAACTGGTCTTTGAGATACTCAACAAACTCAATATTGGTCTTCAGTGGTGGGTTGTCCTTAACCGGCCATGAAATCTCATTCCATGCCAACGGGTTCGGATTTACTCCTTCAGCTACCGGGTCTATCACGCGCCACCTCCTTTGGCCTGCAATGCGATGCCGATCAGGTGGCACTCGTCCTGTTCGATGGTGAACTCAACCCCATCCCTTATCAGGGTCGCCACTGCACGGGGCGGAACCTTTTCGCTATACTCTTTTTCCGGCAGACGGCCCGTCTCCGTGGAACATGTCACACCGGTCACTTGGCCGTTATTCCCCCTTGCGCAGTTGGACGCCGATATGCCGATCATGGCTTCCATTCCGTTCAGGGTGACACCGGAGGCTTCACGGGTGGTCTGGAGGTTATGGTGGGGCTGCAATGGGATGGTCACTGTTTATTCCTTTAGGCTTTTTTTGATTTACCCATTCACGGTAAATTCAAAAGCTAACTTTGTAAACAAACAACTCAACTTGCTAACACCTTGAATATTTTGATAACGAACTATGCGAAACAACCAAATGGCCAGAGCCTGTCTGCCATCGTACCTGCTGCTTTTTTCTTTTCTTGGCTGGTTTACAATCAGTAAACAATGGATAAAACCGGTTATCAGACAAGTAAGGATAAGAACGTGACAACCTGGGCAGAACGGGTAAGACAACGGGCGTCTGAACTCAAACTTTCCGATGCCGACATCGCAAGGCGGGTGCCCTGTTCCAGGGCATCGTTCAGTAACTGGATGAGTGGGAAGCGTTCCCCTAAGCCAATGCATCGCTACATCATTGCCGACATTCTAGGGGTCACGGCACACTGGCTGGAAACCGGCGAGGAAGCACCTGAAAAAATTCCCGGAGTTGATGTTGGCAAGTTCATTCAGGCAATGGCGGACCTGGAAGCCAGGGAACAAACCACATCCGAAAACACCGGTATCACCATCCTGAAAAAGGACAGTCAGGGGTATCTGCTCCGCATGACCAGTGATGCCATGCTCAATCCCCATGATGGCGAACACCGAAATATTCCAGTGGGCAGTACCGTTCGCATCGACACCACCGTTGCTCCTCAACCCGGTGACATTATCCTGATCGAGTACGAAGGCGAGCTGCGGTTACGGGTCTGGCGTCCTGCCGAAGGGCAGTACCACCGCCTGCTGGTTATCAACCCGTTTTACCAGAATATGCTGGCCATTGATTACGAAGGGCCACTGGAAAAAATCTATCGCGGCAAAGCGGTGTCCATCTTCACCACCCTTTAGTCCAGCCCCAATACACCCGGCTGCTGCCCATATACCTTCATGCAGCGGCCATCGACAATCTGCTTGTCATCCTCCCGCATCAGCCCATTCAGGGCATCGCAGTAGAGCTTGGCAACATTATCAAAATCCGGCTTCACCGATTTTTTTTCTTTGACCAGCTTTTCGTAATTGGAAACACCGCCAGCACCAGCTCCCCAAGTTAACCAGCCAGTAAGTCTGGACTGCCCTATGGCGGCCAGATTGGTCACCTGCTCGGCCTGTCTGGTCACTTCCGGTGTATTTACCCGTCGCCTTTCAAGTTGCTACGTTGTTGGCTGCATTCGCTCACCATTGTCACATAGTATTTCTATGTCCCATGGCTTCGCTCATTTACCACCACGTAGCAACTTGAAATCCATTGGTTATAGCAACGACCGTACGGGTAAATCTTGACCATCCCTTTCCCATGGGGAGGTCGTTAACCAGTGTTAACAAACTGTCTCTGCTTTTTTCAGCGACTACCAATTGTAAGTCCTCCGGCAGCCTTTCCAGCCATTTCTTCAGCTTCATTCCCGCCCCTAAGCCTTGCACACCAGCATCAATAGTTTTTAACAATCACAATATAATTTTTAATTACTAAATACGATAATGTTAGCTATATTAGCTTTGCTATCTTTTATGTAAACAAAGATAACAATTTAATTAAACATAAAGGCAACTCAATGGACGCAGTACGTCTAGACCCCTATGGCATTCAGAATGCCGCTGACCACAAAGAGGCACTGGCCCGGTTTATTGAGTCCGAGCTGGAAGCTATCGAAACCAACCTGAAAGATCAACTCGACAGCCAGTCGGCCTGCACCGTAAACGGCATCGGCACCATCAACCTTTACCGCTTCCTCAACTTCCTCATCACTGAAGAATTTAACCCTCAACAGGGTTTCAGGTTGCTGGCTGTACACCACCTGGCTTATGCCTGCGACCACAACGAAGAAGCCCGTCTGACCGGTCGGGATATCCGTAACTACGCAATAGAAAGAGGTTATTGCCATGGATAACACCAACCAATTACACGCATCCGTGCTTCACAGTGTTAGCGACTGGCTAAAAGAGTTAAGGGTGATGTACGACCTGACTGTGTTCCTCAATCTGGTGGATGAAATCGCTAATAGCATTTCCGTATCCATGACCAGCGAACAAATTCACACCGTCATCAGAGAAACCATGGGGTCATGGTTCAAGCGCCAGAAAATAGAGGATGTTCTCTTTATCCCTGTAGATGACTGGTATGAGCTGAACGAAAAAATTGCCAGCAATATAGTGACCACCTTAACCGCTGATATCTGCGATAGGGCTCTTAGTCGGCGCTCTCAGGTTTTACGTGACAGGAGCTTGCGTAATGCCAACTAAAAAGAAAGAACAGCAACCGATGATGCCCCAGAGAGCCATGCCCATGACCGCGCCAGACACCCAGTCGGTCAGCGAAATCGGCCTGCTTCTCAACCGGGCAATGGAACAGAACGCCAACATCGAAACCCTGGAACGGGTAATAAAACTGTACGAACAGGGCCAGCACATACTGGCCAAGCAACAGTTCCACCATGCTTTTGCTGCCTTCCAGAGCGAAATGCCCAAGGTTAGGCGCAGCAAACAGGCCAACTTCCCGACCCGTAACGGTAGCACGATGTCCTACAGCTACGCCTCACTGGATGATGTGGTGGAAGCAGTAAAACCTGTACTGCATAAATTCGGGCTCAGCTACTGGTTTGAACAACAGCAGGAAGGCCCCTCCATATCGGTAACCTGCACCGTCAGCCACGTATCAGGCCACAGCATCAACAACGTAGTGACAGGCCCTATTGATACCAGCGGCAATAAAAACGGCATCCAACAGGTATCCTCTACCATCACCTACCTGAAGCGGATCGCACTGGTGGGTATCCTCGGCGTGGCCTGCACCGACGAAGACATGGACGGCTATTCACCGGACATACCACAACAGAAGGCATCCACTTACCCGGAGGATGATTTTCAGCGCAACCTGCCAGACTGGACCACCCGAATAGAATCCGGTCGCAACTCCGTGGACGAGATTCTGACCAGTATCAACAGCAAGGCCCCCGCAACCCCTGAACAAGTCCAATGCCTCCAGTCCATCCAATACAAAGGATAATCCAATGCAACTGATCAACGTTCGACAGGGCAGCCCTGAGTGGCTGACCCTGCGCCGGGAACACTTCACCGCCAGTGAAGCGGTGGCCATGATGGGGGATAGCCCCTTCAAAACCCGTGACCGGCTTCTCCATGAAAAAGCCACGGGCAGCACCGAGGAAGTAACCCCACAGCAGCAACAGCGTTTTGATGATGGACACGCCGCTGAAGCACTGGCCCGTCCACTCATTGAAGAACAGGAAATGAAACAACTGTTCCCGGTCACTGGCACCCGTGATGTTGACGGCCTGCCTCTGCTGGCCAGTTTTGACGGCCTTGATCTGGATCGCACCCTGATCTTCGAGCACAAGCTATGGAACAAGAAAGTTGCGGCACAGATCGAGGGAGATTGCTTAGAACCTGCCTATTACTGGCAACTGGAACATCAGCTCCTGGTGACTGGACAGGATAATGTTCGCGTCATCTTTGTCTGCTCTGATGGCACCCGTGACAAACTGCGCTGGGTCTATTACCAGACCCGTGATGATCGTCGTCAGGCCTTGATCGCCGGTTGGCACCAGTTCAAGGAAGACCTCGACAACTACCAGCCCCAGCCAGCACCGGCACAGCCACTGGTGGGCGAGGTCATTCAGAACACCACGGCTCTGGCGGTGCAGATCAACGGATGCGTGTCCAGCTCCAATCTGCACCTGTTGGAAGAACAGGTACACCACTGCCTTAATTCCATAAAATCCGCACTGGTCACGGATCAGGACTTTGTTAATGCCAAAGCCGCTGTGAAATTCCTGAAGACCACGGAACAGAAGCTGAAGGATGGGAAGGAGGCAGCACTGGCACAAGTACCGGACATATTCCGGCTCTTTGCGGCCATTGATCGCCTGACGAAGGACGTAAAAAACAAATACAAGCTGCTGGCCGATCAAATTAAGGATCAGGACAGGCACATCAAGGACAGCATCGTCCTGCAAGCCGTCACCACACTGGAAAAGGAACGTCAGGCCCTGAATGTCGAGCTGACGCCCGGCTGGATCGCTTCCGTCATCACCCCCGGCGAGTTCCAGGAGGTGATCAAGGGCAAACGTAATATCTCCAGTATGCAATCAGCCGTCAATGACCGGCTGGCGCAGGCCCGTATCGAGCAGAAGCAGCAGGCCAAAGCGGTGAGAAACAATCTGGCCGTGTACCAGAAGATGGCTGCCGACAAGGACT
>NZ_LUKQ02000287.1 GCF_001647025.1 Endozoicomonas atrinae
TGCCTGATCCTGACAGTGCCATTGTCTTTAGCTATGTGGCGCAGAATGATGATGAGGTCACTATCCGAACCGGCTCTGTGTCTGTGGATGATATGACCTTCCGGCATACCGTCGAGAAACCCGGCATTAAACCCGGCTCGATGACGGTGACGTATGTTTCCTCTGGTGAGAATAAAACCCTGACCGATCAGGCCAATGGGCTTCTCACTGGTGATGGTAACGGAGCTATTCACTACGCTCCCGGCGAATTGAGCTTTAAGCTGGATTTTCTGCCGGACAGCGGCACCGAGATTCAACTGACCTATGAAGAAGGTGCCGGTGGCGAGGTGATTGTCTCGGTTGATGGACAAGGCGTTATGAGTGGCACCATTCCCGGCGCTCCATTGCTTCCCGGTTCTATCCAGCTGCAATTTCTGGTCGAGCAGTTATCCAATGTGCCGAGCGAAACCAGAAACGAGGATGACTGGACAACCTATGAAACCACCCGGAATGTGGCTAAACAAATCAGCGACGATACAACGGGTGGCTGGCGTGGGGTGACAGGCAGCATTGATTACCAGACCGGGGCGTTTAACATTCTGGCGTTGGAGCAGTACAGCTATCCTGAATACGTCATCAAGCAGACGTTTAATGGTTACGTTCGAAAACTGGACGTAACCAACACCTCCAAAACCCAAACCTTTAACGGCAGCACCATTACGGCCATTGCACAGGCGAGCAACCTTGCTCATGCACCGTATAACGAGAACATTACCTCACCAGAACTGACCATTGATCTGCTGCCCTTGATGGACAATACCGTCCTGCTCCCCGGCAGCGTGATCTTTGAATGGAACGGTGAAACCTATTTTGATCGCGACGGTTCTCTCTATAAAAACCTGAGCACTGAAACCAACGCCGGGGTTCAGGTCGGCAGGGTTGACTACAGCGGAGGTATGGCGACACTGGCGAGCTATCCAGAGGGATCGGTCATCACCGCAACCATTCAGGCAGCGGCCACCGTTGGCGTTGGTTTTAAGATTGATGCGGTCGCTTTCCGTACTCCCGGTGCTCCGATCCGTCAGGGCAGTTTGCAGCTGACAGCGGTTCGGGTGGATAACGGGGAGATTATCACGGCCACGGCGGATTTTAATGGTGAGTTCAATACCGCAGAAGTGGTCGGAAAAATAGACGTAACCACAGGCTGGTGTGAGCTTCAGTTTACCGATGGCAGCTCTCCTGAAAAGACGCCGATCTACGTTATCCCGCAGAGTGTTCGTTATAACTGTGTCGTAGAAACCAGCTTGCCGCTCGATGCGGAATTGATCGGGCTCGATCCGGTTCGTCTCCCTCCCGATGGCAAGGTGCCTATCTATCGTGCCGGGGATATTGTGGTCATCAGCCACACGGCAAGCACCGATGCAGGTACACCAACCGCCGGTCAGGTGATTAACCTGGCTCGTGACCATCAGGCAGAAATCGTGGTGGAAGATAGCAGCGGGGCTGTGCTGGCCAGCGACCAATACACCGTCGATAGAGAGGCTGGAACCGTTACCTTTGCCGATCCGTTGAGCCTGATTGATGCTGGCAGTAACCCTCTATCTGCACCTTTCACTATTAAGGATCGGGTCGAGCACATGAGCGTGTTAAGTGACGTTCAGATCAACGGCGACCTTTCTATTATTTCGCCTGTCCCTTGGGATTTACCCGCAACCGAAGCCACAGTAAGCAGTGCGGTCGTGTATGGCGATCTTCAGGCGAGAGTAAAAAACTTTTTCAGCCAGAAGGTATGGGATAACGGCGACCCGAACTGGACAGACAACCGGATCGGTGACCAGACCACCGCCCAATACAACACCATCAACTATCCGGTGGAAACCACCAACAAAGGTTCGATTTACGGGAAGTGGGCGATCATCTTCACCAGTGGTTCAGCCTTTCAGATTGTTGAAGAAAAGCTCGGGATCATAGCAACCGGCACCACAGCCTCGGACACCGCACCCATTAATCCGGAAGCAGGCGTGCCTTACTTTACTCTGCGAGCCGATGGTTGGGGCAGCGGTTGGGCAGTGGGCAACGCTATCCGGTTCAATACCGATGGATGCCTTGCGCCGGTCTGGATTTGCAGGACAGTGCTTTCAGGTCAGGGAACAGAAACCAATGATGATTTTACGCTTCAAATCAGGGGGGATGCTGACTGATGCCGGTTCAATACTACAGCTGGAACGATTCAGGTGCCCCGGAGTTTAAGTATTTAAGCGGTGGTTATGGCGCTTATAAAAATTCCATCATAGAAGTACTCGATGCGATTTTAGTGACCGGATACGGCAGTAAACCGGGATTTGGCTGGACAAAGGAAATGACCTCGACGGTGCCGGACAGTAACCGCACCGTGTACAAAAATCATTCAGCCCATCAGGACGATATGTACCTGATCGTGGAGTCTGACGGTAATCAGCAGCAAGGGTTCAAAATGCAGATTGCCGATGTTGTGACCAGCCCGGAAAGTTACGCGGGATACAGCCAGATCGCTGCCGTGACACAAACCCACGGTGGCACACAACGCTGGCACGCCATCGGCGATGAACGAACGCTGATCTTTGTCTTTTACAGCGGTTATGTGGACACCCTCTCAGCCGGTTATTTCAACCGGTACGGTCCCGTCGCCATTTATGTCGGCGACTTTGAGGTGGCTGCTGGCAGCAATCCCAAAGCGTGGGGATTGGTTGCTCCGAATATGTATCCGGGAACCCTGGATAACGAAGGCAGTTACAGTGTAGAGACTCATGGCTCTTTTAATCTGTCCACCACAGCCAGCAACAATGCCAATGACCGACCGGTGACACAAGTGCCGGGGGAGTTATGGAGCGAAAGTGATATTCACTCCATGACCCAGTTCTTGATGGCAGATTCGCCTATTTCCTACAACTACACCGAAAAAGACATTGCTACGTTTGAGAGTGCTGTTCAGCTGCGATCAGAAGCGTTTTTGATTCTGGATTATCAACACAGCTTTCGTCTTCGGGGGGTATACAGTCTGTTCCCATGGTTGAACCAGAGTAATAGTTCATCCGGCAGAAACTTTTGTCAGGTTGTCACAGTAGAGGGTGAGGATTACTTCACCATCAAGCGAGCGAGAAACATCAATGACAACATCAACTGCTTTGTGAAACTGACGGGGGAGTGGTGATGCAGGAGTGCCGAATTGAGCAGCTGAGCATACCGAAGCCCTACAACACTACTGTTGCTGCAACGCTCACCGTGGATGGCTTGCCCTATAACGGTGTTGTTGAACTCTATCAGCCCTTGAATACCCGTTATCTGGTAGCCACCAAAGCGGACAATGGACAGATCGTGATGAAGAACCTGCCAGCCTTGCTGGCGGATAAAAACCTCTGCCTGCTGATTACCCACGAAGGGCGACCGTTCAGCAGTGAGTTGATTACCCCGGATAACGTGGTGGCCTATGAACTGGCGATCAGCACCAGTGGAGGCGGTGGTGCGCCAACCGGTGATCCTGCCACCATCAGCGGCAAAGTAGAACGAGTGCTGGATAATCAGGCCGAACCCGCAGCAAGGCAACTGGTGGCCATTGAGCATAAGCCCGATGGTTCATGGTCAGTAACTGGGGATACCACCAGCAACGCAGAAACCGGCAGCTATACGCTGGACGTGCTGACCGAAGGCGGCGATACCTTTGTACTGGCAATAGACGAATACGGTGTGCCCTTTACCGCCACCGCTTCAGTTGTACAAGGTGATCTGATTCATCCAACTGTTCCTAATGGTCACGTTTACCGGGTCGAAGTTGGCGGCACCTTACCCGCCACCGAACCGGAGTGGTGGATTGATACCGGCACGACTCACACCCGCACCATTGAAGGGGATATTACCCTGCGAGCCATTCCTTTCTATCGGCCTCTGGCACACGGTCCCATCAAAGCAGAACCCTTGCTATGAGTTATGAGGTTCCTACCGACAGCGCAGAGTTCCGGTGGACCGGGGCTCCCTATGCCGTGTCATCGTCGGCTATTGCTGACTTTTCTTTTGACGGTAAGGGGCTGATTTATTTTGCTCCGCCTCCCGGATTGGTTCGCCCTTATGAAAGTCAATGGCAAGGGGCGGTCAGTCGGCAGCAGGGCTTTTCTGCGATCTATGCCAGCAGTCGCCCTGTTAGCACTACCCGGCAGCAAACGAGCCAGCAGGCAAAGCCTCTGGAAGCCACACCGTTCGGAGTATTTTGGGGAGCGGTGGCGAAAAAGGAAGTTGAAGTCGGTTTTAGTCATGGCCAGAGTCAGAAGAAAGAAGTGTCAACCGGCGGCCGTTGGCAGCAGCCAGAACCCAAGGAAAGCGGCAAGCAGAGTGCGTGGGATAAAAGCATTCAAGCGCAGGATCAGGGGCAGGCCTCCCCTTGGAAT
Source organism: Endozoicomonas atrinae (assembly GCF_001647025.1). Lineage (GTDB taxonomy): Bacteria > Pseudomonadota > Gammaproteobacteria > Pseudomonadales > Endozoicomonadaceae > Endozoicomonas > Endozoicomonas atrinae. Next base: position 4,398 of record NZ_LUKQ02000287.1, read on the forward strand.
CATCCAACGGAGCGGGATAGCAACGTTTCTGAAGGCATGCAGTCGGTTGATTTATACGGCTCAAGAAAGTGGAAAAGCCCTGCTTACATTCATCCACTGCAACCGCTGAACTTTACCTTTCAGGATCGGGAATATCAGCCGCAGGCTAACGGCTCGGTGTTTTTCCAGATTGGAGCCTTTGACGAAGAACCCGCAGCTGTCCCCATTGATAGCCAACGGCGCTTTATCTTCCAGAGCAACCGAGCCGAGGATCAGCCGGTCATTTTGCCGTGGGGTATCGGCCAGAAAGCCAAGGATGAGAGCGTAACCGGCAACTATGGCGGTGAGACAGACCCGAACATTATTGTTAAGCCGGAGCCAGAGCAACCAGCGATCAGGGAGAGTTATCTGCTAATGAATATTATCACCACTGTCGTATTGCCTGCCCGGACACCGCTCGAACTGCCATCAATGGAGATCAGTCTGGATATTGATAGCTTCTCATGGAGCTTTACCGGAGAGCTTTGGGGCGCTTCCAATATCGCACTGGTGGAACCGGACGAGAATGGTCCAAAACAGATCGAGGTGGATATCAACGGCTGGAAGTGGATCTTCATTATTGAGCGTTACAGCACAAACCGACGGTTCGGGGATGAGCGTTACACCCTTTATGGCAGCAGTCGAACGCAGCTTTTGGCATCGCCTTATGCGCCACAGCGAAGCAAGAGCAACAGCGCCAACCTCAACGCCAAACAGGCCATTACCGAAGAACTGACTAACACTGGCTTTACGGCAACCTACCCTAACCTGAACGACTACAGCACACCCGATTGGATCATGCCCGGAGGTTCGTTCAGCTATCAGAACCAGACCGCTATGCAGGTCGTGGCCAAGATCACAACTACAGCTGGATCGGTGATCATCCCAAGTCGTGATAACGACCAGGTGAGCATTCAGCCCCGTTATCCTGCCAGCCCTTGGCACTGGAATACTGCCACAATGGATAAGATCGTTCCGGCAAGTATGGTCATTAGCTTGAGTGCCAACTGGCGGCCAGAGCAGGCTTACAATGCGGTTTATGTTTCCGGCACCAATGCAGGCGTTGCGGTCAACGTCAAACGAACCGGAAGCAGTGGCAATAATCCTGCTCCCGATATTCTCGAAGACTGGCTTACCGAAACGCAGGTCAATACCGAGCGTGGCCGAAATGAGCTCGCCAAGGGTGGCAACCAGAGCATTACCACCATCGAGCTACCATTGACGGACACCAACACCGCACCCGGGTTAATTGAGCCGGGTATGCTGGTCGAGGTTCAGGATATAACGGGAAACTGGCAAGCCCTTTGTCTGGCGACCAGTATCAGTGCCAGTGGCGTGGGAACCGTTATTCAATCGGTTGATTTAGAACGTCACTATTAGAATTAGTGCCCGGATAAACGGAGGAGTCGTCCGGGACTTTTGCAGCTGCTGGATATGGATTAACAGCAGGCACATTTAAAAGAATAGCACAGGGAAAAATAGCAATGGCAACCACCAATATCTGGCAACAATTTAAGGCGCTCTTACCTGAAGGCATCAGAGTTATCGCCACCATTGCAGCCAACAACGGTAATGGCACCAGTCAGGCAACGCTCCGTGATGGTTCGGTCATTACGGTCAAGGGAGAGTCAATTTCTACCGGACAGAAGGCATTTATTCAGGATGGGGAGATAAAAGGTACTGCGCCGAGTCTAGCGCAGTATGAGGTAGAGGTTTAATCAATATCAGCAATGCATAATGGTCTGTTGTGTTCATCGTAAAATGTCATCAAAGGTTCAAACGCTACGGTATGAGAGACTTGAAAGGGGGTATTTTGACGAA
>NZ_LUKQ02000288.1 GCF_001647025.1 Endozoicomonas atrinae
GCGCCTGATAGGCATTGGCAAACCGCACCTTCGCGTCCCGCTGCTCCTGAGCGGTCAGGGCAGAACGCAGTTCATGCCAGCCCGTCTCCCTCCCCGCCAGATACACCGCCCGATGGCTCCAGGGGTGATGACTGGGCGAACCTGCGCCGTCGTTGGCCTCCAGCCATGCCTTCGCCATCGGGGGTAGTCCGATGTCCTCCGGTTTCGGCTGACACAGCCTCAGAAACTCCGGGACTGACGGCGGCCAGTCCTTCTCCTGCTGACACCGCTTGATGCCCAGAGCCAGCAGTTTCGGGTCTAAATCCTTCAGGGTGTTCAGCCATGCCCCCGTGCGATCCGACAGGCCGTGCTCCTTCGTCCACTTCGCGCCGTACAGGCCCGTCATGGTCGAAAACAGCTCCGCGATCAGCTTCGGGGTTATACCAGTCGCGCTCCTGGCGCTTGGTGGCACTTCCCCCGTCCTGGGGGTCGTACCCTGTGGTTTCTGCGAACTCCGGTTCCGGCTGGAGGTATTCCCGGTTGGCCTCGATGACTTGATCGAGCGCACTGCGCTGGCCGCCAGCTCTTTGCCTTGCTGCATGATTCACCGTCCATGGATTCGTCAGGTTGTCCGGGTTGTTCAGGTAGGGTTCCGTGGTCTTCACGTACTGGGTGCCGGTGGCATCGGTCTGGTCGCAGTAGTGGGCATAGGCTTGCAGGTTGGCCAGTAGTTGCGCCGGGGTGAACCCCTGCTCACGGACCAGCTTCCGGTACTTGCGGAAGGTGCGTTGCTTGTGCCCCTTATCGCCTTCCCGTTTGGGAAAGGTCTGCCACCACTGCTCAAAGTCGTCGGTTAGATCGTCGGCTTTTTTCGTCGCCTTACTGGCCGATGAAATAGCTGATTCGGTCGCACCAGTCGTGCTCCCGTCACTTGATGGCACTTCCCCCGTCCTGGGGGGCGTGCGGTCGGCAGACCGGACAAGTATCTTTTCTTCTTCTATATTCTCTTTTCTATCTTCTATCTTCTTAGGGCTAACAGTTTCCGAACGACTTTCTAACAGCCGTCTAACTTCCGCCACCTTATCCTTTACCTCTCTGGACACCTTGCCACTGCTGAGTTTATCCAGTACCCGATGGACAACCGTTACCGCCTCCGGCAATACTTCCGGCAGCTTTTCCGGCAACAGGAGCAACGCATTCAAACGGGCGATAATCTGCTTCTGATTGACGGTCGGGTTGTGCTCCATGTACCGGTTGATGCACAGGTAGTTGCTTTGTTCGGAGAGTGTTAGAAAATCGTTAGATGCCAGTTCGGCCAGTGCTTTCTGAACCGCCGACCGATCCCAGCACAGGTCATCTGCCATGTACCCTCTGGACAGCTTGAAGATACCGATCAGGTTGCCATGCCCGGTGGTCAGCAGGTACAGGGCCATCAGCTTGGCTCTGTCTGACAATGGCTGAATATCGTCACTGGTCCAGAACCGGGAGGACACCTTGCCAAAGTCTTTCATTGGCTACCCCCAAACCACCGTTTCTTCCGCCGGGCAGTGCGCTCGTTTTTCTCCATCCAGTTGGTAATGAACCGGGTAAAATTGTCCTCGTCGGTTTCGTATTCAAACCGTTGCTGCATGTAGTTGAAGGCATGATTCAACTCGGCTTCCACATCGATGTTCGGATACTCACGCACCAGTTCGTCGTATACGTCATGGGGCATTGCAAAATGCGGATCGTGGCCCTGAATCGGCCAGGGGATGTCATACCAATTCAGGAATTGGGTTTCTTCATTCACGCTCCACCTCCTGCGGCCTGTAATGCGATGCCGATCAGGTGGCACTCGTCCTGTTCGATGGTGAACTCAACCCCATCCCTTATCAGGGTCGCCACTGCACGGGGCGGAACCTTTTCGCTATACTCTTTTTCCGGCAGACGGCCCGTCTCCGTGGAACATGTCACACCGGAGGCTTTGCGGGAGTTCTGGTGGGGAATAGCCACTGATGAAAGGTTTTGGTTATCCATTAGCCATTCTCATTTATTTATTATTTTCACCATATCGTTTCTCTTTCGGAACGATAAATAGAACAGTGTACCGATTATTTTTATTTGTCAACGACACAAAACCCGAATAAGAAATTAACGATCCAGGCATTCAATGGTACGTTTCCTGTTACTTAATAATGATTTAAAAGAGCTTTCGACGTGACTCAGACATGGACCGAGCGTGTTAGGGAAAAAGCAGCAGAACTCCACTTATCCGATGCCAGCATTGGCAGGGCTATCGGTGTCAGTAAGACCACCGTTTGTTCATGGATGCGTGGCCACCGTGAAGCAAAACTGGAACAGAAAAGACAGGTGGCAGAGTTACTGGGTGTATCACTGCACTGGCTGGAAACCGGAGAGGAAGAACCCAACCCCTACGTCATCCCGTACATCAAACCGGACCTGAACGCCAATCAACTGGATACGTTCCTTGCGCAAAAAGCAGCCTTGCAGGAAGACACCGGCATTCGTCTCATGGAGTCCATTGGCACCAGCTACCTGCTCCGGGTGAATAACGACTCGATGATTGATCCCGGCAATGGCACAAGGCTCGGCATTCCCCCCGGCAGTACTGTCCAGATCGACAGTGATACCCCGCCGGAACCGGGCAATTTCATCCTGATACAGCAAGGGGAAACCCTGATGCTGCGAGTCTGGCAGCCCATTGAATCCAGCCTGCACCTGCTGACTGTGATCAACCCGCTGTATCAGTCGGACCTGAACATCAAATATCAGGGCAACCTGAAAGACATATTCAAAGGCACTGTCGTGGCTTTCTGCCGCGAACTCAGATAGTCCATCCCACCACCAGAACCCCCGGCTGCTGCCCATAAACCTTGATGCAGCGGCCATCAACAATCTGCTTGTCATCCTCCCACATGAGCCCATTCAGGGCATCGCAGTAGAGCTTGGCCACATTATCAAAATCCGGCTTCACCGCAGGGCGAACCCGACCGGCTTCGGCCTCCTGCCGCTTTTTCTTTGACCAGCTTTTCGGAATGGGAAACACCGCCAGCACCAGTACCCCCATCGGACCGGTGATCAACGCTCCCTGATGCTGATGCCCTGCCCACCGAACCCTGTTCTCTGCCTGCCTGGTAGCCTTTGGGGTATAACACCGCCCTGTCCGGGTGAATCGTGGTCGGCCTTTCCCCACCGGGGCATCATCCACAAAAAGAAACCTTGGATTATGCAAGATTAAATCCATTACATATTCCCGTACCGTTTCCGGCAACAGAGCAAGCCAGTTTTCCAGCCCATTCATCCCTGAGTCACACCCCTTTTATCCAAGCCCAACTCTTACGTGCAGTACAATTTGATTATCAATATCTATCAATAAAAACGTATCAATAAAAATAATTCATATATTAACGTTTGCGAAACATTGCGTTTCGTTTATTAATATATTTTAAGAAAAATAATTAACCAAAAGGCAACCCAATGGACGCAGTACGTCTGGACCCCTACGGCATTCAGGATGCCGCTGACCGCAAAGAGGCACTGGCCGGGTTTATTGAATCCGAACTGGAAGCCATCGAAACCAATCTGAAAGATCAGCTCGACAGCCGGTCGGCCTGCACCGTCAACGGCATCGGTGTGATTGATCCACTCCGCTTTATCAATTTCCTGACCACGGAACAATTTCACCCGCAGCAGGGTTTCAGGTTGCTGGCTGTCCAGCACCTGGCTTATGCCTGCGACCACAACGAAGACGCCCGTCTGACCGGTCGGGACATCCGTAACTACGCAATAGAAAGAGGTTATTGCCATGGATAAAGAGCATCTGCTTGAGAGCTCATTCCGCCACGGTATCAGTGACTGGCTCAACGAAAATTCGTTTACCTATAACTTCTCCGACTTCTGCCATCTGAAGCGCCGTCTGATGTCGGTGACCTCCGAGCATACGCCGGTGGAAGACCTGAGAAGGCTGATTGAAAACACCATCGCCGTGTGGCGTCTGGATTATGAAACCGGCCACACCTTCGATCACTGGGATGTGCTCGGTGATGATCTGGTAGACCGCTGCGAACATCGCATCAGGGAATACCACCGTGGGGAGGCACTGCGTCATGCAAGCTGATCCCCAGTCCCTGACCCAACACATCATCCACTCTCAGGAGCAGGCGTTCACCCGCATCGCCAGCCGTGCCGAGCTGGTTCACTGGGCTGAAGAAAGCCGCTTTGCCCTGGAGGCGCTGGACAAAAATCCGGCCTTGCTGAAATGCACCCCGCAAAGCATCCAGTCTGCCATCATCAATGTGGCCGCCTGCGGCCTCACCCTGAACCCGGCCAACGGTCTGGCCTATCTGGTGCCTGAATACAACAAGCAGACTCGCCAGAATGTCTGCCACCTTCGGATCAGCTTTAAAGGGCTGTGCAAGGTGGCCGTGGACAGCGGGGCGATCCAGTGGGTAAGGGCTGAAGTGGTTCGTGAGAGAGATCACTTTGAGTATCACGGCCCCTGCACTGACCCCACTCACACCATGAACCCCTTTGCTACTGACCGTGGCGAGGTAGTGGGCGTTTACTGCATCGCCAAAACCACCAGCGGTGACACCCTCTGTGACGTCATGGGCCGCGCCGACATCGACAAGATCAGGGCCACCGCCAAAACCGATAACGTCTGGAATACCTGGTTCGAGGAAATGGCCAAAAAAGCCATCGTCAAACGCGCCAGCAAACTATGGCCATCGGCCAGCAGTGCCCAGCGGTTCCAGGACACCGTGAACACCCTCAACGACACCGAGGGAAACGTCATCGAGGGGGAAAGCGAGCAGGCCATCTACTACCCCGATGACCGCTTCACCCAACTTCTGCCCCAGTGGCAGGCATCCATCGAAGCCGGTAAATACGGTCCCGACCGGGTAGTCAGCCAGATCAAATCCTCCGGCTTTCCCGCCTCTCCCGCACAAATAGAACAACTGAACGCCATCAAAAGACAGGAGCACTAATGGAGATTATCGACGTGGAACAGGGCAGTCCTGAATGGCTGACCCTGCGCATGAAACACTTCACCGCCAGTGAAGCACCGGCCATGATGGGCACCAGCCCCTTCAAAACCCGTGACCAGCTTCTCCATGAAAAAGCCACGGGCAGCACTGAAGAAGTGACCGATCAGCAGCAGGCTCGCTTTGACCGGGGTCACGCTGCCGAAGCCGCTGCCCGTCCCTTAGCCGCTGCGATTATCGGTGTCCCTGATCTGTTCCCGGTGACCGGTGTCCTGAGCGTTGAAGGCCTGCCCCTGCTGGCCAGTCTGGACGGTCTGACGCCTGCGGAAGATGTGGTCTTTGAGCACAAACTCTGGAATGAAAAGGTCGCTGCCCAGATCGAGGCGGATGACCTTGACCCTTTCTACTTCTGGCAGCTTGAACAGCAACTGCTGGTCAGCGGTGCCGGGTATGCCCTGTTTGTCTGCTCCGATGGTTCTGCCGCCAATCTGCGTCATCTGGCGTACTACTCTCAGCCCGAACGCCGGGAAGCGTTGATCGCCGGTTGGCACCAGTTCAAGGAAGACCTTGAAAACTACCAGTCCCAGCCAGTACCGGCACAGCCTCTGGTGGGCGAGGTCATTCAGGACACCACGCCACTGGTGGTGCAGATCGACGGTATGGTTACCCAATCCAACCTGCACCAGATTGAAGAACAGGTATTCAAGCGCATTCGCTCCATCAAGTCGGCACTGGTGACCGATCAGGACTTTGCCGATGCGGAAACCGCCGTCAAATTCTTCAAGGCCACGGAAAAGAAGCTCCAGGACGGCAAGATCGCCGCCCTCGCGCAGGTGCCGGACATTGCCCGACTGTTTACCGACATCGACTACCTGACCGACGCCATGGCCAGGAAACGCAAATTGCTGGACAAGCAGGTCAAACAACAGAAGGAACACATCAAGGACAGCATCGTCCTGCAAGCCGTCACCTCACTGGAAAAGGAACGTCAGGCCCTGAATGTCGAGCTGACACCGGGCTGGGTGCCCTCGGTCATTAGCCCCGCCGGGTTTCAGGAGGTGATCAGGGGCAAACGGAATATCTCCAGTATGCAATCAGCCGTCAATGACCGGCTGGCGCAGGCCCGTATCGAGCAGAAGCAGCAGGCCAAAGCGGTGAGAAACAATCTGGCCGTGTACCAGAAGATGGCTGCCGACAAGGACT
>NZ_LUKQ02000289.1 GCF_001647025.1 Endozoicomonas atrinae
CGGCCTCGGGAGCGACCCTCGGTGGTATCAAGGTGGGTACTGGCCTGGCCATTGATGGCAGCGGCGTGCTGACCGCTACCGGTTCCGGCGGATTGAATGAGGCGCAGGTGGATGCCCGGGTTCAGCTGGGGGTGGATGCCATTGTGGCCGGAGCCCCGGCGGCGCTGGATACCCTCAACGAACTGGCGGCGGCACTGGGGGATGATCCCGACACCATCAGCAACCTGACCACCCAGATCGGCACCAAACTGGCCAAGTCCTCCAACCTGGCGGATCTGACCAACGCCGCCACTGCCCGGAGTAACCTGGGGCTCGACAGCATGGCGCTTCAGTCAGCGGCCAGTGTCACCATCACCGGTGGTTCGGTGAACGGTGTGGTGCTGGATGGTGGCACCTTCTGATATATCCGTCGTCTTTGAAGCTGCAACTGCGTTGGCTGCACTCGCTCGGCAACTGCTCCATGCGTTGCTCTATCTCCTGTATCCATTCAGTCGTCACCCCGGTCACTTAGTCAATCTAAGCTCTCGGGTTTCGCTCCATTGCCGCCTTGTTGCAACTCCAAATACTTAGGATATACACGACAAATACAAGGATTGAGTTGTGTCCAACACCATCAAACTGAAAAGCTCGGCAACGCCGGGCAAGGTTCCGCTGTCGTCTGATCTGGCCTCAGGGGAGGTGGCGATCAATACCGCCGATGGCAAGTTGTTCGCACTGGTGGGTGGGGTGGTGACCTCATTAACCGCGCGACCGGATCATATTCACACCATTGCTTCGGTAGAGAGCCTTCAGGACATTATTACCGACCTGACCGCACGGATAGAGGCATTGGAGAGCCAGGGCAATAACGCAGAGGAAGAGGATATGAAACTGCTCAGTACGGTATCCCAGTCGGGTGTTTCAGAGATGGTGCTGGACATCGGTTTTGATGATGCGCTTTATGGCGGGTATCAGCTGGTCATTAATAACCTCGGGATTGATGACAACGGTGACTACCGGGAGAAAAAACTGGGCATGGCCTTTAAGCAGTCCGATGGCTCCTGGGTAACGGGGTACGGCTGGGCCAATACCTCGGTGATCAAGAGTGACGGGTATACGCTGTCGGGTGGCCAATACTCTGGTTATTCCCTAGTGAATGGTGAGATGGAGTCGGTCTTTCTGTCCGGGACGATGACGGTCTCCGTGAACCCGAATGGTAAAGGTTCCTTCACCGCGCATCTGGACAGTGGCAATGGTGACCAGTACATCACGGCAACCCTGTCGGCACCGGTGAGTGGCTCGATCACGGGCATCAAGTTCTACGCGGAAGCCATGAACCAGAACAAACTGGTGGGCACGGTTTCGGTGTACGGCCTGAAAAAATAACCCACCATGAAACTCGATATCACCTCCTTTACCGGCGAAGTCCCCTGGCTGGACAGCCACCTGCAGGAAGATACTCAGGCTGAAGCCGCCGTTGATTGTCGTTTAACCAATGGCAGCCTGAGAGCCTACTATCAACCCGCCGATGAGCAGGTACTGAACGCAACGCCGCAGTCCATCTACCTCTATCGCAACGAAGGGCAACGGTACTGGTTTGACTGGACCACAGACGTGGACGTGATCCGTTCGCCCGTGGCGGACGATCCCAACAACCGGGTCTATTACACCGGCACCGTGAAAGGTCCCCGCTACACCGATAACGGTCTGGCATTGAGTGGCGGCAGTAACTACCCGGTCAATGACCATCAACTGGGGATGCCGGAGCCGGATGTGGCACCCGTGGTGACTCTCAGTGGTACGCCGCTGGAAGATGCTCAGGCAGTGGACGCCGAAACCCGCTTCTATACCTACACCTGGGTGGATGAGAACGGACGGGAAGGGCCGCCGTCATTGCCTTCTGCTGAGATAAGCGTACTGCCCGGTGAAACCGTGGACATTACCGTGGGTGCCGGCCCCGGTGCGGTGGACCTGAATATCACCCATTACCGGATTTACACCAGTACGCAGGTCGGCGTGTATCAGCTCTGCACCCAGATCAACAACAGCGGCACAGTGGCCACCGATACCCCGGTGGGCGTCACCAGTGTGGTGGATCAAACCCCGATGGATCAGCGGGGCGGCATCCTGAAAACCATCGGCTGGATCGCGCCACCCAACAACCTGCAAGGCATGGTGGTGCTGCCCGGTGGTGTTGCCGTTGGATTCTCCGGCAAGGAGCTGATGTTCAGCGAGCCTTACCACTTGTACGCATGGCCAGCGGCTTACCGGCTGGCGGTGGAGTATGAGATACAATCACTGGCGGTGGCCGCCAACAGTGTGATCATTGTCACTGACGGTTATCCCTATGTGGCCTTTGGTACCGAGCCCAGTGCCATGACCCTGGAACGGCTGGATACGGCCCATGCCTGCATCAGCAAACGCAGCATGGTGGATATGGGGGATATGGCACTTTACGCCTCGCCGGATGGGTTGGTACGTATCGCTGGTGGTCGTGCCGACCTGATGACCCGCAACATCATAAACCCGGAGGACTGGCGGGAACGATTCCAGCCGGAGACTATCCACGGTTGTTTCCATGATGGCCGGTACTTTGGTTTTTACGGTAACTCAATAAACGGCGGCGGCTTTATCTTCAGTCCTGACAGTGGCACCTTTACCAAGCTCGGCACTTACGCCGATGCCTGTTACCGTGATCTTCAGGACGACAGCCTTTATCTGGCCATCGGCAACACCATTAAAGCGTGGGACAAAGGCTCAGAGCTGATGCCCTACCGGTGGCGCAGCAAGGTATTCCAGGGAAAGCCTGCCCTGTTCAGTTCGGCACGGATCATGGCGGACAGCTACACCGATCTGGTGTTTCGGGTATTTCGTGATGAGCAGCAGGTGCTGGAACTGCCGGTCGCTTCGGACAGGGGCTTTCGACTCCCCGCAGGCCGTGGCAGCCGCTGGCAGTTTGAGCTGACCGGTACTGATACGGTGACGGCGGTGATTGTCGCCAGCTCCATGGCGGAGCTTTAATAATGAAATCGACAGGCGGCAATGGTCAGGCAGGTATCCGAAGCCTGATATACAAGACGGTGCTCATCGCTGATGCGGCGAGACCAGAATCCCTGCCAGTTACCTTTCAGGGGCTCTGGTTTCCCAATGCCATTGAACGGGTCGCGCAGACATTCAGTAATCAACTTATTGATACGTTTGAGGGTTTTCCTGTCCTGTTCCTGCCAGTACAGATAGTCGTCCCAGGCATTTTGTGACCAGCAGAGCAATCTGGGTTTACTGGTCATCTGCCAACCCTTTTTCAACCACCTGGGCGGCCCTGATCTGTTCAATGGATTCATTCAGGTGTTTGGCGTTCTTCGGGGACGACATCAGGTGCAGGGTTTCCATCAGGCTGTTGTAGCTGTCCAGTGACATCACTACCGCATCTTTACCATCGCGGCGGTGGATAATGGTTTCGCTGGCATCGTCAGCCACCTGGTCGAGCACTGATTTTAAATTGTTCCGGGCTTCGGAATAGGACACGACTTTCATTACGTAATACCTGTTCAATTAATTGTTCAAATTATTGGACAAGTATAAATAGAGTTTCCCAGTATGGCCAAATTTCCCGCTCTCCCAGCAACGGTAGATCGCTACGTGCGCGAGTTTCTGAACCGCCTCGCCGGTCGCAGCGGCAATGCCGGGGACAAGGCGGTGCTGCACAGTGAGCTGGCCGAGCTGGGACTGGCCAGGGAAAAAGGCCAGCGGTTGAGCTTGCCTGCCTCTACCGTGGGTTCCATTACCGATACCCTGGAGCCGGTGCTGCCAGAAATAACGGTAACGGGCGATGGTGGAAGTGGCGGTGGTGTTACCGCACCTAACGTGCCAACTCCGGCCACCGGCCTGTCATCCAACGGCATCTTTGGTGCGGTGATTCTGGTATGGGATGCCCCGGCCTATAACGGTCATAACCACACGGAAGTATGGCGAGCTCAGATAGATGACCGGGCGCAGGCCTCACTGGCCCATGAGGCCAGTGGCAGTCGCTATACCGATGTCACTGGCAATACTACCTTGCACTATTACTGGGTGCGTCACGTCAACAGTGCTGGTCAGGTGGGTGGCTTCAATGCACTGGCCGGTACGGCGGGTCAGGGCACGGCCATTATCAGTCTGGCCGACCTGATGCTGGAAAGCCCGGAGCTGTCGGAGCAGCCGTTTTCGGTGCGCAATATTAGCACCGAAGCAGAACCGGAGTATGTGTTGATCTTCAATGGCTATCTGGCGGTGAACGGGCCGGTGAATATCAGCCAACTTCAGTCCGGTGAACTGCAAAACGGCACGGCACTGACCGTGGGGCAGGGCTCCATCGAGCTGAGTACCGGTAGCGATGGATTTGGCCAGATGGTGATTACCGGCAGCGGCGGCATTGCTACTAACGATTACCTGGTGCTGAAAGAGGGACGGATTGAGTCCTATATCTACACCGCCAGCTCCGGCCACGTCCGTTACAAAGAGGTGCGCCGCACAGAAAGCGGCATCGGCAGGCATAACCAGAGCGTGGTGATTCCCGCCTATTTCAAAAGCCAGCCCACCATTAACCTCTATCCCCGCGATATTACCGTTTATAACGCCGACTACCCCAACCAGTCCCAGCGGCTGGAACTGTACCACTCATCCCCGATGCCTCACGGCTCCATTGAAGGGGCGTGGGTGTTCAAACCCTATGCCCGATTGCTGCTGGCGGATGGCAGCAAGACGGAGGTCAGGAACGCCCTTTACCAGGGGGCCAGCAATACCACCACCTTTACCAGAGGCGGTGTGGATCAGGTGAAAAAGGTCACCCTGAAAGGGCGGGTTGCCAGCCAGCGTTCCACCGGCAGCGGTGGTACCTGGCAGAACCGTAAGGTGAGCGTGACCCTCCGGTACCGGCAGCAATGGGGGGAGTGGATCGACGGGGAAACGGTGGCCGTGGATATTGAGCAGTTCACCACCCACGACATCGAACTCAGCCAGACCATGACCCAGGGCAGCTATGAGGTGGGGTTGTATTTTTTAGCGGAAGACCGAGAAGGTGCGTTCAACAGCGGCAGCGTTACCTACGACTACCGGGATGAGAACAAGATTGCCAACCCCTACCAGAAAACCCTCAGTCCCACCAATTCAGCACAGACCTTCCGACACACCATTAGCATTGGTGACCCGAACATCGGTTCGGGGTGGGAGATCAACCGGATTTTGTATTTCGCCAAAGTGGATATACGGCTGGAGGTCAGGAACCTCTACCGCTATGACAGCAAAGCCTGGGGGCAGGACAAGGTTAAAGGACGGGCCAGGGTGCGACTCCCCAATGATCGGGGCGAATACAACACCTACGAGAAAACCACGTCCAATGACTCTTTCTCAAAAGAGTGGGAAGTCACCCGGTTTACCGATATTTCCATGCGCTGGGAGGATGTGGTTCACAAAGACGGCAATATCTACCCGGAAGTGGAAGTCTGGGCAGAACGGGCCGGATATGACGGTCAGTCACAGGCTGGCAGTTTTTACGAGCCAAACTACGTTCCTACCAGCCTGGCTTATGTTCATATCCGCGACATTGCGGCCACCATCTATTATCAGCGGGCACAGCCAGTGAGTGATGCCCCCCTGAACCACTTCTACTGGGACACCACCGCTTACGACCTCGGTGCCACCGATGTCAGCGTATCCGACGCCATTATCCACTGGACGGCTACCGGCGAATAAACGGCCACGGGCTAATAAACAGGAGACTCACCATGGGCATGACACGATCACAGGGATTCACCCGTCGGGGAATACCGGACTCTGGCATGAGTTACGGCCTGACCGGCAACAGCGCCTACCAGAAAAGTCTGGATCAGATGGGGAGCTTCAATACCTTTTCACTGGGAAGCAGTAACAACCATCGCAACAGCGGCAACGGTTTCGGGTTGCCCGATATAACACCCCGCTACGCCTACGACGACAGCGAGCAGCGTTACCAGCTTAATATCGACGCGGCCACCGATGTGGCGGACAAGCTCAAAGACTACGGCGACAAGCTGTTTGATGTGTTTGACAACTACCAGCCCAACTTCCAGTACCTGGGCGACAACGCCACGGTATCGGATGCCCAGTTGGAGAGCCGGTTGGGGGAGGCGACCAGCGACT
>NZ_LUKQ02000029.1 GCF_001647025.1 Endozoicomonas atrinae
ACCATTCGCACCGGAGTTAAACAGCTCAGAAAGGCTATGGGAGTGGATGCGGGAGCATGACTTATCAAACAAAGCATTTTCAGGTTATGAAAATATTGTAGATTGTTGCTGTGAAGCTTGGAATAACCTTTGCAGCGAAGCTGGTCGACTGTTCAGTCTGTGCTCCCGTGATTGGGCAGTTATACAGTAGTTAGAAAATTCAATTGGTATTAATTCAAATTGGCACATGTTTGACAAAATTACGTCATGTCTAACGTCATGAGGCTCCTGGCTACATCAGTTAGCGGAGTCTTGGGCTGTATTTTGACTTTCCGGAAAGGCCTCAGAGTCACTTATCTATACTCAGGAAATTAGAAATAACAATATCAAAAGGGTAATGCCAGGTGTAAGGCAGGGATGTATCCATGGCTTCAGAAGCTATTTCTTTTATTGTTCTGTTTGTTTCTCTTGGATTATTGATGCTGATGCAGGTGGGTTTTCTGTGTCTGGAAAGCGGGATCGTCCGATCAAAGAACAGTATTAATGTCGCCGCAAAAAATCTTATGGATCTTATGCTGGTGATTTTACTGTTCTGGATGCTTGGTTATTCGATGATGTATGGGGATTCATATTATGGGCTAATTGGCAGCTTTGTGCCGTTTTACAACACCGCTAATGATTTGTTTCTCCCCCTGTTTTTTCTTTTTCAATCGATGTTTGCCGCCACAGCTGTGACGATAGTTTCTGGCAGCGTGGCAGAAAGGTGCTCCCTTAAGGGGTACCTGGTAATTATCCTGGTAATGATCCTGTTTATATATCCGATAGTTGGGCACTGGGTCTGGGCAGGAGGGTATACAGGCCAGCCCGAAGGCTGGTTGGAAAAGGCTGGATTTTATGACTTTGCCGGCTCTTCCGTTGTGCATATAACCGGAGGAGGCGTAGCACTGGCATCGGTTCTGGTGATTGGCCCGCGAATAGGATTTTATGAGCGGCTATCAATGGGCTATACAGGCCACAATATGGTGATGACGGTACTCGGGTACCTATTTTTGTGGCTAGGCTGGTTCGGGTTTAATGGTGGCAGCGTGGTACTGAGCGATCCTGGTGAGCTGCCAATGGTTTTGTTAAATACAGCACTTGCCGGAGCAGCGGGAGGTTTTGGTGTGCTCCTTGTGGAGCTTTTCAGAGGAGACAAACTGGATATCCTGATGATTGCCAATGGCATTATTGCAGGCCTTGTAGGGGTAACAGCGGGCTGTAATATTTACTCAACAACGTCAGCAGTACTGGTTGGTTTTGGAGGTGGCATATTTTCATTTTATGCCAGCAGGTTGCTTTTCTGTTTGAAAATTGATGACCCGGTACATGCAATACCTGTGCATTTCGTTGGTGGTATCTGGGGGGCCTTGGCGGTAGCCCTGTTTGCCGATGCCAGTGCCCTCCCAGACTCTCTTAACCGATGGCAATGGTTCCTGGTGCAGCTTCAGGGGGCTGGAGTGATTGCTGTGTGGGTGGTGGCTGTCGGGTGGTTTTTATTGAAGTTCTACAACCGTCTGTTGCCGCTGCGGGTTAGTGAACATGATGAAAAAGTAGGCCTTAATATGGCTGAACATGGAGCCAGAACCGAGCTGTTTGACCTGCTTCAGGATATGAAAAGCCATCAGGACAGTGGTGACTTTTCTCAAGAGGTTCGTATTGAACCGTATACGGAGATCGGTCAGGTGGCATTTCAGTATAACCGGGTCACTCAAAGCTTTAATACTGCGCAGAAAGCCCTTCATGCCAGTATTGCAGAGCTTGAGCAGACAAGGGTTGCTCTGGATGAGGCCTGCCATAAAGCGGAGCAGGCAAGTGAGTATAAAAGTGCTTTTCTGGCCAATATGAGCCATGAGATACGCACACCTATTAATGGTGTTATCGGTATGGCGGAGATTTTGTTGTTGGAAGATATGTCAGACAAACAGCAAAGCTATATTCAAACTATCCACTCCTCGGCCAGAGGGTTGATTCATATCATTAATGATATTCTGGACTATTCAAAAATTGAGGCGGGAGAGCTGAGCCTTGAAGTTATCGAGTTTGATATTCGTCAGTTGCTTCAGGAGTGTCTTGATATTTTCAGGGTTCAGGCGGAAGAAAAGCATATTCACCTGTTCTCCAAGGTTAGCCCTGAGGTTTGCTCATCAATACACGGTGATCCAACTCGCATACGGCAGATAGTTATTAATTTGCTAAGCAATTCACTGAAATTCACTGAAAGCGGCAGTGTTAGCCTCAAGGCAGATATTGTTGCAGATGATGAGGTGAATAGACTGATTCTCTCGATTACAGATACAGGTGTTGGCATGACTGAAGAGCAGTGTGAACGAGTATTTACTGCTTTTCAGCAGGCCGATAATTCCACTGCCCGTCAATATGGGGGAACAGGTCTTGGGCTCTCCATAACCCGGCAGCTGGTTGAAATGATGGAGGGAACAATTAAGGTTAGTAGTGAAGTCGGAAAAGGAAGCTGTTTTGAGCTGTCAATTCCTGTCAGGATGTCTACACGAGCTGCTCAACCTACACGGGTAGCTGAAACCCTCTCTGTTGAGGAGACTGGCATTAGTTGTAAAGAAAATGCGGTTACCAGAGAGTGGGGCAATACTGATCGATGGATCAATACCGTCTGTAGTGATGTTCTGGTGGCAGAGGATAACCGGGTTAACCAGATGGTGATCCGAAAGTACCTGGAAAAGTTGGGTATTACAGGGCATATCCTGGAAAATGGCAGGCAGGTGGTGGATTACTGTAAAGGGCATACTCCTCAATTAATCCTGATGGATTGTGAAATGCCCGAAATGGATGGCTTGACGGCCACCAGATTGATTCGTGAACAGGGGCATCATAAGCTTCAGCCTTTGATTATCGGGTTAAGTGCGCATGCCATGAAAGATCATGAAGAGAAAGGACTTTCTGCTGGCATGGATTGGTATCTCACCAAGCCTGTCACATTGGAGCAACTTCGGTCTGCACTCCTTCAGTTTTTCAGTACTGTTCCTGAAAATAAATAATGGTGCTGTCACTGGGTGAAATCTTAAGAGTGACTCCTTATACTGAATGCTTTTCTTAACTTTGCATGGAATTCTCCCGTGGTTCCAGGAGCAAAACTGAGACTTATTTTCCATTTTATGTATTTGTTTCTCAATGTCTGATCCTGCTCTGGATATTTTAAAAAATACGTTTGGTTACCAGTCCTTTCGGGGATTCCAGCAAGAAGTGATTAATGAAGTCATTGCTGGTCGTGATGCTCTGGTATTGATGCCTACAGGGGGAGGAAAATCACTCTGTTACCAGATTCCCGCTTTGATCAGAGGTGGTACGGCAGTTGTCGTTTCCCCCCTGATCGCGTTAATGGATGACCAGATTAACAGTCTTCGGGAGTTGGGCATTCGTGCTGACTGCCTGCACTCCGCCATGATGCCGGAAGATCGGCTTCAGGTTGAGCGGGAACTTCTCATCGGTGATCTTGATTTATTGTATGTGGCTCCTGAGAGGCTCCTCACTGAGTCGATGCAGCGGCTGCTAGACCAGATTCAGGTGGCTTTGTTTGCTATTGATGAAGCGCACTGTGTCTCCCAGTGGGGGCATGATTTTCGTCCAGAGTACCTTCAACTCTCCTGTCTTCAAACCCGTTTCCCGGGAGTTCCCAGAATAGCCCTGACAGCTACGGCTGATTTAAGAACCCGTCAGGAAATCCGAGAGCGACTGGGGCTTGAGTCAGCCCGAGTCTTTACTGACAGTTTTAACCGGCCCAATATTTTTTACCGCATCAGTCAGAAAAAACAGGGCAAGCAGCAGTTACTGAACTTTCTAAATAAAGAACATCCTGAAGATTCTGGCATCGTTTATTGCCTTTCCCGTAAGAAGGTTGAACAGACTGCAGAGTGGTTGACTCAAGCAGGTCGAAAAGCGTTGCCTTACCATGCAGGGCTGTCGCCAGAAGAACGGCGTGCTAACCAGCATCGGTTCATTGCAGAAGAAGGTATCATTATTGTAGCGACTATTGCCTTTGGTATGGGGATAGATAAACCGGATGTCCGGTTTGTAGCTCACCTTGACCTACCAAGAAGTATTGAAGCCTATTACCAGGAGACTGGGCGTGCTGGGCGGGATGGTCTGCCGGCTACAGCCTGGATGGTTTATGGGCTACAGGATGTGGTACTTCTTAAACAACTTCAGGCTCGCTCCATTGCCAGTCAGCAGGTTCAGCAGATAGAACGCCAGAAACTGGAAACCATGCTGGCACTTTGTGAAGTAACCGGGTGCCGACGTCAGGTACTGCTGAATTACTTTGATGAACCATTAGATAAGCCCTGTGGCTACTGTGACCTTTGCCTGGAGCCGCCGGAAATATGGGATGGAACCGAAGTTGCCCGAAAGGCGTTGTCCTGTATTTACCGGAGTGGGCAAAGCTTCGGGGTGGCTCATCTTGTGGATGTTCTGCTGGGGAAAAGTACCGATAAAACCCGCCGCTTTGGTCATGATCGACTTAGTACCTTTGGTATTGGAACTGAGTTGGATCAAAGCAACTGGCGGTCGGTCTATCGCCAGCTGGTGGCCAGAGGTTATGTGAGTGTTGATCATGATAGTCATGGGGCTCTGAAATTGAATGAATGTTGCCGGCCACTGCTAAAAGGTGATGAGCCTATTCAGTTACGTCGTGACCGCTATGAGCCCTCCCGTAAGTATGAGAAGGAGTACCGGGAGGTTGGGCGTGTTGTTGTTGAAGAGCATGATCAGGTGCTCTGGGAGCGACTCAGGCAATTGCGGCGAAATCTTGCCGAAGAGCAGAATGTACCCGCGTATGTCATCGTGAATGATAAAACGCTAATGGAACTGGTGAAATACCGCCCCCGTACACAGTTAGAATTATCACAAATTTCAGGAATTGGTCAGTATAAGTTGGAAAAGTACGGGGATGCGTTATTAAAAGCTCTGGCTGATTACGCTTCTTCTGAATCAGCTTGAGCCCTGCCCAGGTATTTCAAAGGGGCCTTACAGGTAGTGCAGAGGTAAATGGTCCCTTTTTGTGATCGGTTATGGCGGGTTGTTCCAAGGGCAATGGTTTTTCCTTCACAGAGGCATTGGTAGAGCCAGTTTCTGCGACTGCTTCGTTTTGTATCATAGCTGTGGCAGCGGTCGGCAGGCAGTTGAAATACATGCGTCATTATGGACTGCCATTCCCGGCCATGAGCACGGATTCTTGGCCCATAGATATCATAAGCGAGTAAGTGCGCTACTTCATGAGCTACGGTCTGTTTGATGAAGTGTTCCCGGTTCTCTTTCAAAAGTACTTGGTTAAAGCGGAGTTGCCG
This sequence comes from Endozoicomonas atrinae, assembly GCF_001647025.1. Lineage (GTDB taxonomy): Bacteria > Pseudomonadota > Gammaproteobacteria > Pseudomonadales > Endozoicomonadaceae > Endozoicomonas > Endozoicomonas atrinae. The sequence continues at coordinate 5,334 of NZ_LUKQ02000029.1, forward strand.
TTTCTCGATCCAGGCCTGTCCGGCCGTTTCGCCTTTCAGATCCAAGCGAATATAGGGCCTTTGGAATGACTTATTAAAGAAACTTTCCGCTTGCCTGTATAGCTCAACAATCCTTTCTTGTAATTGATGAAGGTCTGAAATCAAAAGACTAGTCACTGTAAGACAAAAATAGAATCAAAGCATAGCGGATTACGCTTTTCTGGAAAATATCAGGCTGACAGATTTCACGTGAGTTTATATAAACCAACTGCTGAGATCTTGTGTTTAGTGGGGAATGGCGTGATTAGTAACGTGGAAAGAGATATGGCTGTTGCAGATACAGCCATATCAATAACAACCCTGATTAATAAACTTGTACGTACTCAGGTCCAACTCCCATACCCCAGAAAATAACGGTAGTGATCATAATGGACACCAGAACTACCAGACCAATACAGAGTACCGAGCTGGCATAGATAAAGCCCTGCTCTTGAGGAATCTTCATAAAAATATGTAGACCACTGTATAGAAGGTAGGCTGTGGCGGATACGGCGACGGTACCGGCAATAATTGCCAGCCAGAGTGATGGGTAGAGGCCACAGATACCAGTCAGAAAGAGAGGGTAGGCGGTATAGCAGGTAAATGCAGTGCAATCTGTTAGTGAGGGGTCGCTGTTGAAGTTGCTGCTCATCCAGTGGATAAACCAGCTCATGACTGCGACCCCGCATACCATGGCCATCCAGGCGAGGATGGACATCCACAGAGCGCTTTCAGGTGTGAGTCTAACAACATTGGTGCTCCCAGGAAGACTCCAGCCAACCATTGTCGTACCAATGTAAGTGCAGATGGCAGGTAAGGCTGCCAGCCAGATGATTTGACCAAGGTAAAGTTGGATCAGTCCGGGCGGATTCTTCCGAATGCTGATCCATTCGTTGTCAGGCTCAGTGAGCAAGCCCCAGAAATGGCTTAGGATCATAACAGTGCCTCCGTTTATTCGGCAGGGTACCAGGCCGCTTCTTCCACTGAAGTGGTGGATACTGATACTGACCGGCGGTTAACCTTTGTTATTATTATTGGCTCTCTGCAGGGATTTGCCACTGCAGAACCGCGTTAAGCCGCATATTAAGTGTTGTCATATTTTGCCTTGATTGTAAAGAAATCGGGCGTTTTTTAGTGATTTTTCTGCCTTTTCTGGCTATAAGCCTATATCCTGTTATTCATCGAGATGTTTTACTGAGGAATTCATGCTCAATAAGATTGATAAAATAATGCTGGGTGTATTACTGGCGCTGCTGGTGCTGTCTGGGGGGATTCATTGGCATCTTGTGGGGGAAAAAGCAGTAGAGCCTGAATTGCCGGTAGCTGTTGTGGTTGAAGAGGCGGAAGAGTTGCCTGTTGGGACAGTGCCGGATTTTAGCAGCATGGTTGATGTTAAGGCTAAGAAAAGTGCTTTCTTTGGTTTCTTATTGCCGATGGTCCAAAAAGAAAATGACACGATTCTACAAAATCGTCAGAGAGTCATTGCTTTATCTTCCCAGTCAGAGCTAACGGAGAATGATCAGTCATGGCTTTCTGATATGGGCAGAAAGTATCGTATGCGAGATGTTTCAGCCTTCGATGAAATATTTTTTGGGGAGTTACTGACCCGTGTTGATATGATTCCTGCGTCGCTTGCTCTGGCTCAGTCGGCTAATGAAACGGCATGGGGGACATCAAGGTTTGCCCGGCAAGGTAATAACTTCTTTGGTCAGTGGTGTTTTAGCCCAGGGTGTGGAATTGTACCGGGGGCTCGCCCGCAAGGTGAAACCTACGAAGTTCAGAAGTTTGAGGATGTTGCCGCTTCAGTCAGTGCTTACATGCATAATCTGAATACTAATCATCAATATAAGACTTTGAGGCAGCTGCGAGAGCAGAGAAGAGTTAGTAAGGAACCTGTTACAGGAGCAGATCTCGCTCATGGTTTGCAGGCATATTCCATCCGGGGTGTAGAATATGTTGAGGAGCTGCTTTCCATGATCAACAGTAATAAATTGCTGCAGTATGATTTAAATGACAAAGGTTAGTATGTGAACTGTATTTGAATAAATAATTGCCAGGGAGAAGGAATTCCCGTGACCATATCTTTTACCCATTCTGCTGCCCTTCGTTTTTGCTTTGTAGATCAATGGAGGCAAGTAAGGATATTTACTCTTTTTAGCCTTTTATTCATCCTTCCAGGCTTGACGATGGCAGCACCTGCCAGCAAATACTGGGCATATTGGGATATCAGTAATTCTGACTCTTCCGTTGTGATCAATCACCGGCTCTGGCAGGAGGTACTGGATACATACCTGGTACTTCGTCCAGATGGGAACCGCTTTCGATATAAGGATGTCAGCCAGGAAGATAGGGATAAGCTTGATAAATACATCATGGAAATGTCCTCTCTTGACCCAAGGACTTATTCTAAGGCAGAGCAGAAAGCTTATTGGATCAACTTCTATAACGCTTTAACAGTTGATCTGGTTCTCGAGCACTACCCGGTTAAATCCATTACCAAAATTGGCCCATGGTATCGCTTTGGTCCATGGGATATGGATATTACTCGAGTGGCGGGTCAAAGGCTGACGTTAAATGATATTGAGCACAGGATTCTCAGGCCGCTATGGGAAGATAGCCGTATTCATTATGCCGTTAACTGTGCCAGCATTGGTTGCCCGGATTTATCCGCAATGGTCTTTACGGCGGCAAATACAGATCAAATGCTGGATGATCTAGCCAGGCGATTTATCCGACAGGAAAAAGGTATGAGCTGGGTGGATGAAAGGCTGACTCTCTCTCGTATATATGAATGGTATGAAAAGGATTTTGTAGATCAGGAGGGGGTTGTTTTACATTTGCTCAGGTTTTCTTCTCAGGGAAATGCCCGGCGGCTCAAAAAATATACTGGTGTCATTCAGTACCAGTATGAATGGGGGTTGAATGAACTGAAGTAGTCTGCTTTGCTGCCGATCAATTTTCTTAATCAGCCCTGTAGGGGGCATGGCCCAAGGGGCTGTCGGACTTAACTGGCCAGAATGAGAGACAATCCGGGAAGCTCCCAAAGTATTATTAATGGATGGCTCCTGAATAACGATAAGAAGGAGCCATTTATGGCTAGATACTTCATTTCAGCTTTGCTCCTGTTTTTCAGTATTGCTGTGCAGGCAGTTCCATCCCCGGATCGCTGGCCATATTGGGATAAAGTTGACAACAACAGTGAGAGGGTTGTTGAACACTCTGAATGGCAGAGATTTCTTAGTCGCTACGTAAAGCTCTCTGAATCAACCAAAATGTACATGGTTGAGTATGGTCGGGTTAATAAAGAGGATAAGGAAAGGTTAGGTGCTTATCTCGAAGGTTTGGCGAAACAGGACCCAAGGAAGCTTAATCGCAGTGAGCAGCTCGCCTATTGGATTAACCTTTATAATGCACTAACCGTTAATCTGATTCTTGATTACTACCCGGTAAAGTCCATTACCAAACTGGGAAAAGGGTGGTTTCGAATGGGGCCGTGGAAGGATGAGCTTATAAAGATTGCTGGTCAAAATATCTCCCTGCATGATATTGAACACCGGATTATCCGGCCCATCTGGAATAATCCCCGGATTCACTATGCATTAAACTGCGCCAGCATAGGATGCCCTGATTTATTACCCGATGTGTATCAAGGGAGAAAGATTGACGATCAGTTGGAAGCGGCTGCCAGGTGGTTTATTAATCAGAAAAAAGGGGCTGCTTTTGTAAGTGGCCGTCTTGTGCTTTCCAGCATTTTTGATTGGTATGAAGATGATTTTATTAATGAAGATGGTGTTTTGAAAGAGATAAAGTCATATGCCAGTGGTGAGTTAAAGAGCAAATTAGAGAACTATAGAGGTCGGATCAGTTACCGCTATAATTGGAAACTGAATGAATACAGGCCGTAATAAAAGTGCTGAATGAAGCTGAAAAAGGCTGCCTTGAGACAGCCTTTTAAGATAATCAAGGCTTGAAATTGATGACCTGAACTCCGTTGTCCTTCTCAAGAATGTTGATATTACCTGAGAAGATGGTTTGATTATCGGCATGCTCATAATCCTTTCGCTCGCCACTGCGGTCAAGCTCCAGGTTTTTGAAATCAAACAGTTCTGTATCCGCCATTTGTGAAGGCGCAATATTTTGCATTGCCGTAAAAATGGACTCAATACGGCTTGGGTGCTTTCTTTCCCATTCAGACAGCATGGCCTTGATGTTCTGTCGTTGCAGGTTTTCCTGGGAGCCGCATAGGTTACAGGGGATGATTGGGAACTCCAGTTGCTCTGAGAAGCGGGTTATGTCTTTTTCCCGGCAATATGCCAGAGGGCGAATCACGATGTTGCGACCGTCGTCAGAGCGCAGCTTCGGTGGCATGGCGGACAATCTTGAACCATAGAACATATTCAGGAACATGGTTTCTACGATGTCATCCTTGTGGTGTCCAAGGGCTATCTTTGTTGCACCAATATCTTCTGCAAAAGCATACAGGGTGCCCCTTCTCAGGCGTGAGCAAAGACCGCAGGTTGTTTTACCCTCAGGTACTTTTTCTTTGACGACGGAATAAGTGTCCCGGTTGATGATGTGATACGGTACGCCTAGCCCGTCAAGATAGTCAGGCAGGATATGCTCTGGAAAACCAGGCTGTTTCTGATCCAGGTTAACAGCAATAAGCTCAAAATGGATTGGGGCGCTTTTCTGAAGGCTCATGAGGATATGCAGCATGGTATAGCTGTCTTTACCGCCCGACAGGCAAACCATAACCCGGTCGCCATTTTCGATCATATTAAAGTCTTCGATGGCTCTTCCGGTCAGACGTCTGAGTTTTTTCTGGAGTTTATTGAAACTGTATTTTTCAGAACCAGTCAGGTTGGTGGTTGTCATAGGGCCTGTGCTAGCTGTCAGTGTAAATCGGCTGATTATATCTGCCGGTTACCATTCAACCAAGTCAGTGTTTAACGGAAAGCCTGTAGTGGCAAAAGACCACTGGGCAGAAAAGATGTATTTTATTGATAGAGAATATTACGCTGACGGTATCAATGATCTACTATTTGAATTCAGGATTTCTGAAAATAATCAGTCCCCCGTAGGTTGTCATTAATATTTTTTCCGCTTTTTGCGAACTGGGATACGGTTTTTCAGTGTTGTGTTATGGTAAAGAGTGATCTTTTTACAAAACCATTCTTTATAGAATAAAAGCAGGGTTCTCCAGTATTTTTGTGCAGGGGTAGCAAAATGACAGATCATGATAAATTGCAGAAATGGTTGCTGGCTCGCAGGGATGAGCTGAATACGCGCCTGGGTAAAATAAAAAAAGATGCTTCCCGTAAAAACAGTGCAGACTGGTCTGAGCAGGCTCAGGAGCGGGAAAATGATGAAGTTATTGATGCGCTTGGGAATGAGGCGGTAATTGAACTCGGCAAAATTAACCGGGCTCTTGATCGGATGACTGAAGGGGATTATGGATTTTGCTTATCCTGTGGTAAGGAGATTCCCGTTCAGCGCCTGGAGGTTATGCCTTATGCTGACCTCTGTGTTAAATGTGCAGAAGCCAGGGGGTTATAGCGTGTATGCGGGATCACGAAGCATGCTAAGGGGCGGCTTGTCTTTACTGGTGTGTTTCGTGACCTGGTTGGTTTATCCATCTGGCTGAAGCACAATATCAGGCGGGCTTGGCTGCAGCCTGGTTAAAGTATTTTGACTCTTCGGTGGAGTTGCCTGATTCAATAATCATCTTTTGGTAACTTTCACAGAAACTCTGGATAGTTCCCGGGTTTCTGCTGTGGAATTGCTTTTGCCATAACTTGCCCATAGCGGTGATATCGTCCTGGTCGATTTTCTCTATCTTTATGCCGGATCGATGATAGATAAGCCATGCGATGGCCGTAGCGTAAACCAGGTTGGTGGCAAGTTCATGATGGGGGTGGGAAAGAAACTCTCGCTGGCTGGCCAGTCCACGAACCTTGCTCGAGAGATCGGGGTTTGGGGCAAGAAACAGATCCCAGATTTTTCTGTGCATACGTGGTGATATTTGATAAATACCAAGGGCTTGATGATTGGCAAGTTTCAGGTGAAAGCCGAGTCCAGACTCTCTTGCAGCGGTACCAAGGAGCAGGTTTTCAGCAGTAGGGCTCCACATGCCCAGATGCTTGAGTGCTGGGCGAACAACATAGTGCCTCAGTTCCTTGGCACAGATTCCCATATGAAAAGTCCTTTTTTCTGGGGAAGTATCTTCCGGCTGAGGGCTTCTGAGCCTGCCGGACAGGATCATGGAGCCGACTCTGGAAAATAGGCATCGGCTCTATGAGAGATATCGTATCATCCCTGAAATTCTGAACTGATGATAAGCCTATTCGCCTTCAAAATTGCACAGGGTATAGGTTGGAATGCCTGCTGCGTTCAGCTTGTCGGCACCCTTGAGATCGGGCAGATTAATGATGGCAGCGGCTTCCAGAGTGCTGGCTCCGGCTTTACGGACCAGCTGATCAGCTGCCAGCAGTGTGCCTCCTGTGGCGATAAGGTCATCCATCAACAGGATTTTTTCACCGGCATTGATTGTGTCTTCATGCATTTCCAGCACTGCTTTTCCATACTCAAGGTCATACTCTACGCAGATGGTTTTTCCAGGTAGTTTACCTTTCTTGCGGAACAGTACCAGTGGCTTGTTCAGAATATAGGCCAGTGTTGAGCCAAGCAGGAAACCGCGGGCATCCAGAGCACCAATGCGATCAAAAGTCTGGTTCTCATAACGCTGAACCAAGACATCGACGGTCTTGCGCCATGCTTCCGGGTTTTCAAACAGCGTGGTGATATCCCTGAACAGGATGCCTTCATGAGGCCAGTCCGGTATGGTTCTGATTTGGGATTGCAGATATTCCTGAACGGATAAGCTTTCGTTTGTATGCATGGGAGAGAGCATGCCGCTATCAGTCAATGGGATAAAAGGAAAAAGCCACCTCAAAGGGTAGCTTCTTTAGGGAATAAAGTCAGGCGCTGGTGGCAATCTGGTTTGGCTCCAGCGTTTTTCCGCCGGCCAGTGCGCAGAGCTCAACAGAGTTGCGAATTTCGATTTCCTTACCCACGGCTGAGATTAGGCCATTCTTCTGGAAGCGGGTGAATACTCGACTCACCGTTTCTACAGCCAGTCCCAGGTAGTTTCCCATTTCATTTCTCGACATGGAGAGTCGGAACGACTGGGAAGAAAAACCACGACGACGAAAACGGCTAGCCAGATTGATCAGAAACGTGGCAATACGCTCGTCTGCGTTTTTCTTGGAGAGCAGCATCATCATTTGCTGGTCTTCACGGATACGTTTGCTCATCAGGCGCATCAGATGCCGACGAAGTTCTGGAAACTGATCTGAAAGGGTTTCCAGTTGTTCGAAAGGAATCTCGCAGATCATGGTGGTTTCCATTGCCTGGGCTGAAACCGGATAGGTGTCGGTATCCATGCCGCTCAGGCCAAGAATTTCGCTGGGCAGGTAAAATCCGGTGATTTGTTCCTCACCTTCATTGGTAGCCGTGTAGGTTTTAATAGCCCCTGAGCGAACAGCAAAAACACTGGTGAAGGGGTCGCCTTCCAGAAACAGGTGTTCGCCTTTTTTCAAAGGACGCCCACGCTTGATGATGTGATCCAGCTGATCAATATCCTTAATGCTTAGTGCCAGTGGCAGGCACAATGAGCTGAGGCTGCAGTCTCTGCAGGCCACATGGCTCGGCTGTCGGACGTTGGGCTTTGACGTCATTGAGAGGCCTCAAAGTCGTATTTGCGAAATTCGACACCATTTTATGGAAAGTGTTACCGGACTGTAAATCAGGTATATACGCAACTGGGCAGACCTAAAGTAGGGGTTTAGTGCTGCTTCAGCAGGGCGTCATAATCTGCGGATGTTCCGATGAGCTTTCATCTGCTGTGTCGTCTATCCAGCTCAGGGCTGACCCTGATAATAGTACCGGTCATTGCTCCTGGTGGTTGTATGTCTTTATCCCTGGAAAATCAATCTGACGTTGTCTTGTGTCACAGGATTGAATTTTCGTTCATGATATTTGACTGACTTGGCAGATTTTGCACTTATGTTTCAAGTAAATCAATGTGAGAGTGGTGACAAATAGTAGTCAGTTTCGGTTTTTTTCTGATAAGTGGTAGGTGAGTGGGGGGGGGGCAACTCTTTGCAGAATTGTTTCAGTGGTTGCTTTGTGTGGCTGGAAAAGGGTTCCGAAGTTTTGTTACAACTATGGAACCCTTTATGTATCAAATGACCTTGGAGTACAGAGGCTTTTCTTTCATCTCGGGTTGATTGAGGTAGTGGTCAAACTGCATGCAGATGTTACGGATCAGCAGTTTTCCCTTGGGCAGTACTTCCAGTAAGTCATCGCTACTCAGGCTGACAAGGCCGTCTGCCATCATCGGCTCAAGTCTGGCAAGCTCATCACGGAAGTAATCTCTGAATTGAATGCCAAACTGTTCTTCAATATCGCTTAACCTTAGTTTGAAGTGGCAGATCAGCTGGGTAATCACTGCCTGACGAACCTTATCGTCATCCGTCATCTTCAGTCCGCGTACCATCGGCAGCTGTTTCTCATTGATCATGGAGTAGTACTGTGCTTCATCAGTACTGTTCTGTATGTAAGTGTCGCCTACCTGGCTGATGGAAGAAACTCCCATGCCAATCAGGTCGCAGTGGCTATGGGTGGTATAACCCTGAAAATTTCTGTGCAGAGTGCCTTCTTCCTGGGCAATGGCCAGTTCATCATCTGGCAGGGCAAAGTGATCCATGCCGATGTAGATGTATCCCTGATCCAGCAGTTTTTCTGTGGCCTGCTGAAGAATCTCCAGCTTCATTTCAGGTGCCGGCAGATCCTGATCATTAATTCTGCGCTGTGGCTTAAAGCGGTGTGGCAAGTGCGCATAATTAAACAGTGATAGCCGATCCGGGGTCATATCGATCACCCGGTCAATGGTTTCCATAAAGCTGTTCGTTGTCTGGAAGGGCAGGCCATAAATCAGGTCCATGTGTACGGATCGGAACGCCATTGCCCTGGAGGCATCAAGAACCGATTGAATCATACTTTCAGGCTGTACCCGATTGACGGCTTTCTGCACTATTGGGTTCAGATCTTGAACACCCATACTGATCCGGTTAAAGCCCAGGTCTCTCAGCGTACTCATCATGGGCCAGTCGACTTCCCTTGGATCCAGCTCAATGGAGTAGTCTGCGGTATCGCTGTGGGTCAGCTGAAAGTGCTGGCTGATATGCCCCATCAGGTCTGTAATCTGCTCCCTGCTCAAAAAGGTGGGTGTACCACCCCCAAAGTGCAGTTGCTCAACCCGTTGTTCATGGCTGTATAGCGCCGATTGCATCTCTATTTCACGGAACAGGTATTCCAGATAAATATTGGAGCGGTCACGGTGTTTGGTCACAATTTTATTACAGGCGCAGTAATAGCAGACATGGGAGCAGAACGGGATGTGGAAGTAGAGTGATAGCGGCTTGATGCTGCTGGCACTGGACTGGGCATTTTGATGGTATTTCTGAATATCAAAGCTGCTATCAAACTGCACCGCTGTGGGATATGAGGTGTAACGCGGGCCTGAGTGGTTGTAACGGTGAATCAGGTCTTTATCCCAAACTGGTGCACTATTCATCATTGCTCTCGAACGGTAATCTTCATGTCTTGTCAGTCAGTGTTTTCGCCTTCAGATCTGTCTTTCGGTGCCGGAAAGCTTAAGGCAAAACAGTCTGTATTACGTCATGATGCGTCAGGATAGTGTAGAAAGATTTTCAAGGCTGTTCTTTGATCGATGTCAATAGGTAAGAACCGAACTCAATATGCCTTACGGGTTCGTCTTTCCGTGTTTTTATTGGAGTAGTGTCGCAAATGGCGTGAAATTTAAGAGGGCGGCAATGATACCTGCTCTTTGGCTATAAATCGAGCAAATAATGCCTGGGTAGGATTCTTATTCTGAAGGGGGTCTGATTTGTATTTTTGATGAGTCATTATACATCACTGCTGTCCGGTTAGAAATTGGGAAGAAGCTTAAAGAGCCTGTCCCTGCTGCTTTGCGTTAGAATAGCTATTGTCTAGACAGCTTTTCTGGAACAGGCAAAGGGCAGGCATGAAGCATCATAACAGCGTTTTTCTATAGCAAAAGGTCATAGACCGCCTGGCCCGTGGGGCTGCTAGCGACATGGTACGCCTGATTGATTCCACAACGATTGATTTGAACCTGAATCAGTTTGAGTGGGCACACTTCCGAAAGACTAAAGGGAGGATCAAGTTGCACACGGTTTATGATCCTGAGGCCGATACACCGACATTTTTTGAACTTACAACCGCCAAAGTAAATGACTGCAAGGCCGCGCAGAACCTACCGATCATGCCTGGTGTTACCTACGTTTTTGATCGGGCCTATGACGACTACAGCTGGTACTACGAAATGACGAATCAGGGCACCTGGTTCGTGGGGAGAAGAGAATGAAAAGCTCTGCAGTCTATGAAGTCATTGAAGCGCGGGAAACCACGGAGGATTTCATTCTGGAAGACCAGATTATCCGCCTCTCGTCAGATAAAGGCTGGAAAGCTTGCCCAACAGACCTTCGGCAAGTTCGCATTCGTCGGGAAGAAGACCGCAAGATGCTGACATTCATCAGTAATGACCTGAGCAGGGCAGCGGCAGAGATAGCAGCCCTGTATAAATCCCGCTGGCAGATCGAGCTATTTTTCAGCTGATCAGTGCTGCCATATGACACGACTGCGGGGAACCAATGGTACAAGGGCATGTCTAATGTTAAAAAACGACAGTTACCATTATTTCTAGCGCCCCATTGGCTCCTACGTCACGCTCGCCAGGGAAAGGCGTTCGAGAGCTCGTCGTTTGTCCATTATCTGGGTTGTAAAATGAAATCTTGAGGAGAGTAACAACATGGATGTCAGCGCTAGAGCAGGCTTTCCCGCAAGCCCTTCAGGCAATAGCAGCCCTGTTCTCAGCAGCGACCAGCAACTTGCCGATCAACTGGTCAATGCAGCTGCAAAAGGGGATACCCACCAGGTGATCCGCGCCGTTGCAGCCAATGGCTTAAACATACTGTCGAACCCCCATAGCGAAACGGGTAACACGGCCCTGCATGCCGCCATACAAAACCGTCATGTTGAGGTGGTGGGTGCAATCACAGGCCTGCTTGTTCAGCCCACCCCATCGAGTACCGTCAACCTTCGAAAACTTTTAGATCTGAAAAACAACGAAAACCATTCGCCGTTGGAAGTCGGTGGATTAACGCCCGAGATCAAAACAGAACTCTTACCCTGTCTATCTGGCCGGTGGCCCTTTTGCACCACCCATAAAGGATACATCGTTTTCCCCTATCAGCAGGAGTGTGGATGCAGGGTTTGTGCATTGTGTTCGGAGAACATCAAGTCTGGCGATGCAAACTGTATAAATTGTCAAGAATATCTCAATGAAGGCAGTAAAATGCCTGATTTTGGCCTGATGATGGACGCTAAGCGTGATATCAGGAAATACCCCGTGCTGTTTGACGGGGCAGACACTCCTGCCTGTCCCAACTGCAAAAGCCTGGCCTTTCCACCGTTTGAATCCCAGTGTGGTCATGTTCTCTGTTACACCTGCGTATCGAAAACCGATAAGACATGTCAGGCAAAAATCGATGACACCGACAATCTTTGCCAGCAACCGCTTAAATCGATTCATCTCGATGAGGGCGCCAGCCAACGCTACATTCGTCTTTTTTCCTCGCAGACACAATACGGTGACTGTTCGGCCCTCGGGCAGCCCATCCGGGAAGCGATGAACCGCCCGAGCACCTCCGCAGAGCGGGTTGAGGCACCCCCTGCAGCCGATGTTTCTATGGCCCACGCTGACACCACCGTTATCAATGGCATCACCGTAGAGAATTGCCCACACCTCCCTGGCCGGCCTGATCGATACGCGGTTCCAGCCAGCGACAGGATTCATAAAAAATATTCCGACGACGTAGCGTTAAACCTGAAAATCGAGGAACTGGAATACAGGCTGGAGTTTTCCTCTGAAAAGATCGCAGCAAAGCTGGATAAAGCACTGGCCAATGCCCGTGCACAACAGGAAGCAGAGCAAAAAAAGAAAGAACAACGCGTGATTTCATCCCCGTCAAATGACGACGAACAGCTTAGTCAGTCTTATGATTCTGACTCTGAGGGCGTATCAGACAGTTCGTTGGAATCACTTTCCTCAGGGTATTACTCGATGTCAGACATGGAGACTGAAAACTCGGAAGATGAGGAGATCGACATTCTTAGTCTGACTGATGAGCCTGTTCAGCAAGAAGCATCAGACAGTTTGTTGGAACACTTCCTCCGAGAGTTTGATGCAATGTCAGCAATGTTCTCTGACCAAACCCCTACAGTGCGGGAGACTGATTGTTCAATTACCCACACACAACAAGAAGAACAAGTAGCGGCAGAGCAAAACGAGCCTGAAAACCCGGAAGATGAGGATATCGACATTATTTCTCAGTCTGATGAGAATGATCAGCAGGAAGAATCAGACAGTTTGTTGGAATACTGTCTCCGAGAGTTTAATGGAAGGCCAGAAACGTTGTCTGATCAAACCACTGCAGCGCTGGGGACTGAACGGGCCATTGCCCACACACAAGAAGCTGTAGAACACGTAGCGGCAGAGCAAAATGAGCCTGAAAGCTCTGAAGATGAGGATATCAGTATTATTTCTCAGTCTGATGAGACCGATCAACAGGAAGCAGCAGAGCAACAAGCAACAACCCAACACGTGATTGCACAACCGACAGAGGATGATGAAGGCATCCTTGCTCTGTCTGGTGATTTTGTTGGTCAATGGCTAGCTTCAGGCCATTCGTGGGGAACGCACTCTTCTCTGTATTACACAATGTCAGAAACGAGTCCTACCCCCATCACCGCAGTGCCGGAGCCTGAACCGACAAATGCCCAGACACTACAAGAGGAACAACAAGAAGAATCGCCAGTGCAACGGGTGCTTGAACAGTCGCTGGATGACATCGAAACGCCTGCTCTGTCTGCTGACCCTGGTCTCCCTCCCTATGAGTCTTACGCAACACCAGAAATGTTGCATGTCCCAATCACAGTACTGCCGGCGACCGAACCGACACCTCCCCAGACCCAACAAGCAGCGCCTGAGCAGTACATGATTGCACAGCCGGCTGAGAGCATCGAACCGCCTGCTCTGTCTGATGGTGCTGAGCCACTGGAAGCAATAGACAGTTGGCAGCCAGTACTTCCCCCGGTGTCCTGCAAAATGTCAGAAACGTTGCCAGGCGTCAGCATTGCCTCTTCCATTGGATTGCGACCCACCATGGAAGATGCCCACATTGCCACCCACTTCACGATTAAGGCGGGAGGGGAAAATGTGCCGATTAGTATATTCGGGGTTTTCGATGGACATGGAACGAAGGAGGTCGCGGACCATGCTGCACAGCATATCGTTAAATTCCTCACCAAATGGCTTGAATTGTACAATGCGGAAAGCCTGACGGATGAGAGGATATGGAATGCCATCAAAATTGCCCTCGTTGACCTCAGCCGTAGCAGTCACTGTGTATTTGGCGGTAGCACCGCCTGTATCGGCCTGATCATCAAGAACGAACTTTGGATTGCCAACCTGGGTGATTCCCGCGCCATTCTGGTAAACCGTAACGGGGAGGTCATTCAGTTAAGCGAGGATGCCAAGCCAGAGAATGAAATCTACAAAACATCGATAGAAAAACGAGGCGGGTTTGTTGGAAATGCCCTTGGCATTTATCGGATCAACAATATTCTTGCACCGGCAAGGGCTTTAGCTGATCACCATTTAAATGGTGCGGTGTGCTCACGTGCCAAAATCGCCCGGTACCCCCTTACCGACTTTTCCGGTTGCCTGGTGCTGGTCTGTGATGGCGTGACAGAGGTGTTCACGACCAAAGAGATCGCTGATATAACGCGAGAAGCGCTGAATGAGAATGCCCCAGACATTAACATTGCAGACATGATAGTCAAACGATCACTCGCTGCATACACAACAGATAACGTATCGGCCGTCGTGGCTCCATTGGGGGGGGGCTGATTAGCAGAATGCTCAAACGCATCGGGGCTGCCGATTCAATGACAGGTTTCAACATTTACACATTGATCAGCTTTTAAGACCTTTCCCTTGCGCGGATTCATTCAACAACAGGCATTTAACGCTGTCTCGTCCAGGATCACTAACCGGCTCTGACCCTGCTCAAGATCTCCCAGGGGCATGTGTCCCACAGAGACCCGGTAAAGCGCCAACACTTGGTTTCGAAAATAACCAAAAATGCGTTTCATCTAGTGATACTTGCCTTCAATGATCGAGAGCCTGTCGGTGTAAGGGGAGAGAATTTCTAAACAGGCGGGCTGAGTGGTAATGTTTTCGTACGCAAAGTAGACCTCTTCCCGAAAGACGGCAATGTACTCATCCGTTAATGGCTTAAAACGCCGATAACGGCAGCCGATTTGCTCAACGATTGGGTGTTACCATTTTATGAGGCTGAGGAGCTGCCTGTGTTGCGTATTCTGACCGATCGCGGGATAGAATACTGCGGCAGGGCAGCTCAGCATGATTATCAGCTTTATATAGCGGTGAACGACATTGAGCATACGACAACCAAGGCCAGGCATCCGCAAACGAATGGTATCTGCAAGCGCTTTCATAAGACGATTTTGCAGGAGTTTTATCAACCTGCCCTTAGGAAGAAACTGTACAGAACCATTGAAGAATTACAGATTGATCTGGACGAGTGGTTAATCCACTACAATACTGAGCGCACCCATCAGGGCAAGCGGTAATGGATTAAACAGAATCTGAAAATCAAACGCTTTATTGGGCGAAGTGAAAATGCAGTCAAAATCCAGGTATTGACAGCTATGATTGCCTACTTGCAACTGCGTTTGGTTCAGCTCAACTATCCCGGCAGGTTATCTCTTCAACAGATAGCTCGGAAGATTGACCTGAATCTGATGACAAAGCGATCGTTGGTTGATTTATTGAGCAATACGCCAGGGAAAAGCATAGCCCCTGCATTGATTGCTCAGGGCTTTCTGGAGCTTCAGAATGTTTAACCGGACAGTAGTGATTATATATACTATGTTTGCTGCCATCTGATGAACGATAGCGTTGAAATTGAACGAAACGATTGAGTGATGTCTGGCAGCATAATCAGGAGGCAGTCTCATGCTTTATACCAACAAGCTTGCAGCGGATAGCCCGTTTCCAGCGATAAGTCTGCCGGATTTGCAGGGTCAGCAACATGTCTTAGGCAAGACCAAGGAAGGTGTTTCATGGCAACTGCTCATCATCTACCGTGGTAAGCATTGCCCGCTGTGTACCAAATACCTGAATCAGCTTGAGGGATACAAAAGTCAGCTGGCGGATATGGAGGTTGATATTGTAGCCGCTTCCGGTGATAGTCGGGAGCAACTGCAGGAGCATGCGGAAAAGCTGAACGTTTCCTTTCCATTGACTTATGGGTTGACGGAAGGGCAAATGAAAGAGCTTGGGCTGTATATCTCTGTGCCCAGATCAGAGCAGGAAACGGATCATAATTTTGCTGAGCCCGGCCTGTTTGTCATTAATGAACAGGGTACCGTTCAGGTTGTGGATATTTCCAATAACCCCTTTGTGCGTCCTGATCTCGAAGCCCTGGTCAATGGGCTGTCCTGGATTCGTAACCCGGAAAATAATTATCCCATCCGTGGTACTGCACCTTACTGACTGGGCTGGGTTGAGAATTGCGATCTTTCCGTATCCTTTACTGTCTGGTTTGGTAGCAGCACCATCGCGTTGGGATAATTTTCCTGAAGTTGTTGCCAGGTAAGCACGAAAGTTTCCAGATCATCGTCAGTCTCAGAGAGAGGGGAGATGGTCTGGTTGACTAAATCACCACCCACGGACTTTAGTGCAAATGGGTTCCATAGGCTTTGAGTGTTCCTGTCGTACAAGAGAAAGCCGAACAGTCCTTCATTGATAGCCTGGTCGGAATAGAGATAGCCTGTAACACCGAACGTCAACACTTGTTGATCAATTTTTCTGGAAAAAATCTGTGCCAGGCCTCCCATATGGCAAAAAGTGGCAAGGATTGGCTGGCCGTTGAAGGTGTCATTGACTGCTTCATGTTTATTCATCAATCGCAGATTCCATGCCTTTACTGCCCGCGTTGATTTGGAGTGGATAGCAAGGCAGTGATCATCAGCTTTAAAATCGTTGAAATGATGGGAGGAAATCTTGTCGTATTCCGGAATGATCAGTGCTTCAAATGCTTCTTTGCCAATACCAAAACGAAGATTTTCTGGGTTGATATCGCCCTCGTTCACGGTAAATACTGATCCGTCACTGTTACCTTTACCTTTACTGGCATCGATGTTCATATGTTTTTTGGCCAGTTCTTGATAGTGACCGGTACCGTCTGCGGTTAAATGTAGTTTGCCGCTATCGATCCAATAACTTGCCTTGTCCTCTGTGTTCTGTTTTGTCGTGGACTGGCTTCTTAGAAGTTTCTTACTATCAAGTCTGTCAAATTGTCCTTGGTAGGTTTCGGTAAATTTTAAAGATGCATCGCTGGTAAAATGTGTCGAATTTAACAGTGCGTTGCACTTGCACTCAGTTGCGGTTTTGACTGCTCGGGTTGATAACGACGTGTCATTATCGAGTGCACAATTTGGCTGCTTTTCATTCTGGTGAAGTAAACTCAGATTATCGACATGGTGCTTTACTTGATACGACCCTGTAAGGGCTTGTTCCTTTTCGGGGGCAGAATGGGTGTGACTACTATCGTATGGAGTAAAACTCGCATCCTCCAAGATTCTCGGTTCCATCAACACAAACCTATCAATAAACTTTCCAGCTTTGATAGCAAAAACTTCATGAAGTTTCATAAAGTGTGAAATTATCCCATGTTATGCATCATCGACATCAACCATTTCTGGTGCGCGCCCGGCATAGACCACAACCCAAAAAGGATGATCAGCAAACCAGCGAGGTTGCGGGTGATGCTGGCTTGAATGATACCGCTGAGTTGTCTGGAGAAAGCGCCGAGCAAGAAAACTGAGGGTATGGTGCCGATACCGAATGAGGCCATTAACAGTGCACCCTGTACAGGTTGCCCCTGAGTGGCACTCCAGGCCAGTGTGCTATAAACCAGTCCGCAGGGTAACCATCCCCAGAGCATGCCAACAGCCAGAGCATTGGGGAAATTATTGATGGGAAGCAAAGCTTGGGCCTTGGGCTGGATATGTTGCCAGAGCTTATGTCCGATCTTTTCCAGATGAGTCAAGCCACGCCACCAACCCGTCAGATAAAGCCCCATAGCGATCAGCATTATGGCCGCAAAGTAGCGCAGCCCCATCTTTACTTCCGGACTGATGCCTCCCAGATACCAGCCGATGCTGGCCAGAAGGAAGCCGGCAATGCCGTAACTGGTAACCCGCCCAAGATGATAGGTCAGCATCAGCCAGAAGATCTGTGACCGCGACTTGCCTTCCAGGGAAAGACTGAGCGCAGAGGTGATGCCACCACACATTCCGATACAGTGGGCACTGCCAAGTACCCCCAGAGTCAACGCTGAAAGTAGAGTGGGCACTTCATTGATGGTCATACATTACTGCCTTGTATTTTCCTTGCTATTGAAATGCAGGCGGCTATCCCGTCTCGCACTATTATTAAGTAGCGTGGGTGAATGGATTACTTTGTTATTGAAGAGCCTGTTTTATCACTCTTTGATGGTTGAGGGCGTTGAGGCTCGTCAAAAAGAATGCTGTGCGCAGGTCCTTCAAGGTCGTCAAACTGACCATTGTCGACAGCCCAGAAGAATACTTTGATCGCTACAGCGATCAGGATCAGAGCCAGAGGTATCAGGATAATGAGGCTTTCCATGGTCAGGCAGCTCCTCTGGATTCAAGGTGTGCATAAGCTTCTTCTGATTGGTCCAGCTCCTTGACCAGTTTGCCTGGGCGGTTTAGTCGCAGGGCATTGGCCACAACAATCAGTGAGCTGAGTGCCATGCCGGTAGCCGCCATCCATGGAGCAATCATGCCTGCAGCGGCCAGAGGTAGTGCAGCCAGGTTATAGCCAAGGGACCATGCCAGGTTTTGACGGATAATTTTCCGGGTTCTGACGGTGAGGTTAAAGGCATCTGCCAGTCGTTCAAGGTTCCCGGAAATCAACACTGCGTCAGCACTGGTGCGAGCCAGGTCAGAGGCGTTGCCCATGGCCATGGAGATATCTGCACCAGCCAGAACGGGAACATCGTTGATGCCATCACCCACCATTAAGACCTTATGGCCTTGGCTCTGCAGTTTCTGGATATAGTGCAACTTGTCATCCGGGCTGCTTTCGGACTTCCACTGCCGTATACCCAGAGATTCAGCCGTCGAAGCGACAACAGGCTCGGCATCGCCACTTAATAGTGTGACGGTTTTACCCATCTGGTGGAGTCGACGGATCGTATTAGCAGCCTCAGGGCGCAGGCTGTCGGTAATTCTGAACCAGCATAGTGGTTGCCAGGATTTCTGATCAGTACTTTCAGACATCAGCAGCCATTGCCCATCCTGCTCAGGTGTTGCCAGCTTGCCGGAGGTGAAGGCAAAATCTGGCCGTCCAATACGATAAAGACGGCTATCAATGGTTCCTTCTATCCCCTGACCAAGATGATTCTTAACATCATGAGCCTGCTCATCAAGCGAATCCACTTTGAAGAGGAAGGCTTTGGCAATAGGGTGCTCAGAGTGTGCCTCCAGGACTGCAGCCCGTTGGAGCAATGCCTCTGTTGAGTGGTTGCAGTTATCGAGAGGAACGACCTGGCTCAGTGAGAGTTCACCTTTGGTTAAGGTGCCTGTTTTATCAAAGATCACATGGTCGATGGTTTTCAGCCCTTCCAGAACATGACCACGGGTAACCAGCAGACCAAGTCGGTGCAGGTAGCCAGTGGCAGCGGTCAGTGCTGCTGGAGTCGCCAGAGACAGTGCACAGGGGCAGGTAACCACCAGTACCGAAAGGGTAATCCAGAACGCATCTTCGGGAGCAATGCCAGACCAGCCCCAGTAGACGCAAATGGCGACCAGCAAAACACAGGCAACAAACCAGCCGGCCACCTTGTCGGCAATCTTGGCGATAACGGGTTTATCCTGCTGCGCCCTTTGCAGCAGCTGGATAATGCCGGCTACCCGGGTCTCTTCGCCGACTTTGGACACCTTAAGCTCAATAGGGTGATCCACATTGATACTGCTGCACAGAAGCGTATCGCCGGGCTGTTTTTCGATGGGCAGGTATTCTCCGGTCAGCATGGCTTCATTAACGCTGGTGGAGCCACTGATCAGGATGCCATCTGCAGGAATGGCGTCACCGGGAAGAATTCTTACCTTATCGTTTGGTTGCAGGTCCGCAACCGGGACTCGCTCATACTGTCCATTGACCTCTTTCAGGCAGCTGGGAGGCAGCAGGTTGGTCAGCGCGCGAGCAGCCCTGGCGGTTGCATGTCGGGCGCGAAGTTCAAGATAGCGGCCAGTCAGCAGGAAGAAGGTGAACATGGAGACAGAGTCATAATAGACTTCGCCACTGGAGCCTTCAGCGAAGAAATAAACGGAGAAGGTTGCCCACAGGCTGGCAAGGTAGGCACCGCCAATAGCAATTGATACCGGAACGTCCATACCAAGATGTCTTATTTTTATATCCCGCCAGGCCGCCTTGAAGAAAGGGGCTGCCGAGTACAAAACGACAGGGGTCGCGATTACGGCACTGAAGATCCGGATCAGGTCCCGGTAAATTTCCGGCATATCTTCACTGATCGCGCCTGAATAGAGAGCGATGGCATACATCATTACCTGCATGGCGCCAATACCCGCAACAGCAAGGCGACGTATAAAGGTTCGGTTTTCTTTTTTCAGCAGGGCTTCCTGCTGGTCGGCACGCCATGGGAACGCCTTATAACCGATTCTGTGAATTTCCAGCAGAATCGAGCTTAAGGGGATCTCGCTGTTAGACCAGGTGATCTGTGCCTCATGAGTACTGAGGTTTACATTGACCTGCTCAACCCCTTCCAGTGCTTCCAGGTGGTTTTCCAGTAACCAGACACAGGCAGCACAGGTGATGCCATCAATCAGCAGGTTGGCAGTCAGGTGGTCGCTTTGATGCTCTTCTCGGTTGTTGGATGCCAGGTCAGCAGGTCTGACAAAATCCTTTTGCACGGCTTCACGGTCATAGATCTGCAGCTCTTCCTGCAGTCGCTGATTCAGGTCATTGACCTGGTTGGCGCTTTCGGTTCGGTGCTGGTAATAATTCTCAAGTCCACCGGCAACGATAGCTTCGGTCACGGCCTTGCAGCCCGGACAGCACATGGGCTGCTGTGTTCCTTCAACTTCTGCAAAAAAAACGACCGGTTCACTGACCGGCAGTGTGCAATGAAAGCAATGGGTATCGGTCATCAGGCATCCGGATTTTTCAGGGTAATTGGGGTTTCCGGTGAGACGATGGCCTCCAGTGTGATCTTCCAGCCTGTTTCATAACCCACTTCCGGAATCAATTCGTCCAGAGTTTCCAGTTGCAGGTAGTAACGACCGGCAACCAGCTCTTCCAACTGGCCGACATAGATCGGGTTTTGTTCAGGTTGCGTAGCCTCAGAGGCTACATTCGAAGAGATGCCGAAGGATCGGGTCAGCATGATGGCTTTGTCTTTGTCTTTAAAGACCGGGGAGAGAAAACTGAGTTTAAGCTGTTGAGGCCAGGCATCTGGGGCTCCCTGCATCTTGACTCTTACTTCACCGATCAGCTCATCAATGGTCAGTGTGCCTTCAACGGCCATGGTGCGGGCATTTTCAATCCGGGTCATGTCCTGATTGATGGTTTTACCATTCTTGTAATAGTCATCAATGACCACGCTGTCCTGATGAGTGAACGCGGTGTAGACCTGGAAGCTACCCCAGGCAAACGTTACCATCAGAATGCCCACGATATACCATGCCCAGGGCTCTCGGTACCAGGGGGTAAATGGTTCTTTATGAGCAGAAGGGTGGCTTCCTGTCAGAGTATCTCTCGTTGTCGACTGCGTCATGGTACAGGGTTTCCTCTATCGTCCGGGCACCATAAATCGGCTTTCAGCGGTAATGGCTTCCAGTCCGGGTTGACTGGAGCTGATGCTGAAGCGAACCGGCCGTGTGGTGGGGGCTCCATCAATCAAAGGAGCGATAACCCTGATGATTTCCTGCTCCACACTGCCTGGCTCTACCACAATGGCGGTTTTGCCCGCTATTTTCAGGTTCTCAATACCAGCCACCTGTATTTTGATTTCATGGGGCTGCTGGTCTTTGTTAGCGACTTTCAGTGTGTAGATATTTTCTACCTGGTCATCACTTATGACCCGGTAAAGTACATTTCTATCCCTGAGTACTTCCAGCTCCAGCGGAATGCGATGGCCAAGGCTGAAGATAAACAGGCAGATCATGATAAATAATGCTGAACTATACCCGATTAGACGGGGGCGAAGCCAATGGGTCTTCTGGCCTGCAAGTTCGTTGTCGGTGGTGTAGCGTATCAAGCCCTTGTCATAGCCCATCTTGTCCATGATGGTATCGCAGGCGTCGATGCAGGCAGCACAGCCTATGCATTGATATTGGAGCCCATCACGGATATCGATGCCAGTGGGGCAGACCTGCACGCAGACACTGCAGTCCACGCAGTCACCGAGCCCCTTGCTTTTGTGGTCAGCGCTTTTCTTGCGAGGGCCACGCTGTTCTCCGCGGTCTTTGTCGTAAGCAACGACCAGCGTATCATTGTCAAACATGACGCTCTGGAAGCGGGCGTATGGACACATGTAAATGCAGACCTGCTCCCGGAGATATCCTGCATTACCATAGGTTGCCAGGGTGAAGAAGCCGAGCCAGAAAACGCCCCAGGGGGCAACGTCAAGTGCGGCTATATCAAATACCAGTTGCCGGACAGGAATGAAATAACCGACAAAGGTGAGTGCTGTAGCAAAAGCGACACTCAGCCAGAGAATGTGTTTGGCACTCTTGCGCAGAAATTTCTCAAGGGACATGGGCTCTTTGTCCATCTTCATTCTGCGGTTTCGTTCCCCTTCGGTAATCCGCTCTGCCCACATGAATACCCAGGTGAAGACGCTTTGGGGGCAGGTGTATCCGCACCAGATTCGTCCGGCAAAAACCGTTAATGCAAACAGGCCAAAGGCGCAGATAATCAGTAGCCAGGAGAGCAGGATAAAGTCCTGGGGCCAGTAGGTGGTGCCGAAGATGTGAAATTGTCTGGCGGGCAGGTCAAAGAGAATGGCCTGGCGACCATTAAGGTTGATCCAGCAGGTGCCAAAAAAAAGTAAGAAGAGGAATGTACCGCCAGCCAGGCGAAGTGTTCGAAAGCGGCCTGAGAAACTTCTGGTATAGATCTTGTCAGGTTTCTGATAGAGATCGATCAGTTCCGGTTCCTGATTGGCATTGTGTTTGTTCATAGCGCCCAAATATACCGGTAAGGTTTTTATGGATTTTCAGCAAGGAACCCCTCTGGGCTTATATAAGCCTTTTAAAAGGGGGAAGAGCACAAAGGTCCTTTGTGCTCTTCCAGGAGCCTGTCGGACTTAACCTGCCGTAGCGAGAAAAAGTCCGACAGGCTCCCGGCATCAAGGCTATTCAGCCTTGTGGGTCAGGCTGTAGACATAAGCAGTCACCAGGTGAACTTTCTCTTCGCCGAGAATGTCTTTCCATGGTGGCATAACGCCATTTCGTCCCTGACGGATGGTGTATTCCACTTGAGCCTGGCTTGATCCGTACAGCCAGGTATTGTTGGTCAGGTTCGGAGCGCCCAGGGCAAAGTTGCCGGTGCCATCCGAGTTATGACAAACAGCACAGGTTGTACTGAAGATCTTTTTGCCCGCTTCCAGATCCTCTTCGCTGGCACCGGTATCGATGCCGGACAGTTCACGGGTGTAGCTGGCAACCTGCTTCACACCTTTATCACCAATAACGGCACCCCAGGCAGGCATCTGCCCCTGACGGCCGTGAGCAATACTTGCTTTAATAGCGTCAGGTGAACCACCGTAGAGCCAGTCGCTGTCGGCAAGATTTGGGAAGCCGAAGTTACCGCCGGCATCCATGCCGTGACAAAGCGCACAGTTGTTGATAAATACCCGCTCACCCATTTTCAGGGCCTTCGGATTTTTAATTAGTTCCTCAATCGGGGTGGCAGCGTAGCGGGCAAATTCAGGAGCATACTTGCGGTCATGCTTCTGTTGATCCTGTTCCAGCTCTTTAACCTGAGTCCAGCCAAGGACGCCTTCCCACTTACCCATGCCCGGGTAGAGAATCAGATAGCCAACGGTAAATACCAGAGTGGCTATGAACATGATGAACCACCAGTGGGGCAGAGGGTTATCATATTCCTCAATGCCATCATAAGCGTGACCGGTGGTCTCTTCGGTCATTTCCTTGCGCTGGGCCTTACGAGTTGAAAACAGAACCCAGGTGACCAGTACAAGGCAGGCGGAGGTCAGTAACACGATCCACCAGTGCCAGAAATTACTCATCGTTATGCTACTCCTCTTTTCTGGGAGTTCTTATGGGTTTCCCGGTGGCTGTTTGTTGCATCGGCATCAAGAGCACCAGCTTCCGAGTCATCAGCAAATGGCAAGGAGGCGGCTTCATCAAAGTCGCCTTTACGTCTGCTGCTGTATGCCCAGAAGACCACCGATAGAAATGCGATCAGGGCGACCAGTGTCGCCAGTCCTCGAATCGTATTGATATCCATCAGCGTTTACTCGAAATAACGGTGCCCAGCCCCTGGAGATAAGCCACCAGAGCATCCAGCTCGGTTTGCCCTTTTACAGCATCTTTGGCGCCGGCAATATCTTCATCGGTATAAGGAACACCCAGTGTGCGTAACGTTTCCATCTTTCTTGCCGTCAGCTTTCCATCCAGCTTGTTGTCCGCCAGGAATGGGTAAGCGGGCATGATGGACTGAGGCACCAGGTCACGTGGATTGATCAGGTGAGCACGGTGCCAGTCATCAGAGTAGCGACCACCAACCCGCGCAAGGTCTGGGCCAGTACGCTTGGAACCCCAGAGGAATGGGTAGTCATAAACAGACTCACCGGCGACCGAGTAGTGTCCATAACGCTCAACCTCGGCGCGCAGTGGCCGGATCATCTGGGAATGGCAGCCTGCGCAGCCCTCTCGGATGTATATGTCTCGACCTTCCAGCTGCATTGCGTTGTAGGGCTTCAGGCCATCAACGGGCTGAGTGGTCTCTTTCTGGAAAAAGAGCGGGACGATCTCAACCAGGGAGCCAAAACTGATGGCAACTACCACCAGTATCACCATCAGGCCAAGATTCTTTTCAACAATATCGTGCTTGCTAGCCATTATTATTATCTCCCTTCAACCGGCGCAGTGGTCGGGTTGAGTTCGAGGGAGTCATCCTCCGATTCACTGGCAGTACGGTATACGTTGTAAGCCATTATCAGCATGCCAAGAACAAAGAAGGCGCCACCAATAGCGCGGACAATGTAGCCGAAGCCACTGGCTTCTACGGACTCAATGAAGCTGTAGGTCAGGGTGCCGTCTTCGTTCACTGCGCGCCACATCAGACCCTGAGTGATACCGTTCACCCACATGGCAACGATGTAAAGTACGGTGCCGATGGTTGCCAGCCAGAAGTGCGTATTGATCAGGCCCACGCTGTACATCTGCTGTTTGCCGTACAGTTTTGGGATCAGATGATAAAGAGAACCAAACGATACCATGGCTACCCAGCCCAAGGCTCCAGAGTGTACATGACCAATAGTCCAGTCAGTGTAGTGAGACAGGGCGTTAACGGTCTTGATGGCCATCATCGGTCCTTCGAAGGTAGACATACCATAGAAGGAAAGGGAAACCACCAGGAAGCGCAGGATCGGGTCGGTCCGCAGTTTATGCCATGCACCGGAGAGGGTCATTATGCCGTTGATCATGCCACCCCAGGAAGGAGCAAGCAGTACCAAGGACATTACCATGCCCAGGCTCTGAGCCCAGTCAGGCAGTGCGGTGTAGTGCAGGTGGTGTGGGCCAGCCCAGATATAGATGGCAACCAGTGCCCAGAAGTGCACGATGGACAGACGATAGGAGTAAACCGGACGCTCGGCCTGTTTTGGCACGAAGTAGTACATCATGCCCAGGAAACCTGCAGTCAGGAAGAAACCTACCGCATTGTGGCCATACCACCACTGGATCATGGCATCCATGGCACCAGCATAGGCAGAGTAAGACTTGGTCAGGCTGACAGGCAGGGAAGCGCTGTTAACAATATGGAGCACTGCAACCGTAATAATAAATGCGCCAAAGAACCAGTTAGCCACATAGATGTGTTTGCTCTTGCGCTTCATTATGGTGCCAAAGAAGACCAGCGCGTAACTGACCCAGACAATGGCAATCAGAATATCAATCGGCCACTCAAGCTCGGCGTACTCTTTGGAGGAGGTTATGCCCAGGGGGAGAGTAATCGCGGCAGCAACAATCACCAGCTGCCACCCCCAGAAGGTGAAAGCGGCGAGCCCTGGCATGGCCAGTGTCGTTTGACAGGTGCGCTGGACGATGTAGTAGGACGTTGCGAACAGGACACAGCCGCCAAACGCAAAAATCACCGCATTGGTATGCAGTGGCCTCAAGCGTCCAAAGCTGGTCCAGGGCAGGCCCAGGTTTAGTTCAGGAAAGACCATCTGAGAGGCAATCAGCAGGCCTACCGCCATACCAACAACTCCCCAGACCACGGCCATGATGGCAAACTGCCGAACTACCTTGTAGTTATAGGTCGGCTGTAACGTTGCAGTGCTCATGCTCCATGTTACCTTCGGGTTATACTTATGAGATTGGTGGTTATTGTGGGTAAACCGAAGTGAGGATGTATTGATCTGGATCAATATCCGATCAAAAAATGAGCCAGTTGCTTCTGTTCTAAACAGAGTTGTTGTAGTTTTAGCCGTTTGCCTGTTTGGGGCTGAAGTACCTGATAGTCAGTCGTTGTAAAAGCCTTGACCACAGGGTTTCTGCCTTCTTCCTTGTAAACGATTTGCAAAAGCAGAATTTACGTGCTGTTTTTTATGTTTTTTCCCGTATGATAGTGCTGGTTTGCTATACGCTCTGGCATTAGCCACAGCATTGAGTGCACAACCCCATTGGAAAATTAAAGCACCAGTTCCTGCTTTCCCCTTGCCAACCTTTTAAACAGGCTTTGGTGTACCAACAGTTCTGACTTCTTTTATCCTCATCTGGTTATCGCGAGTATATATGCAATACTCCGGCGATCCCGTGGCAATCATACAGAAATATAAGGGTGCCTGCTAATGCTTTTTCGGTCTTTACTGGTACGTTCTGTTCGTCTTTGTGACCACTGAAATCGCTGAAGGCTGTATGTATAAAGGCATTTGGCCGAACCATAATGGTGAATGTCAATCAGACTTTTTTGAAATAAAAAAATAGATTTTTGTTGGAGGCTTTCTTGGAACTGGTATGGAATAAAGCCGGAAACGATTCGGAAGTTCTTATTCTTGCGCATGGTGCCGGAGCAGGAATGAACAGTGACTTTATGGAACGTATAGCTGAGCTCTTATACAGTTCAGGGATCACTGTCGTACGGTTTGAATTTGATTACATGCAGCAACGACGTGAAACGGGCTCAAAGCGTCCGCCGGATCGGCAGCCAAAACTGCTGGCCTGTTGGAAGCAGGCAATCGAGCTTGTGTATGAACAGGTGCAAAAGCCGGTTTTTATTGGTGGAAAGTCCATGGGGGGGCGAATGGCTACTCTGTTGGCTGCTGACCAAGCTCGTGATAAGGCGGATCAGATGACGCTTCCTTTCAAAGGGGTGGTCTGTCTTGGGTATCCGTTTTATGCCCCCGGTAAAATGGATAAGCCCCGTACCGAGCATCTGGAGCAGTTGCAAACGCCTGTGCTGATTCTTCAAGGTGATCGAGATATCATGGGCAATCTTGAGAATGTCAGCACCTATTCACTTTCATCGGCAGTGAATATAGATTGGCTACCTGACGGTAATCATGATTTGAAGCCAAGAGTGTCGTCAGGTTATACACAAAATGACCATTTGAAGCTTGCTGTTGAACGTATCAAGCAATTTGCTGGAGGTTAATGCTGTGTTTTATTTTACTTCTTACATAATCACCTTCCAGTCGCTTCTAGACTATATTGATGGTTCGCTCAATACGTAGCAGTTAACACTGCTACAGCGAATTATTCACTGGTTTAATTTGATGAGGTGTATTGGTTTGCGTCAATTTATTGAAGGGTTGCCAAAAGCGGAACTGCATATCCATATTGAAGGTACTCTGGAGCCGGAGCACTGCCTTGAACTGGTCAATAGAAATGGAATTACATTGCAGCATAATACGCCAGAAGCAATTGTTTGATCTTATGATTTCAATGATCTGCCTTCCTTAAGTGACCAGTGGGGAGATTATACTTACCTAGCCGAAATGAATGAGGTCTAAGTGATGAATTCTAGGCTGGAGAAACAGCTGGCGCTGGTGATAGAGCTGGATCAGCTCAAGTCTGTGTTGAGGCGAAATCATGTTAAAAGCGCAGGAGGGCGTTTGGAAAACAGTGCTGAGCACAGCTGGCATGTGGCTTTAATGGCGATTCTTATGGAGGAATATACCAATGAGCCAGTAGATATCACCAGAGTTGTTAAGATGCTGTTGTTACACGATGTTGTTGAAGTCGATGCAGGGGATACCTTTGTGTACGATGCTGCTGCTTCAGCGAAACAAGGGGAAAAGGAGCTTGCAGCTGTAGCGCGACTTTTTGGAATGCTTCCTGAAGACCAGGGGGAAAAGCTGAAAGCCGTTTGGCTAGAGTTTGAAGCTGGTCAGAGTGCTGATGCAAAATTCGCGAAAGCACTAGACAGAATTATTGCCATGTTACTCAACTACCATACTCATGGTCAGTGTTGGCAGGAACATGGTGTCAGAAAAGAGCAAGCCCTGACAATCAATCGTTGTATCGAGGATGGGTCCCAGGTGCTTTGGGAAAAAGCGAAACAGATTGTTGACGAAGCTGTCATTAAAGGCTGGCTGAAAGAGTAATGGCGTGTAGTCAGTTTTTGGAAAATGATAAGAAAGCTCCTCCATTTCTGAAGGAGCAAGCAGTTGATGGGCAGAGTTTCATCTCTCTCAGCTTATTATTCGGGTATGCAGGTCCTGCTGACTGAGCAGGGTTTCTACGATCTTACCTATCGATATTTTCAAAAAGCCGCTTCGGAAGGAGTTGTGTATGCTGAAGTGTTTTTTGATCCTCAGGCTCACACTTCTCGGGGCGTGGACTTTGAAACGGTGATCTCAGGCATTCACCGTGCTCAGAAAGACGCACGGCAAGAGCTGGGTATCGAGTCAGGACTCATCATGTGTTTTCTCCGCGACATGAGCGCTGAAAGTGCCATGGAGCACTTGCACATGAGCTTGTCGTATAAACATTGGATTATTGGGGTTGGACTTGACTCCGATGAGCGCGAAAACCCTCCCTCCAAATTTGCTGAGGTGTTTTTTGAGGCCAGAAAGCATGGATTCCGGTTGACCATGCATTGTGATGTTAACCAGCAGGATTCATTGCTTCATACCAGAGAGTGTCTTGATCAGATTGGTGTGGATCGATTGATCATGGTGTCAATGTGCTTGAAGACGAAGAGCTGTGCCTGGATCTGGTGCATCGGGGGATTGGTCTTACCATCTGTCCGGTTTCTAACCATTACGTGGTGCAATCCTTTACCTCCGAAGAGATCAGAAGTCTGATCAGTAAGGGGGTAAAGGTGACCGTTAACTCCGATGACCCTGCTTACTTTCGAGCCTATATCAACGAAAACTTTCAGGTACTTGCAGAAGAAGGTGACTTTTCTCAACAGGAAATTGTTCAACTGACGAAAAATGCGTTTGATATTGCCTGGTTGTCAGACGATGTAAAAGCGGTGTACCTGAAGAAACTGGAGAACTACGTTGCCAGCTTCCCCTCTTCGGTAGTCATTTGACTTTCTCAGGAATCCTCGAAATGATGACAAAGAGGGTTCTGGTAAACCAGAGCTGATAAGAAACACAACGGTGCGGGGCTGATTATGACGATGACTTCAGAGTGGTTATCTGTGCTGCCGAAAGCTGAGCTGCACATGCACATTGATGGTAGTCTGCAGGCAGAACGTATGCTGCAGTTGGCGAAGAAAAATGGCATTGATCTGCCCTATAGCACCGTTGAGGATGTTAAAGCTGCCTATCAGTTTGAGGACTTGCAGAGTTTTCTGGACCTGTACTACCTGGGAGCTTCCGTCCTGAGGGAAGAAGATGACTTCTACCATTTGATGATGGACTACCTGGTTAAGTGTCGGGAAGACAATATTGTCCACACAGAAATCATGGTTGAACCCCAGACCTATCTGGCAAATGGCATCGATTTTGATGTGTTTATGTCAGGCTTTAAAAGAGCTATTACGGATGCCAAGTCATGGGGTATCAGTGTTTTATTGATTCTCAGTTTACTTAAGCATACGACGGAAGATGAGTGTATTGCTGTTTTAAACATGGCGGATGACTATTCGGATGACTTCGTTGCCCTGGGAATGGCAAGCACGGAGATAGGTAATCCGCCGGAAAAATTTCAACGGCTTTATGAGCTGGGTAAAGGCAGAGGGTATAACCTGCAGACGCATTCTGGAGAGGAGGGGGCAGCTGATCTTATCTGGGGCAGTTTGGAAACTATGCAGGCTATGCGTATCGATCACGGTGTCCGCTGTACGGATGATCCTCAGCTGGTTGAGCATTTGAAAAAACATCAGATTCCTTTAACGGTCTGCCCTCTTTCCAATGTCCGTCTTCGGGTTTTCGATAAAATTGAAGACCACAACATTATTGATCTACTGAAAGAAGAGGTTCTGGTCACTGTAAACTCAGATGATCCTGCGTATTTCGGCGGCTTTCTGAACGATAATTACCATGCGCTGATCGATGCTTTTGATCTTGATAAAACTGATGTACTTGCGCTGGTAAAGAATGGATTCCGAGCCAGTTATTTGCCTGAAAGTCGGATTAATGCATTTGTGAATGAATTGGATGGAATGCTGGGTGGTTGATCGAACTGGTCTGCAACCAGGGATATAAAAAAGCACCTCATAAGGAGGTGCTTTTTTATGGTTATCGGTTTTCTTTAAGAAACTCAATGGAGGGTGCAAAGAAAGCGCAGCCGGTGACTGCGGTGGAGAAGTTCATCAGATGATCATAATGGCCATGAGCATCGGCTTTAATCATCGCTTTCAGCATCAGGTTAAAATGTTTAGGGGTTTTTCCATAGGCAATAAAGAACAGACCTGATTCCCTGGCATCTCCATAAGGCATGCTATGGCGAAGAATCTCCATGCTTTTGCCATGTTCATCTTTCAGATTGACCCGTTTGATATGGGCTATGGGTGCCTTCTCTTCAGAACTGAACTCAATATTGTCTTCTTTAGTACGGCCAATAATGGTTTCCTGATCTTTCAGCGGACACTGTTCCCACTCTTTCAAATGGTGTACGTAACGTTGTGTGTGGATATAGCTGCCACCGGCAAATGAGCTGTCTTCATCGCCAACAATAGCAACCGCGGCACGGTTATCACCTTCCGGGTTTTCAGTACCGTCCACAAAACCGGTGAGATCGCGGCTGTCGAGATATCGGAAGCCACTGACGTCTTCCTGAATTTGCACAGTGCTGCCAAGCTGGCGAAGCAACTGGCTCATCAGAATGTAATTCACATCCTTGCGGTCAGAGCGAATGTGCAGGAACAGGTCACCGGCTGTTGCCGGTGCTTCGCGGTCACCATCTTTGACGGCCATAAATGGACGCAGTGCAGCAGGTTTTCTGCTCGAATACAGCTGTTCCCAGGCATCACTGCCAATACTGATGGTTGAGCTGAGCCTGGCATCTGGATACTGACTGGACAGGCTTTGAGTTAATTCAGGAATGCCCGATAGCGTCTGGCGGATGTGCGACAGACTGCCACTGGTACTTTCTTTGATCGTCAGTACCAAAAAATGAGCGTCGGAATTGGCATCCGGAGTGATGCCGGACTGAGGCGTTGGCATGGTCTTAAACCTTGAAAGTCTGTGAGTTTATTTATCCGTCACGCTTTTTATCGGCCGTTGGATGAATGGGCC
This sequence comes from Endozoicomonas atrinae, assembly GCF_001647025.1. Classification (GTDB taxonomy): domain Bacteria; phylum Pseudomonadota; class Gammaproteobacteria; order Pseudomonadales; family Endozoicomonadaceae; genus Endozoicomonas; species Endozoicomonas atrinae. Next base: position 36,539 of record NZ_LUKQ02000029.1, read on the forward strand.
GTTACTGCTGTTTTTTACCGGTGGATAAGTAATGACCAGACCATTGCTGCTGACCGGATGAGTCTCCACCGGGTTTTATTGGGTAACTATTATATTACCACGACTGAATATTGATTACTGTCAGGGATCAATACAGCCATTTATGTAATTTGTAGGTATTTATTTGGAGTGGTTATGAATGATAACGCATAGCTGCTCATAGCAAGTCAAATACATGCTTCCCTGTGTCAACGGTACTTTCTGTTGGTGTTGTCTGATATGTTGGCTGTGTAACCGGGACTAATTCTATTTGATTAGTCATTGTTATCTCAGGGATTGCTATTGCAGCTTGACCATCAACAGGATCATGTTGATCAGTGGGTGCTTTTTGGCAACAGGGGAGTAAGCTTAGGAGCATCATCAGTGGCAGAAAGTAAAGGGCCAGAGAGGTGAAAAAGGCGGCATTAACGACGACGAACTCGGTGCCAGGCATGGTTGGAAGGTAACTGCCAAAGCCTGAGATGTCACACCGTTCAGCCTCGTGTAGTTTGGCAAGATATTCAGTATTTGCGTTGGCCATCCCCCGGTAGCAGAATGCCAGGATGGTAGAGATGATCAATGAAGGGAGCTTTATACCTAAATGCTCACAAAAGAGTTCCTGTATTTCTTTTACCAGCTCACTTTCACGGAATGCAATGTATAGGTTTTCTCCTTTTTTGAACATTTTTTCGACGGAAAAGGAAAGTGAATTGCCGAGAAAGACGGATGACACTGCTCCGCAGTAGCCTATAAAGTTAAACATACCCGTCATGATCGGAGATGCTTCTGTGGTGAACGCGGTACAGTTCGAAAAATCTGTGCCTGAATTTTCCAACAGTGTCTGGTTGCTGAATAGAGTCGCATTGAGATTATTTGTAGTCTCAATAGAAGAGACAAGGCCTCTAGCAGCAAAAAATTTGGCAGTGTATAAGAATATAACGATGGAGGAGGTGATGTAGAGTACAGCCTTTCCCAAACCTTTAAGTTTTTCGTAATAATGGGGCTGATTGAAATATTCCTGTAAGGCTTGTGTTATGGATTTGCCCTGATTAAGACTCTGGATAACCATTTTTGCTAAATCTGTTCGAAGTTTACGGTTGTTCTTCAGTAGGGAGTGAATGGTCTCAATCTCTCTCTGGTATTTTTCATCAACCCATGAACTGTCTCCACTTTTCAGAGCAGCAAATACCCGCATAAGCGATTGCCGAGTCTGTTCTTTTACTGGGCCTTCGAATAATTGATATTTACTGTCCTGCACTGAACCAATCAGCCTTTTGAAAAGCGTTGTGAAGGTGATGGTCTCTGCTGTGATGTTCAGAATAGCCAAAGGAGCAGCCAGAGGAACCCATCCCGTTCGGTAATAGATGCCTAAAAATGTGAGTGCTCCATCGGGGAGTGATCCCAGAAAAGGGAGTATCCCCAGTAGTACTTGATGCATAACCGCTTTGGATTTCTGGCAGCGGTTTTTCTTAGAAAAATCTGGCCATTGGGCCTGTGCCGTTGAAAATGTTTCATACGACCCGCCAGTGTGCAAAATGGCGGTACCAATAATAGACAGACAAAGCATGGCTTCTTCTGCAGGAGTGGGTGAAGTTCCTGCCATTCCAACCAGATTTAATGCTCCAGAAACACCCATTCCCACACTTGCTGGGAGCGTTTTTTTGAGGGGAGCCTGTCTCGTAGTTGTTTCTGTTGTGCTTTGGTGCTTGTCTTTTGCAATACTACTGATTTCAGCAAATCTGACGGGGTTTCTATACTTTCAAACTGATACCTATTAGCGAGCATTGGCTGATGTTCAGAGTCCTGTTGCTCTGGACAAGGTGATTCCGATAAAGATCTACTGGTTCTCTGGAAAGGCTCAGCAGTGAACTTTGTGGGAAGGTGTCATCACCGGCGTAAAAAGTCCTCAAAACACCAGTCCAAAATGACCTGTCGTTAAGTATAGCTTTTTGGGGTGGTCTGCAAGTCTGATAGTTCCAGAAAGTTAAATATTTTACTAAGCTGACTCT
>NZ_LUKQ02000290.1 GCF_001647025.1 Endozoicomonas atrinae
GATCATCCTGAGTTTTAATCTGACTGGCTATTTGATCTACCAGTTTTTCGTTGATTTCAACGCTCATTGTTATTCTCCATTTTGGAGTATTAACGACAAGCGTTTACACAATTTAAATTACATTCCCTTGGTCCTCTATAAACCCTCTGCTCAATCTCCAGAGAGTTCATATCATCAGTATCATACGAAACATGTGGATTCATCCTGTAAGCGTAAAATATACCGGCAGTAGATTCCATAGATAGGTCTGCAGACCTATTAGCATCCATTTCTTTGAGAAAATCTTCATTATAACCACTGCACACAGTGATAGTTTGTTCTCTATATGATAGGAAATTACCTGATCTATATCCATAGCAACCCTCTATATACATAAAGTCAATTATGGAAGATGCCCTTTCTCTGATACTTTTCTTTATTTTTTCTTGGAGCACATCCATAGTAAGCCCGCCATTAAAGTTCATAAATGATAGCTCATGCCCCTCTTTATCCCTAGTAACACGCAACATCCAACGGGCATATTCTGCAGAGTTTTCTGAAGGTAATGGCATAATAAGATAGATTCTAGGTGAGCGCTCTTTTCCAAATTCATCTTGCACCATATCAATATATCCACGTAGCCATGGCTTGAATCGAGTCATTAGACTAGAAGACAAATGCATTTTAATATCAACACTCTCAGCACCTGTTTTATCTTTATTGAATCCAGCACAACTTTCTGGAACCCACCTAACAAGCTTGCTAAGAAATCCTTCGTCTGACAGCTGTTCGCTCCTTGAACTTCGTGGGCTGCTTTTCTTCCTGAATTCGTAGAGCTGTTTCAAACCATGAATGATTTTTTCAAAAAATACCTTTGCATCACTATCCTGACATTGCTGATATGAAACTTGTAAGGCACTATATAATCGAATCACAGGCCATCCTCTATTATGAACATAAATAGCAGACCATGAGTATTTACAAACATCACCAACCAGGTACGAATTATCCGACTGATGATTCACCAGAACCATTGTATCTCTTGCTGAAATTTCCAAAGTTTCAAGAAATGCCTCAACTCCCGTGCATTCTTCTAAGCGAAGCGCTTGACCTTGAGAGGTCGACCTCCATTGATACAACCCCGTTCGAAACACTCTATCATGCCCATAAAAAGGCTCAACCAGGATGACATTAATTCTTCTACCATAAACCCTTTTCATCATCCTTTGAAAGCAAGGTATGGTAATCACTTTATCTTGATTACTATCTTCAGCATCAATATTTGCACCCTGTAATAACTGCCACTTTAATTCATTAACACTATCAATAGTCTTGACGCCTATTGGCATACATTTCCGACAATCCTCCATTTTTTTCAACCAGCGAAAAGCAACAGCAAAAAAACTCTCTTCGTTAGGTTTACCAGCTGAAAAGTAATGTTCCATATCGCCCTTTATCAGCATCTTCATCATTTGCTCAGATTCAATATCTGACAATATATTTTCTGTTATACCACTAGAAATTAAACCGCTCCTTTCAACTCTTCCTTTAGGTATTGCAGCCAGACTCCTTTTTATTCCTTTCATATGATCAAAAACCACATCAGACAACAACCGAAGTAACTCCATTCTTCTTGATAATGGCAAAGACTTTATTTTTTCCGCCCCAACAGGATGAACCTGATATCCTGCACACTGATCAAAATCAACCCATGGACTTTGTATATAGTCATCGAATGACTTCGATAAAACCCCTAAAATCACAACGCCCAGGTAATCACCCTCTTTACATCCAAACCTTTGGAAGGTGCGAATAAGTCCGCTCTCACCTTCGGTAACCCCTGGTATTACTGACACTGCCTTTGGAAAAAGGGACTTATTCGCAGCTTCCATTTCTAAAATCGTTTGAGCGCCTGAGAAAAAATGAAAACCACACCAAGATAAAAATCGATCATCTTCAGCTAGTAAAGAGGATGCCTTGCTTACCACGTCACGTAGCGAAGAAGCTTCCTCTTTGTGAGAATCACTACTAATCGACTCTATTTCAAATCTGGATTGTATTTTTTCAAGTTGACGAAGATCATTTGTCAACATCACGAGTACAAACAATTTTGACATCTGTGGATCTTGAGACATTTTATAAATAAAGGCTTGCCTCTCAGGAAACCAGTCCATCATAAATTGGTTACCTGGTAAAATCTGACCATCAATCATAACCGTTGCAGGAGCAACATCAAGGTAAATAAGCTGATGCTTTTTTCTGTTATAGGCAAAGTTTGCAAAATTCCCATCAATAATACATTTGATTAAGCCATGACCATTCCTGGTAAACTGATCACACCGATCAATCAAGTCAAAAATACCTTTAATTATTTCTATTTTAATTTCAGGTTTTTCATTTGGATCCTTCAAAATATAATCAACCCGTTCCCGCTCTTTGTATTGTTTCTGCATTCCTACCACTGTTACCACTCCATTAACCCTATGACTCCTCGTTTCTCCCCCTCCATTCATTGCTGTTTCAGCCACCAAACTATGTGCACCTGATGGTGAAGACTGTTTCGGGTAGTCGTCTTCTGGCATCAATGGTATATCCACCAGATTAACATTATTGAAAGCTTTAGATTCTGATGTACTATTTCTTAATCTTCTCGGAACTTCTTGTTTCTCAGGTGTGGAACCATTTGATTCAGTTTTCTCAGGTGTTTCAAGTTCATGCACCGACTCATCACTGCTCACTCCTGCCTCATCCTCCACAGCTATATATTCGATAGGACTGAGAACAACTTCTATTTCTCCATCCTTTCTAAGCTGGGGATCCTTCATCACACGTGAAACCAAATTTTGTGTCAATTTCAATGTATTAATTACGATTCTTGCCTCTATCGGACTCATGGGATTTCTTAGAAACTTCATCGCCACACTCAGAATATCTCCATGACGATACACACTTTGGGCAATTCCTGAACCAAGAGGGCCATCAGTGAAAACATTTTTATCCGGGGAAGCCTGCTCTGTATTTCTGGCAACAGGTATGGATTTCCGATGAAGCAGTTCCCTATTTTTTTGGTTATTTATACTTCCATCTGAATTTCTTTCCAGCCTGTCTTTTGTTGACTTAAACTCCTTATACTCATCAATAATTTCATCCAGATTTGGAGCAGGGCAGTCAATTAATGGCACTTGAAACTCAATATATAATTTATTTTTCTCACCACTCTTTACAGGCATACAACATGAATAATAAAGTTGATTTCTATCCACACTACCTACCACCAAACGAAAGTTAGCCAAAGTAGAAGCAACCTGATCCTCCGGAATTTTTTTTCGAAAACGAATCAGGAATTTCATTTTTGATTTTTCTTCACTCGGCGGAGTTGACCTTGCTCGTTTAAGTAATTCTGAAAATACCCCATCCCCTGAATGCTCCAACTCAATACAGTAGTCATCATGGCCATACCCTGGAGCATACTGTGCAGGCGGGGCAAAAAAATCGGACTCAAAGGGGTTATGTTTATGATCGATAATTTCAGGAGTCATCAATGTGGCAGGAGGTGTGTTCTTTATGTGTAAATATACTTTATCTTCAGTTTTCCTTGCATAAACCCTCACCTCATAACACGAATTTAACGAAAGGTTTCCACTATCAAACAGTGCTACAAGATTCTCCACGACAGGGTGCTGCCACCCTCTGAAAAGAGAGGTGTCAGGCTCTTGACCTGTTTTACTTGCAACCCCTAAACCTTTGACAAACCCCAGCATTACTGAAAAGTCTTCAACTTGCTCCAGAGCACTGCTCTCTGCCCCCTTAAGAGCTGAATAAGCCCCTACGACATCAGGTATTGGGCTGCCACTTTCCTGAACACCAGCCATCCTTCTTAGTATAAATTCAGGCCTACCAACCAAGCGGCATCCTATGGCTTTTTTTGCACATCCTATACTCTCTCCCTTATTATCGCCCCTCTCGCCTATCGCGTTCTCAGTGCTCAAAACTTGTCCCATGACTACGCAGGGAGAAACCATCCTTTTTATTCCAGAAATTCTTACCTCTCCTTTTGGGTGCTCTGGCCCTGATTTATTTTCAGCACCTCCCTGCATCCCGGGAGACACTGAAATCGATATTTCAGGCTTTCCAGCTGGGAGCATCGTTTACATCCTGTTTTTTTTAAAATCATACCGTCAGATTGACCAAGCCTGTTGATGTTTTTCCATACACAGTGTGTCAGGCGTTGCCATGAGAATTCCCGCAAGGAATATCATCACGCGACATTTCATCAAGGCAAGTCGCCTTTGAAAGTACCGTAACGATAGCACAGAAGACTGATAAGCCATTCGGCTATGACGTACCGTCCAGCTACTAACCAGTCTCAACAGGTTCTAGGGGTAATCATAGCCAAAATGTAGATAAGCGTTCTTAGTTAATATCCGACCTCTCGGTGTTCTCATAATATACCCTTGCTGAATCAAGTAGGGCTCAAGCACATCTTCAATGGTATCCCGCTCTTCACTGATGGCAGCAGCGAGACTGTCAACCCCGACAGGACCGCCATCGAACTTTTCAATCATAGCCAGCAACAGGCGACGATCCATATGGTCAAAGCCACTGGCATCAACATCCAGCATATTCAGGGCTGCATCAGCAAGTTCGCGGGTTACCGTGCCATCTCCTTTTACTTCCGCGTAATCCCTGACTCGCCGCAACAAACGGTTCGCAATGCGTGGCGTCCCCCTTGAACGGCGAGCCACTTCATTAGCCGCCTCCATATCCATCTGCACCCCGAGAATACCCGCGGAACGGAGAACGATTGAACTCAGGTCTGCAACATTGTAGAACTCAAGCCGCTGCACAATACCGAAGCGATCCCTTAAAGGTGAGGTTAATAGCCCTGCACGCGTGGTCGCACCTACGAGTGTAAAGGGAGGAAGATCCAGCTTGATCGATCGTGCAGCAGGCCCTTCTCCAATCATGATATCCAGCTGGTAATCTTCCATTGCAGGATAGAGCACTTCTTCAACGGCGGGGCTGAGGCGATGAATTTCATCAATAAATAAGATGTCATTTGGCTCCAGGTTAGTGAGGAGCGCGGCAAGGTCACCCGCTTTTTCAATAACCGGGCCAGAAGTCGAACGGATATTACTGCCCATTTCATTGGCAAGAATATGGGACAGTGTTGTCTTTCCCAATCCCGGCGGACCAAATATCAACGTATGATCCAAGGCATCACCACGCTTTCGGGCCGCCTGGATAAATATCTCCATCTGCTCCCTGACTTTTGGCTGCCCTGTATACTCACTCAACCTCACGGGCCGAATAGCCCGATCCTGAGCCTCTTCATTCGGGCGTTCACTGGCCGAAATCAAGCGATCCGCTTCAATCATAACTTTTTCCAAGAATCATCTTAAATCAGACTAACACTTCTCATGCCAGGTGCGAATGGATATCCACGGTTTACCGAGCTTGCCGGTTATTTTGTCTAAGACTAGAATCGAAAAGCTGTCCGCAGTATGCGGTAAACCTCTAACCTGGCAGAGTAGTAATGTCATCGTCCGTATCTTCCACCGGATTGGGCTATTCGATCCTCGCATCACTGATGTTTGGTCTTATACCCTGGTATGTCCAGTGGCTAACCCCATTAGACGGTTCCCTTCTGTTCTGGAACCGCATCCTCTTTTCATCGGTCACCGCGCTGGCGTCACTGCTACTGCTTAGGAAGTTTCAACTGTTCCAGCAACTACTGAAACAACCAGAAAACATGCTTTGGCTTGCCGCTGGTACAATACTGGTCGGTTTTCAATGGTGGCTCTTCGTCTGGGCTCCAATCAATGACCTGACCACAGAGCTTTCCCTGGGTTATTTTCTACTGCCACTCACCCTGGTTCTAACCGGCCGTATTGCTTATGGTGAGAAATTATACCAATTGAATTTTCTAACTACTGTATAACTGCCCAATCACGGGAGCACAGACTGAACAGTCGACCAGCTTCGCTGCAAAGGTTATTCCAAGCTTCACAGCAACAATCTACAATATTTTCATAACCTGAAAATGCTTTGTTTGATAAGTCATGCTCCCGCATCCACTCCCATAGCCTTTCTGAGCTGTTTAACTCCGGTGCGAATGGT
>NZ_LUKQ02000291.1 GCF_001647025.1 Endozoicomonas atrinae
GCGTCATTCGTAAGGCGATCAAGAACCGGAAGATTTTTCGGACTGATGAGTCAGTCATGAAGGTAATCTATCTGGCCATGGAAAAAGCTTCCGAGAAATGGACCATGCCGATCAGGAACTGGAAAGCAGCCATGAACCGGTTTGAAATTATGTTTCCTGACCGGTTCAAGGAGTAATAGTTTTGGTGGCGTTTACACAGAATTATTTACAGGCTCAACTGGCACAGGTAACCCACCTATACCAGCCCTCTGATATCAAGAGCCGCCCATGGTTCTCAAATAAGTATCGGAAAGTCTGGCTGCAGAACTATCAGGGTATTGCTGAATAACCAATTCAAGGAGCTTCTTCGCCTCTTTCTGGTTTCCAAGTAAATCATGAACTCGTCCAAGCTTATAGCTAGCATCCGGAACTTTTGGGCTTTTTGGAAACTCATTCAAAATTACTTGGAAGGACTCTTTCGCAGCATCATAATGCCCCTGAGCCATATCAACCTCACCCAGCCAATAATGAGCATTATCTGCATAACGGCCTTCAGGGTATGTTTTCAGCTGCTCCTGGAGAGCTATCTTCGCTTTATCAAACTGTTTGGACCGAATAAGGCCAAATGCCGACTGGTAAGCTGCTTCCTCAGCTTTTAAAGCCGATTGATCCTTTTTATCGCCCCCCCCAATCACTGGAGCGTTCACCATCGGTGGTTTTAAGTTAGTAACTGAAGCTGGGGCAGCCGCTTTATCTGCCTGACCATTTAACCGGGAAACACGCTCATCAAGATCAAGATACCTATCGCGACCTTCCTGCTGCAGCTGTTCAATGCGAAAGGCATGCTCTTCCAGCTGCCCTCGCATTTCCATCATTTCCTGCCGAAGCTGATCAATCGTATTAAGCAGGTGTGCTGTACCGTTGTAATCATCATCGGCATCAGATGAGGATGAAATCGTAACAGGTTCATCTGAGATCTTACTGATAACAGTCTGAGATTCAGTTGCCCCCCCCAGAGGTCTGGACTCTTCAACAGGCGCTGCCGCAGTTGCAACTCCACTCAGAGCACCAGCAAACAACACTGAAAAAGCCATCAATGCCCTGAAAACCAGCTTTGGGTTAGTCTTTCCTCTACGCATTCATCCCCCAAAAAATAATGATACCAGTCACATCCTGAACTCCTTTTTTTCACCGAGCTACTTACCAGAAAGCTCGCCCGCACAAGGAAAACATCAGGAATGTGACTGGCATTATTGATTACTCAGTAACAATTACCGCACGACGATTCAAAGCCCAGGCAGTGTCATTATGTTCAGGATCAAGTGGCTTCTCAAAGCCAAAGCTGATCACTTCTATACGGTTAGCTGCTACGCCTTTAGCGACAAGGTAATCTTTCACTGCCTTGGCACGGCGCTCACCCAGGGCCAGGTTGTAAGTACGGGTGCCACGCTCATCAGTATGCCCCTGAATGACGATGTTTTTCATGTAGCCCAGATCAGAAGTCAGGTATGCAGCATGCACATCCAGAGCCTTGTATGCTTCATCACCCAGCTTGGAGCTGTCAAATGGGAAGAAGTAGGTATTCTTCTCCAGGAGCGCCTGAATCTCTTCTGGAGACTCATCAATCTTGCCACTATCAATGACTGCCTGAACTGCAGGATCCAGAACTGGCTGAACTTCAACCAGCACCTCTTCCTCAACAGTAACAACCGGAGGCTGGGTTTCTGCAGTAGTTGGCTCTTTCTTGGAAGCACACCCTGCCAGCCAGATAGCAGCGACAGCCATAAAAGCTGCTTTAACAACATTGGCGATTTGCATTTTCAACTCCAATCATTCTCTACGGGATTTCAAAAATTTGTGCAGTACACTATCAGAACTGAGGTCACCCGACTAGCCCGAATACCAAGGGATGATAAGGTTTCCTCAGAGAAAGAGCTACCAAAAAAAAAGCAGGTTTAAAAAGACGGGAGCAAAAGGGTGACGGAGTCATTTTAACCACCCCGGTATATTGAAAAAAGCAAACAAAAGCACGGCCGACTGCCGATCATGCTGTGCTACACCGGTAGAAAGTAGGAAAAAGGACAACCTGGCCACCCAACAACCTCCGTCATTACCTTCCCTTCTTCAGTTTGAGGCTGTTTGAATCAGCCAATCCACTGACTTCCTGCTACTACGCTCTAGGGAGTTCATTCACAAGAGCAGGTTAAACGAGCATAGCAGCAAGTCGGAAAATCGGCAGGACAAAAACAACTATCGTCAATCAGCTTAAAAGAACAATATATCGATTCATCCTGCCTTAACGCTACCTGAGCCCAATACTTGGCCCCCAGGCAGGCTCTCTTACATCACCCTCAGCAGAAGGCAACCTCTGCTTCACACGCCCATCTGCAGAAACAATACCCAGCTCACCATTTTTGCCACCTTGAACAGAATAGATCAGTCTTCGGCCACCCGGAGCAATACTGGGAGAATCTTCCAGCTTGGATGACGTCAGGAGCCTCAGCCTATCCGTATCCAGGTCAAGAACAGCAATGTTAAAGTCAGCGGCTCCCTGCCCTTTATGCACCAGAGCAAGGGACTTACCATCAGGAAAAACCTTAGCCCGGGCATTGAACCGCCCTTCAAAGGTTAGACGACGGGGCTTACCTTTTGGAATAAATTCGCCATTATTTTTACGACTGATCTCCTGCTGATAGACCTGGGGACTCCCACCTCGATTTGAGGTAAAAATGAGACTCTTACCATCTGGCATCCAGTCTGGTTCAGTGTCTATCGCATAGTGAGTCGTTACATTACTGATTTTATTCGTTGCCAGATCAAGAATATAAACATCTGGATTACCGTCCTTGGAAAGCACCATGGCAATGGATTTACCATTTGGAGCCCATACCGGAGAGTTATTCAGCCCTTTAAAACCAGTCAGTTTCTTGCGGATTCCCGTTGCGAGTTCCTGCATATAAATCGCAGGACGCCCCTGCTCAAAGGACACATAGGTAACCTTTGTTCCGTCTGGTGACCAGCTAGGCGATAAAATGGGCTCAGTTGAGCTGAAAACCTTCCTGTTACGCTTACCATCAGCATCGGCATAATTTAGCTGGTAATCCGTTCTCTTAGCGTCATGCCTCTGGGCTGTTACGTATAAAATACGGGTTGAGAAATCGCCCTTCAGACCTGTGATCTTTTCATATACCGCGTCACTGATGCGGTGAGCCATCTCCCGAAGCTGGGCACTGTTTCCGGTATATCCTCCCTTCGCAATGCGCTTTCCCCTGATAACATCATAAAGCTGATAATTCATGGTGTAAGCATTATCGTTAAGAGCCACCTGCCCCGTTACCAGGTAAGAAGCACCCAGCACCTTCCAGTCACGATAATAAACTTCTGATTCACTGGCCGGGAAGCTGAGCATACTGGCTCTTGGCAGTGCCTTGAAGAGACCACTGAGTTTCAAATCATTATCAATGATTGCCGCAGGGTCTTCTGGCAACACTCTCTCCCCTTTCCAGCTGAAGGGCGAAACCGCCATGGACACAGCCTTGTCATTTCCCTGAGTTACCTCAATAACAAGTTCTGCCTGAGCACTAATCCCCCAAAGCAGACAGTAAAACAGTAAAACGGTTTTGAATAAGTGCCTCATTTAACCAGATCCTCGGGCCTGAATCGGAAGGTAATTCGTCGGAAGTATTGATCAAAAATTCGCCGCTCAAGATCCTTCAATTCTGAAAAGGGCGACGCTCGGCGTATAGCCTGAATAACTGAGCGATCAAACTCATCATTTCCACTGGACTTCACCATGGTAATATCCAGCACATCACCAAAAGGGGAAAGACTGATTCGAATTTCTGCCACCATGTTATTGCGCGCACTGGGAGGCCTGTTCCAATACTGGGAGGTCAGGCTTTTAATCAGTGCAGCATATTTTGCCTGCTGAAGCTGGTCATGCTCAAGCTGCTGGGCAGCTTCCAGAGCCTGCTGCTCCATTGCCATGGCATGCTCAAGCGCTTGCTGCTCTTTGCGCTTTTGCTCCTTTTCCCGCTGACGTCGCTCCTGCTCCTGACGCTCCCGGGCAGCTTCTTCTTTCTTACGAAGCTCTTCCTTCTTTCTTTCCTCTTCACGCTTGAGAGCCAAGGCTTTCTGCCGCTCCTGCTCTTTTCGCTGTTGTTCAGCTTTTTTGCGCTTTGCCTCTTCTATTTTTTTTGCTTCCGCCCGCCTTTTTGCTTCCTCTTTGCGCTTTCGTTCCAACTGACTCTGTGCTGGCTTCCTAACGGTTTGAGGTTTTGCTGCAGGTTTGGGCAACTCTACCAGAGCGGCACTGATTGGCATCGGAGGCGTTATTTTAGGATTGGAGTCTGCACTCCAGTTTACTAAAAGCACACCAAACAGGATAAGATGAAGAATCAGAGATAGCGCTATAGCAAAGCCATAACCTTCTGTCACCCTTGTTAACAAGGCTGGAAAAGCATTATTAAACCATCTCTTCATTTACTGCCCTTCCAGAGCCACCGGATCAGTTACCAGCCCTACATGACTGATTCCTGAGTTTTGCAGGCCAGCCATTAATTGTACTACTGATCCATAAGCAACGTTGGTGTCTCCTTGAATCAACACTTGAATGTTTGGTCTGGCACTGACTACCTTGCTGACTTTCTCTGTCAGGGAAGGAAGATTAACAGCTTTGTCATGGTCAGATCCGATGTCCATATAATAACTGCCATCGGCCTTTATCGAGACGACCAGGACCTCTTTGTCTTCTGGCAGGGCTATATTGTCACTACTGGTTTTGGGCAGCTCAACTTTCACGCCCTGGGTCATCATGGGAGCACTGATCATAAAAGCCACCAGTAGCACCATCATGATATCGATAAACGGTACCATGTTTATTTCAGACATGGGTTTACGACGATTTCTTATCTTTGCCCCACTTCTCATTGGTGACATTGCGGTAAGATCCCTTTATGTCCGGCTGTAAACTTTAAGATGAAGGATACTCGAAAACTCATCCGCAAATGTCTCGTAATTGGACAAAAGGGCTTCAACCCTTGAAGCATAGCGGTTATAGGCCACAACCGCCGGGATAGCAGCAACAAGACCTACAGCAGTTGTCAGCAAAGCCTCGGCAATACCCGGTGCAACCGAAGCAAGCGTTGGCTGCTGAACAACAGCCAACCCCCGGAAAGAGTTCATAATCCCGACAACGGTTCCAAAAAGACCAAGATAAGGACAGGTAGATCCAACGCTGGCAAGAAAGGGAAGGTTCGCCTCGAGGCGCTCCTGCTCCCTGGAAATGGCCACCCTCATGGCCCGCTGAGTACCCTCCATAACCGCGTCAGGATCAGCGGTACCCTGGTTGCGGAGGCGGGTGAACTCGGTAAAGCCAGCTTTAAAGATGTGTTCCACCCCTGAGTCAGGATGTTCATTTTGCTGCACTTCCTTGTACAGCAGAATCAGATCCATTCCCGACCAGAAGCGATCCTCAAAAGCAATCATGGCCTGCTGTGCATTTCTAAGCAGGACTCCCCGCTGAATAATCATCACCCATGAAACAACCGATGCCGCCACCAGTAACAATAACACCAGCAATACAATCCAACTGGCATTGCCAATCAGAGCCCATAGAGACATGCTTTCTGCCACCGACAACCTCTCTATCCATCAATTATGAAGTCGAAAATAGACTGATCATAACACCAAAAAACAGAATGGGGATCAGAACTACTTTATAAAAGTGAATAAAAGTAAGGTGATTTTACCTCGTGAATAACTGATACCAATTGAATTTTCTAACTACTGTATAACTGCCCAATCACGGGAGCACAGACTGAACAGTCGACCAGCTTCGCTGCAAAGGTTATTCCAAGCTTCACAGCAACAATCTACAATATTTTCATAACCTGAAAATGCTTTGTTTGATAAGTCATGCTCCCGCATCCACTCCCATAGCCTTTCTGAGCTGTTTAACTCCGGTGCGAATGGT
>NZ_LUKQ02000292.1 GCF_001647025.1 Endozoicomonas atrinae
ATCATCCTGAGTTTTAATCTGACTGGCTATTTGATCTACCAGTTTTTCGTTGATTTCAACGCTCATTGTTATTCTCCATTTTGGAGTATTAACGACAAGCGTTTACACAATTTAAATTACATTCCCGCACTTTTGCTTCCATCCTGACTGAGTCAAATCGTCATGGTTGTTATGATATTTCCGCATCGATTATTAGCTCTCTTCACTGTTTACCACTTGATTCGCTCCTACCAGATTTGAATTGGAGTGAGGCCAGTAACCTTGCATCACAAATACAGGAAACCTTTGGTTACTATCATAAATTGATGCATTTGCCGGGTGCTTCGTGCGCAAACCGTCTCTCCATTGCTCGCTCAGTGATTGACTTGCGTGATGGATTAAATTTGCTCAAGAGAAAAGGTGGAGATCACTGGGCTATACCGTGGTTGTCACCTGATTCTGCAGAGCAAGACTTTCTTGTTAAGGCAATTAATTCGGCTGAGAAAATTCTGGATGATGATGAGCTGGTTCTGAAGAATGAGAGTCGTGAGTTAGCCCAGGCCAAACGTAAGGAACAGGAAGAGATCCGCAGAAAACAGGCGGAAGCACGGATGAAAGTACAAAAAGCAAACCCTCAGACAGAAAAGCCTGGTAGTGAAATTGATCAACCTGAGAAACAGTCAGATGTGCAACAATACTGTCTGGTTACAGCGCCCATAATGGACACGGCAGTGGATGCTATCAAGTTGCAACCCAGTCCATGGGAAAAAGAATTGGCCCGTGCTGTCTCGTTTTATAAAGATGGGCTGCTTGTTGACGCTGAAGCAAACAGGGTATCTGCACTGAAAGCCTGTAAAGACAAAATTGATCAGGCTTGTGTATGGGCAGACTGTGGCAATGCCTTGCTGGAACCCTACCAGGAGGTGATTGCTCGGGTCGTAGCGATCACAGGAAAAGCAATCCCTATTAAACGTCAAATTGACGTGATTTCGGATAATATTCCTGATGAGCTGGTAAAGAAACATGGTGATGCAAAAAATTGGCTGGCAGAGAGCAAGTATAAAATACCAAAAGAAGAGTCACTTTTATCATTAGCTGTTAACTTGCCATCAAAAGATGAGATGAATTCCCTGCTACAGGTGCTCAAATCGACCGTTGACATGTATGAAAGGGCGGTAGAACTGATGGATGATTGCTCTGTTTTACAATTGCGGGATACTGGCGATTTTATTTTACATATTATGGAAAGTGACCTGAAAAGCCTTTTTGATCAGCAGGAGGATTTGCTCTCCGTTAGACAGATTGTTGCCAGTGCAATGACTGGTCGCTCTGAAATCATGAAGCAACTCGGCTTTTATGGTTCTCGCTCTGAGCAGGGAGGCAGTTATGGTTCTCGCTCTGAGCAGAGAGGCAGTAAGGCTAGGGAAGAAACAATATCTTATCAGAAGAGTGTTTATACTGAGACTCGTGAGCGTTTGAGCAAGGAAGCATTGCAACTTGATTTTGATCAAGCTGATTTGACTAAGTGGGACAACTTGATGAACCGTATCGGTCAGTTGAGGATAAAGTCTGCTGAAGGGTAAAAACTGTTCGGAGATGACTTTTTCTATTGACATATTGGTGGGTTTGCAGTGATGATTTTCGGTTAAACCTGCAATTTTCTCCCTCGGTTTTACAAACCAATAGTTCCTGAATGAACGTTGAGAAAATTCATGCAATCCCTGGTATGGATTGCCACTGGTTTCCGGCTCTCAGCCCTGCGTATGGGTTGGTAAGGGCGATAGAACAAGCAGCCTCCGGTACGGGTTGCCACTGAAACAGTGAAAACAATGTAAGGACTTCTTCATGCCTGTTATTACGCTTCCCGATGGCAGCAAGCGCGAGTTTGCTGATGCAGTATCCGTAATGGAAGTCGCCCAGGACATTGGTCCAGGGCTGGCCAAGGCGACTCTCGCCGGCCGTGTGAATGGTGAACTGGTGGATGCCAGTGCCAAAATTACCGAAGATTCTGATTTATCCATCATCACCACCCGTGATCAAGAGGGTGTGGATGTCATTCGTCACTCTACCGCACACCTTCTGGCCATGGCTGTGCAGGACCTGTTCCCTGGTGCCCAGGTGACCATTGGGCCAGTGATTGAAAATGGCTTCTATTACGATTTCTCTTACGAGCGCGCTTTCAATATGGACGATTTGTCCAAAATTGAAAAACGCATGGAAGAGCTGGCCAAGCAGGATCTCTCTATTGAACGAGTGGTGATGAGCCGTGAAGAGGCTATCAGCGCGTTTAAAGCCATAGGTGAAGAGTACAAGGTTGAGATCATCAACGACCTGCCAGCCAGTGAAGAGATCTCGGTATACCGTCAGGGTGAATGGATGGACCTCTGTCGTGGCCCACACGTACCTTCTACTGGCAAACTGAAAGCGTTCAAGCTGATGAGGGTTGCGGGTGCCTACTGGCGTGGCGATTCTAATAATGAAATGCTGACCCGTGTTTACGGTACTGCCTGGGAAGACAAGAAAGCCCTGAAGGCCTATCTGCACCGTCTGGAAGAAGCGGAAAAGCGTGACCATCGTAAACTGGCCAAAAAGCTCGACCTGTTCCATATGCAGGAAGAGGCCCCAGGCATGGTGTTCTGGCATCCAAATGGCTGGGTGATCTACCAGGAGCTGGAACAGTACATGCGCAACAAGCAGCGCCTGGCCGGTTATGAAGAGATCAAGACACCACAGCTGGTGGACCGGAGCCTGTGGGAGAAGTCCGGACACTGGGATAAATATGCAGATGGCATGTTTACTACCAGTTCTGAAAACAAGGACATGGCCATCAAGCCCATGAACTGCCCTTGTCACGTCCAGGTCTTTAATCAGGGCCTGAAGAGCTACCGTGACCTGCCACTGCGACTGGCTGAGTTTGGCTCCTGCCACCGTAATGAGCCTTCCGGCTCCCTGCACGGATTGATGCGTGTACGTGGCTTTGTTCAGGATGATGCTCATATTTTTGCCACTGAAGACCAGATTCAGTCTGAGGTTTGTGAGTTTATCGACTTCCTGCACAGTGTTTACGATGATTTCGGCTTTGACCGCGAGAACCTGATTTACAAGCTCTCAACTCGTCCTGAAAAGCGCGTAGGTTCTGATGAAATCTGGGATAAAGCCGAAAAGGCACTGGCAGAAGCCCTGGATGCCAAGGAGCTTCCATGGGAAGAATTGCCCGGTGAAGGTGCTTTCTACGGACCCAAGATCGAATTTTCCCTGAAAGACTGTATTGGCCGGGTATGGCAATGTGGCACTATTCAGGTGGATTTCTCCATGCCGGGTCGACTCGGCGCTGAGTATGTGGATGAGCACGGAGAGCGCAAAACACCAGTGATGCTGCACCGCGCAACCCTGGGCTCCTTCGAACGCTTCATCGGAATTCTGATTGAGCACTATGAGGGCTCCATGCCAGTCTGGTTGGCTCCTACACAGGCTGCTATCCTCAATATCACTGATCGTCAGGCAGATTACGCCAGAAAACTGGAAAAAAACCTGTCTGAAGAGGGTATCAGGGTAAAAGCGGACTTGAGAAACGAGAAAATCGGCTTTAAAATCCGCGAACACACCTTGATGAAGGTTCCTTATCTACTGGTGATCGGTGATAAGGAGATGGAGGATAATACCGTTGCGGTTCGTACCCGTACCGGTGAAGATCTGGGCGTAATGTCCATCGAAGCGTTCCAGGAGCGCCTGCAGGCAGATGTACTTAAGCGTGGTCGCACTGCCTGACCGGCTTATATCGCTTTCTGAATTTGCTTCGAGAAAACTGTCCCGGGTTGCCTGATGGTCTGGTAGCTCAGGGACGTACTATGTTGCTTACACAGGAGATACAACCATCAGACGCAACAGCTTCCGTGATCGTCGCCCAGTAAAGGCTCCGATTAATGAAAATATCCGTGCGAAAGAGGTCCGCCTCATTGGGGCCGATGGAGAACAGGTCGGTGTAGTTGATATACAAGATGCGTTAAGCATGGCCGTGGAAGCGGGGCTGGATCTGGTTGAGATCAATGCGACCAGTGAGCCGCCGGTCTGTAAGATCCTGGATTATGGTAAGCACCAGTACGAATCGAAAAAGCAGAAGGCTGCGGCCAAGAAAAAGCAGACTTTGATCCAGGTGAAAGAAATCAAGTTTCGCCCGGGTACTGAAGAAGGGGATTATCAGGTAAAACTGCGCAACCTGATACGTTTCCTTACCGAGGGCAACAAGGCGAAGGTATCCCTTCGTTTTCGTGGTCGTGAGATGGCTCACCAGGAGCTGGGCATGGAACTGATGAAACGGGTTGAACACGACCTGGAAGAAATCGGAACCGTTGAACAGCATCCAAAAATGGAAGGCCGTCAACTGATCATGGTGATTGCCCCTAAAAAGAAGAAGTAATTCGTTTTAGCAGAAACCGGTGACTTCCTGCACGAAGTACAGGATCGTTGCCGGTTTTTTCGTGAATTACTGTTTTTTAAACTATCCCGACATTGTCAGGCCTCTGGGTTCTGCTCAATGATCGCGAATGCGGAGTGTTTTTCATGCCAAAGATGAAAACCAACAGTGGAGCCGCGAAGCGTTTCAAGAAAACTGCTTCCGGTTACAAGCGTAAAGGTGCCTTCAAGAGTCACATCCTGACCAAGATGACCACCAAGCGTAAGCGTCAGCTGCGTGGTACCTCCCTGGTATCTCCAGCCGATCAGGGTCTCGTTAAGCGTATGCTGCGCGACTAATCGCTTTTTTGATCATTTTTTAGGAGAGATAACTCATGGCACGTGTTAAGCGTGGCGTCATTGCGCGCCGTCGTCACAAGAAAGTTCTGAAGCAGGCTAAAGGTTACTATGGTGCACGTTCGCGTGTATTCCGCGTAGCCAAGCAGGCAGTTACCAAAGCTGGTCAGTATGCTTACCGCGACCGTCGTCAGCGTAAGCGTCAGTTCCGCGCTCTGTGGATTGCCCGTATCAATGCCGGTGCTCGTATGAATGGCCTGTCCTACAGCCGTTTCATCGCTGGTATGAAGAAAGCGGCTATCGAAATCGACCGTAAGGTTCTGGCTGATCTGGCCGTTCACGACAAGGCGATTTTTGGCCAGCTGGTTGAAAAGGCTAAAGCTGCTCTGGCTTAAGTTTTTATACCGGTTTTTAAAAGGGAGATCTGTTTTACAGATCTCCCTTTTTTATTGGGAAAAAAGCCGCTTACTTTCCGGTTTATTCAGGATTCTCTCAGGGATAGTTTCCAGTATCATTGCTTGCTGGAGACGATATTCTTGTGCAATAAAGCAGCAAAAAACAGCTCGCTCTGTGACCTGAAGCAATAAATGCAGAATAAAAAAACATAAAATAATCAGGCGAATGCTGGGTTTCAATAGTTAGCACCCTCCACTGCAAGCTCTTTATTTCTCTCTCTGATAGGGAAATCTGCTCCGCCAGCAAGAAAAAGAGCGTTTCTGGTCTTGTCGACGTTGAATAGCTGCATAGAAAAGAAATGATAAATCTGGTTTACGTAAGCAGTGCCTCCAGGGTTATGGACGAACACGAGCTGACCGCTCTTTTGGAGCAAAGCAGGGATCGTAATCTACGGCAAAATGTCACAGGGATGTTGATCTATTGCGATGGAAACTTCTTTCAGGTGCTGGAAGGTGAAGAGAGAGACGTTAAAGAGATTTACCGTTCAATTGCCTGCGATAGCCGTAATAATGGAAATATCGTATTAATTGAGTCTCAGATTTCCCGACGTAATTTCCCCGAATGGTCCATGGGCTTTAAAGTAATACCAATCGCATTTTCTAAATCCTTAAGCTGCCGCCAACTATGCTTAGGCATCATTACCATGCATTATCTAGAACAGATGTCTCGTCGACCACAGCTACCCGAAGGTTTTAATGATGTTGATTTTC
>NZ_LUKQ02000293.1 GCF_001647025.1 Endozoicomonas atrinae
AGAGTCAGCTTAGTAAAATATTTAACTTTCTGGAACTATCAGACTTGCAGACCACCCCAAAAAGCTATACTTAACGACAGGTCATTTTGGACTGGTGTTTTGAGGACTTTTTACGCCGGTGATGACAAGCTGATCTATCTTTACTCCGATAATCATAAATTAAGCCGGAGTCACGATGACCACCGCCCGTAAAAACCTGATCGATACAGCCAGCACACCGTACTACCACTGTATGGCTCTTTGTGTTCGCCGGGCTTTTCTCTGTGGTAAAGATGCATTCAGTGGCAAAAACTATGAGCATCGCAGGGAATGGGTGGTTGACAGCCTGAAAGAGTTGTCCGGGGTATTTGCTATTGAAGTCTGCGCCTATGCTGTGATGTCGAATCATTACCATGTGGTTGTCTTCATCAATCGTGAGTCCGGGGAGAGCTGGGATACCAAGGCCGTGTTACAGCGCTGGACAAGTCTGTTTACCGGGCCTCTGCTGGTACAGCGTTTTCTTTCCGGGGTATCACTGGATAAATCGGAGTTGCTGCGGGTAGAGGCGTTTGCTGAAGAATACCGCTCTCGTTTACTGGACATCAGCTGGTTTATGCGTTGCCTTAACGAGCATCTGGCAAGGGAAGCGAATAAAGAAGATGGTTGCAAAGGACGATTTTGGGAAGGTCGCTATAAAAGCCAGGCTTTACTGGATGAAGCGGCGTTGCTGACCTGTATGGCGTATGTTGACCTTAACCCAATCAGGGCAAAAATGGCCAGGACGCCGGAAACTTCAGAGTATACTTCCGTCAAAGAGCGGGCTACAAAAGCCAGTGGTGGGCGGTTCAGAAAACAGCATACTCACCTCAAGCCCTTACGTTCACAAGGGCAAAACCCGGAAGCTACTATTCCTTTTGCCCTGAGTAGTTATCTGGAGTTGGTGGACTGGACAGGGCGTATAGTTCGGCAGAACAAGAGAGGTTCTATTCCGGAGAACCTCCCACCCATTGTCGACAGATTGAAAATCGATCCGAATGAATGGCTGAAAACCATGAGTTGGAATAACCGTTTCCGTCGGGCAGTTGGCAGGCTGGGGTCTTTGAAAATCTACGCAGAACAGGTTGGCAAACAGTGGCTTCATGGTATGCGCATCAGTCAGTCGATGTATCTTCAATAGCAGTAAGGTTGGAGTGTCTTACAAATCTTTCTGCTTCTGTAGACCTTGACTTGAAACATTTGGCAGGGGCTGTCGCCTATCTTTTCTCACCGAAGATTATCCTTTGACAAAATAATATTCGAGCCCAGCTGTATGAGGTCATGTTTCGCCATGTGTTGAGCATCTGGGAATAAACCGGATTTTTTCGTATTTGCCCTCTGTACTTAATGTGCGCCCTTTTCCTTAAGTTATTGTGACTATGGTTTAGTTTATGATTTCCGGAAGAAAGGAAAATTAATTGAAGAGGCAGCTTAATAATTTATGGGTGTCTTTTAAATCTGTGTGGGTGTCTTTTAAATCTCTCGACCTGATTTTCGACTTCTCACAAGGCAATGGAAATAAGAAAGTCTTTCTACTCAGTGGCGATGTTCACTGTGCGGCAATCTTCCAGCTGCGCAAGAAAGAATCAGATGCCCGTGTATACCAGCTTACCTCCAGCGCCATTACCTATGCGAAAAACCTGCCTTCCTGGCTGGTGAAAAAACAAGTAGAGGACACAGGGTTGCTGAGTGGGCGAGATGACATCGAATTCAAACGGTTATCCCCGGTTGAAGCGATTAACAACTTTTCCATCATTACTGTAGAACCTGCCGGTGACGACGTGCTTGTGCACTTTGATCTGTATGGTCGACCGAAAAAAGATAAAGGCATGCTGATGTATGAAAGGCTCAGTATGTAACGTGGTGTGTTGCTTTCTTTGTGTGACATAAGGTCACATCTGAGAATTTTTTAAAGCATTAAATCAGACTTAGGGTAGTGGGTTTTGGCCTGCAAACGGTGTGAATTGATTTTTTAAAAAAATGCTTTTCAGCAAGAAAAATAAAGAAGGAGTTTGTGATGGGAATTCTGGAATTTATCGGTGGTATTTTCAAGCCCGCTGCTGATTTGATCGACAATGTACATACCTCAGATGAAGAGCGTCTTGAGCTGAGAAAACAGCTGGATGAAATTCAGGCAGGGGTTCAGTTAAAAATGATTGAGCTGGAGCATAAAGTTCTTGAGTATGAAACAAAGGTTTTAGAGGCACAGCAGGCGGTCATTACTGCTGAAGCCCAGGGGAAAAGCTGGATTCAAAGGAACTGGCGGCCTATTTTAATGATGGTCATCATCGCCATTGTCGCCAACAACTATGTGTTGTTTCCATACTTAAGCCTGTTTACCGATAAGGTAACTATGCTGACGTTGCCAGAAGAGCTGTTCAACCTGCTGTCTATTGGGGTTGGTGGTTATGTTTTAGGCAGAAGTGGTGAAAAGATTGCCCAGTCATTACGACGTCAACCGAAGGATCAGTAATCTTATTCTCTGAGAGCTTGATGGACAGTGGTTGCTCTTCATCAATACTGCAAGCAGTGGACAGGTAGCCGATGTCTACCAGCTGGCCAAAGCAGGGTGCACTGGTAAGGATATGGCTACCTGGGTTCTCTGGCTTTTGTCTCTTCAACGATGATCAAGGAATGACAGTTTTACATTATTGAGCCGCCTGTTTCAGTCGATTTCAGTATTCTCTGATAAGGGGTTTTTGATATTGATTGTGTGCAAGTGGCTATAGTAAGACTTTTCAGAGGCGAGTTTGTGATATGCCGATTGCTGCGTTGAATGACATTGATCTGTACTATGAAGTTCATGGTTCCGGACCCGCCCTGATGATGGTTGCCGGTCTGGGCAGTGACTCCCAGAGCTGGTTGCCGGTGATTGATGAGCTTGCCAGGCACTTCACCTTAATCCTTCCCGATAACAGGGGCTGTGGCAGAACGACTCCCCATGAGGTGGACACCACCATTGAGCTGATCAGTGATGACTGTATGGCGTTGCTTGATGAGCTGGGGGTTCCATCCGCCATTCTTCTCGGTCATTCCATGGGGGGCTTTATTGCACTGGATTGTGCAATTCGCTATCCGGATAAGGTTTCCCAGCTTGTTCTGGAAGGTAGTGCGGCCTTCTGCTCCGCCAGAAATCGCTGGCTTCTGGATGAGTTTGGATCTTACCTGCAAGGTGGAATGGAACCTGCCCAATGGTTTCGCAGCCTTTACTATTGGCTGTTTTCTCCTCGATTCTTTGAAGACCCGCAGGTGGTGAATGAGGCAGTAAGACTGTCGGTTGAATACCCATATCCCCAGAGCCTGCAGGCTTATGAGAACCAGTCACGGGCAATAGCGGCCTTTGATTGCCGGGATACACTGCCTGCCATCCATCAGAGAGCACTGATTCTTCATGGCACAGAGGATATCCTGTTTCCACCGGAAGCGTGTGTTGAAATGCTGCAGGTCATTCCCGGCGTCAGTATATCAATGATTGAAGGAGCAGCCCATTCGATTCATATGGAGTACCCGACTGCTTTTATCGAGCATCTAAAACGCTTTATCAACAACTCAATCAATAGTAAAGGCTGAATGATAGACTGTTAATTTATAGAGGCATGCTCAAGTCATGTTTAACTGTATTCAAGCGCTATCGATTATGCTGTATAACCTCTATGAAAAGACCATTCTTATCATAGAGGTTGACCATGGCCTATTATTAAGAAATAGGTTTCAGCGTCATTTCTCCAACTCTTCCAACTCTCTTGACTAATTGATCAAGGCTCTGATCTGTTCTCACTTTGTTAACTTTATCAGGATCAATGTCCATCAATATCCTGGATAGGAATGCATTTCTACGGGCATCTTTAATAAAGTTATTATAGTGTGGGTGACTTTCGCCTAATACCTGTCTTACTTTCTGCCTGTTCTTTGGGTTTCTGTATAAGGTCATTCCGAATTGATTTTGTCTCAGTTGACCAAAAACGGTCTGGGACATTGGGTCAGCACACCCAGTATCATCAATACCAATAACTATTTGTTTCTGTTGCAGCAGTTGGCCTGGCACATCGGTGAGTGTGACCGGGTTAACCATATCGGAAGCACTCTTTCCAGCGTAAAGTGCTGCACACTCATGATTGCCGGAATCTTCAAGTAATATTTTTAATGCTTTTGCAGGAGTAGATTTTACGCGTTCGTCCGTTGGATTGAGTGTCAACATAGCTCTAGCTGAAGGGGAAGAAATATCCACACTATTTTGTAACATACCATCCCGTGCATTGGTTTCTATATTGATAACGCTCTGGATTAATTTACATAGCTGTTGTCTTCGATCACCTGGTATTCTGGTATCAGCTGTCATTACACGCTCCAGTTGCCTGACATAGTCCACTGGAGGAGTGTAACCATAAACCATTAATGTTCTAAGCAGCTCTGCAGTAATGTTTGTACTCCTGCCAACCTGTTGAAAATAGCGGTTAAGCTGACGAGTTAACATATCATGTAACTCAGGGTTATTGCTTTCAGACAGGTCAAACTGTGCCTGATCAAGTACTGATAACAGTAGATGATAGCGTTGCTGGTCATGGTCCAGGGTTTGGGTGGTTCTACCAACACCAAGTGTTCCATTCATTTCCTCAATCATTCTTTCTACAAGGCTGTGGCCGGTGCTGGCACTGGTAGAATCAACCCTGATTAAAATGTCTGGACGTTCATTTGCCATCTTGATTAAACAATGTGTTCCCTCACGAGTAGTTAACTCAGAGGAGCTGCCCTCAATATGCTTTGCCATGACATTATGTTCTGCCAACTGCTCAAGGGGAACTTTATCCAGACAAAGGCTTCTGGATGTCCTGTCTGCAAAGGCAGGTCTGCCTCCCGATTGAGCAAGCAGCTCATGCATATACGGATCAGTGGCATAATCTTTCGGTGTTTTACCATTCACCATAATATTTGGGTTAACGCCGGATTGTAGAATCAGGTACACGAGTGTATAAAGATTTTTCTTTACAGCATAAGTCAACAGGGTTTCCTGCTGACCGTCAATATGAAATGTCCCGAATGTTAGAGCTCCTGTATTGTCGTTTTTCAATAGTGTCATCATTGCCCTTTGAATATAGGGTTCGGCAGCTTTCTCTGATGAGCCGTCGGGTGACTTGAGCTCAATAAAATATGGTAGCAAGGTTTTTGCCTGCCGGACTTGTTCACAAGTAGATTGAAGCGGTTTTGAATGTATACAGGGGGGAGTTTCTGGGGGGCTTACCTTTGGTATTGGCTGGCCGTTAAGAAAACGGTCAAATATTCGCAATGCTTTCATGTGAGCACGGATTTTAGGACAACTGGTGACAATATGTTTTCTTAGGTGGTCGTTAGATTCTTGACGCTGTTTTATTTCAGCAACGGTTTCCAGACTGACCATTTTCCAGTTTGCACCTTTTGCAAGTAAGGCTGGGATGATGACAGTTTCAAGTTGACGTGCCCTCATGTTTCGATATCTCTTCCTTTCTCCTTTACTCTCCATGTCTCCAACAATACCTTTTTCATAAACTGTAGGAGAATCAAGTTGGATTGCTTTATCCAGAAGTTGGGATAGATCTTGTGCCGATATTTCAACGTCATTTAGCTTTTGAAGGAATTGATCAAAATCATAGGTTTGCAGTAGCGAGGGAGCCTGTAAATAATTCTGTGTAAACGCCACCAAAACTATTACTCCTTGAACCGGTCAGGAAACATAATTTCAAACCGGTTCATGGCTGCTTTCCAGTTCCTGATCGGCATGGTCCATTTCTCGGAAGCTTTTTCCATGGCCAGATAGATTACCTTCATGACTGACTCATCAGTCCGAAAAATCTTCCGGTTCTTGATCGCCTTACGAATGACGC
>NZ_LUKQ02000294.1 GCF_001647025.1 Endozoicomonas atrinae
TCAGGCGAGTATTTGGCATAACCCAGATGCTCTTCCAATTCAGCGGCCATAACACGTTCAACAGTCGCCTTAATAAGTAAACGGCTGAAGTCGGCAAGATCATCCTGAGTTTTAATCTGACTGGCTATTTGATCTACCAGTTTTTCGTTGATTTCAACGCTCATTGTTATTCTCCATTTTGGAGTATTAACGACAAGCGTTTACACAATTTAAATTACATTCCCTCACTCCAACGTAATACATTTGTCCATTCAGTGATCAAAAAGTACTGGTAAAAATAAAGAACCATCGTACATCAGTCTTGGCGTACGTAACCTGTAGATTTATGGAGCTATCGTTTACTAGTACTTTTTGAGCAGTTACGTATATTTCACGGCAAAATGATGAGGTCACAATATTACGATGTAGAGAATTATGAAATAACAAACTAGTTAGGGATATTGACAGACGCTAACAAAAGGAGTTACAGCCCATTATAGAAACGGAACAATCCTGACTGATACCCGTCTCCAAAGACACCGAAGCTCTTACTACCAGAGGCGCTTTTTTTATGTCCAGGAATGGACTGTATCCTGAAAATGCAGGGAGCAATTTTAAGGGATGCCCGCAGAAATCTACAACTTCTTTGAATTGAGTGCTGCCTTTAACCTGAAGCCCGAACAGGCCATTCAATACTTTCAGCAGAAAGGCATTAAGGCCAGTTTCAGCTGGATGGACATGATCGGCGAGGAGCATGACGCTGCCGTCACCGTTGCCAAGATGATGGATACCGACCTGCTGTCTTACGTAGACAAACAGGTGGATAAGATGCTGGAGACAGGGGACACCCTGGCAGACTTCAAAAGAGCATTGATCCCCAAGTTGCAGAAAGCGGGATGGTGGGGTAAGCAGGACGTGGTCGACCCCCTCTCTTCTCAAAAGCCCGGCAAGATCACCAAAGCGCAGCTGGGCAGCGCCTCCCGATTAGAGAACATATTCAGAACCAACCTGCAGAGCGCCTATGCCGTCGGCCAGTGGCAGAGCATCCAGGCCAACAGCAAAACCGCCCCCTATTTGATGTATGACGCCGTAGAAGACCACCGCACCCGACCAGAGCATCAGCAGTGGAACGGCACTGCCCGCCCGGTGGACGACACCTTCTGGCAGAGCCACTATCCCCCCAACGGCTGGAATTGCCGGTGCGGCGTCATTCAGCTGACCAAAGCGGAGATGGAACGACATAAAATACCTCTGTCGCCAAAGCCAAAAATAAAGAAGCGCCTGTGGATAAACCCCCGAACCGGCAAAGCCATGACGGTGCCCGTGGATTTAGACCCCGGATGGGATCATAACCCCGGCAAAGCCCGCATGGACAAGCTGCGCCAGCTGGAGAAGGAAAAAGCCCTGCAGCTAACACCCGGTATGCAGCGAGCCTTGAAACAGGGCGTCCAGGCCGCTAAGCAGGCAAAGCAAAAGTACCTCACCCAGTTAGCTGCCAATACCGCCCTGAAGAAGTTGGGACAGGCCAGCGTGGACGGCACCTTTATCGCCCAGAAACAGAAGGTCATTCAGAAAGCAGCGCAGCACCAGCTGGACACCGCCATCGCCGAGAAAACGCCCTACCTATCCAACGCCATTAAACAGCTGCAGAAACAGAAAGGCACCGCCAGCCTGACCCCCAAAGAGCTGCTGGATAGCGCCAAGGCGAAAGCCGACAGCATTAAGCAGTCAGTTTTGATCAACCAATACAAGAAAGCCATCATTGGAGGCAATGCACCGAACAGCAAAGCCCTGGCGGCTTATCACCAGCTGCCAGAGGAAGCGCAGAAAGCCATCGACCAGAGCATCGAGCTAAAGACCGGGCAACTGCAGGCCAAAGAAACCCTGAAGGACATTAAAAAGAACCCCAAAGGGCAGACGCTGAAAAACCAGATCCTCACCAAGCTGGAGAAAAGCGGTGAAACCGACAGCTTAACCCCCGTCCAGTTGCTGAAAAAGGTAGAGCAGCGATACCAGGTAGAGCAGCTGAAGAAAGAGACTGCTGCCAAGCTATCGGGCTACAAAAAGAAAGTGCTGGCCGGTAAGTTACCCACCCCAGGGCAGCAGGCGGCATTCAATACCTTGGATGAGGAAGCCAAGGAAAAGTTTCTTGCAAAGCTGGATAAGGCAAAGGATGGTGCCGCCCAACCAGAAGGAGTCATTACCCAAACACCTGACTTATCATCGGCGACCCCTTCCGGTCAGGCAGCGACAGGAAAAATAGCACAAAAACCTGCAGTAACCACTCAAACGCCAAAAAACGAAGCCCCCCAATGGAGTGACCTCACCAAGATCGGCAACCAGAAAGGCTCCAACCCCGGCGGCTTTTATCAGGACACCACCACCGGCAAAAAGTACTACATCAAGGAACCTGCCAGTGAAGACATCGCCCGCAACGAAGTGCTGGCAGCGAAGCTATACGAGGCGGCAGGGGTGGACGTGCCCAATGTTTACCTGTTGCAGGATGGCAAACAGATCCGCATTGCTTCAGAGATTATTGATGGCCTGCAGCAGGATGCCGGGCAGCTAACCAGCGGAAAGCTCCAAGGCATACGAGATAATTTTATGGTGGACGCCTGGCTGGCCAACTGGGACGTGGTCGGCCTTTCATACGACAACCTACTGATTAAAGGCAGCAAGGCCATCCATATCGATACCGGTGGTGCCTTGAGATACCGAGCGCAAGGTGGATTAAAGGGAGATGCATTCGGAAAAAAAGTGCTGGAGATCGAGAGCCTGCGAGACAGCGCCATGAACCCCCAATCAGCGGCGGTGTTTGCCAGCGTTACCCGGGAAGACATGATCGCCGGTGCCCGAAAAGTACTGGCACTGGATAAGCAGCAGATCACCGACCTGGTGGAGCGCATCGGCCCTACCACAAAACGGGAACGCACCAGGCTCATTAATACCTTAGTGGCCAGACAACAGGACATAGCGAAGCAGTATCCAGAAGCCCTGCTGAAGATAGCTCCAGAACCAGCCATCAGCGGCAGCGCCATCAACCGGCTGGAATACGAGCAGGTGGTCAACAGTCGCTCAAACGGCTACACCATCCCCACCGACAAGGGCGACATCGAAGACCACAACGTGCTGCTCTACCACAAGAAAAACCGCCAGGGCAAAGACGTGACCGGTGCTTATTTCAAACTGATGCCCAGCGCCATGCGAAAGCTGGAACAGACCATCGGCACGATTGAAAGCACCGCTGAACCCTATGCGGATATGCACAAGAAGATCATCACCGCCATCAAGTCCGTGGCACACCGGGCGGAAAATGGCTATGGCATGGATGATTATGTTTTTGAGCGCATCGATGCAGCGGTGGAACGCTGGCAGCAGGTATTGGATGAGATGACCGGGCAGGCATCGAATAACCTGCGGTCATCCCGTGATCTGGCGGCCTTTACGAACCGAACCCAACCTTTTATTGATGAACTCAGGAAAGTGCGTCACAACACACTGGAAGGCGAGATACCGAACTGGAATGCCAAGGTTGGTAGATACAAAACCTTCAGCATTCCCCCTGCGGCCTCAGTTAAGCAATCGTCCGGCATTCAATGGACCGAGGACAGTACTGAGTTTCAGCTATCCAATTTTCAGAAAGGTCGGCAACGAGAAGGGAAAAAGACTTTCACCCTTTCTGCCCGCCGATACACCGCTGAAGTGGATGGAGCCACTATTCATTACTGGCCAAAACATCACAGTGTGCCTTTCTCCCTGCAGGGTCGCATGGAGATCGATGTTACCGGCATCAAACAGGCGGACACTGAACGGGTGTTTTCGGTGATGGATGAGCTGGGGATTAACAGTCAACGCACC
Organism: Endozoicomonas atrinae; assembly: GCF_001647025.1. Lineage (GTDB taxonomy): Bacteria > Pseudomonadota > Gammaproteobacteria > Pseudomonadales > Endozoicomonadaceae > Endozoicomonas > Endozoicomonas atrinae. Next base: position 3,838 of record NZ_LUKQ02000294.1, read on the forward strand.
ACCACAGGGGATATGGAGGAACTTTATCTGGATAAGCTGGCCTATATTCACAAACTGGATAAGGTGCTGGCCAATGAAACTCGCTCCCTGAATGACCAGGGAGAACGCATCCGGAAAAAACTGGCACGGATGAACAAAGCGCTGGGCATTGATCTGAAGTCCATGAAGCAATACAACCCGGCAGGCGAGTATCAGGCTTTCGGTCAAGGACAGCGCATTCACTACCGGCCTGAATTATTGAATGACCCCGCGTTTAAGGATCTAAACGACAATTATCGGGTTATTCACGTCAACAGCGACAACGGCAGCATGATCAAAACCCTGAAGAAAGTGCTGGAATCCGGCGGGCAGATGGTCTCCACCACTGAAAAAATTCGTCGTGGTATCCGCCCGGGCGGGAAGTCTTATCAGGCGGACCTGCACTCCGGCGGAGCCAACTACTTTTTTACCCGGATAAAACCGAAGGGCGATGCAATCAATACCGAGGGTTTCATCTGGAACAGTAAGGCCGCTGCACGAATGGACGCGATTTCCTACAGCAATGATTATTACGGCAGAACCACCGACACTCATGTACAGCAGCACCGGAAAATTACCGTTTCACAGCTTAGAGAGATCAGTCGGCTGGGCGGTAATGAAACCATCTTTAAAAACAGCCTGTCGATTTTTGATGATTTGGAGAGCATTCGAATCGATAGCCTTGACGAACGGCAGAAAGTGATACAACTCTTTAAGGACGCAGGCTACCAGCAATGGCCAGATGGCCGCCCCTTAGAACAAGTGATAAAGCGGCGAGGAGAAGGCGAATGACCCCAGGCGAAGCCAGCAAGCAGGGAGCCTCCCTGGAGATTGACCATCCTTATGGTGGCAAGCGATACCCGGCACAGTTATTTGATATTGATCAGGGCGTGGCATGGATAGAGTACGGCTGGGCAGAGGATGACCCCATGGAGCGGGCGTCTAATCCTATTCACATGGCACAGGGGTTAGTGAAAGCGACCCCGAACGGCTGGGAGATACCCACCGACGCAGGACGTCCGGTGACTATTCGCAGACTGGACGCTCACAACGACAGCGACCTGATCGAAGAACTGAAAACGTTCAACCGTGGTGACCGCTATCGAGCCAGGGACGTTATTCAGCAAGACTTATCACTGACCATACCCTCCGAATAACACCACCCAGATCGCCGCCCTGAGCGGCTCACCACGCCTTGAAAAAAATCACGGTTTCGCCTTGCTGTATGCCCGTCTGCGTTTATGTTGTGTGTTAATACAACAATAAATCTGGACGGACACTATGAAAACACGGCAACAAGCCATCGACAATATCGCCAGCACGATCCTGAAGCTGGAAACCCTCAACACCCGAAACGTGGATAACCTGGACTTTCACGAATTGGCCATCTGGCAGATCAAAGAAGCCCTGCAGGCTGCTTATAGTGCAGGCCATAGCGCAAATAAAGAGCAACAACCATAAAAGGAGTGCCGTTATGTGGATATTCACCAGCAAAGGCATGGTCAGCATTGTGAGACACAGAAACGAACCACAGCTGATGATGGTCAGAGCCAGGCAGCCCGACGTATTAACAACACTATTTCCAGAGGAAAAATTGCTCATCACTCCCGACGCTGATTATCGCTACCGTATGGAAGTACCACAAAGCGATGTGATCAACGTTTTGCAAGACCAGCTGGAAACCATGCAGTACGACAACTTTAAAAACAGTATTGGTGACCACGATTACCACACCGCCTGCTCTCAGGTATGGAGTGTGATGTATCGCTACCAGCAGGGCATGACTGAGCAACAACAACAAGAAGAACAGACGGCAACGTCCAGTCAAGCATACCGGCCACTCAGTGAGTTTCTGAAAAGCCCTGCCGAACAGGCACGACAACGCCGAATCGCAAGCTCAGCATTCCCTGATGACTTTGGGGGATGCAGCGATAACTACCGTAAATAAGCCAGAAAAAGGAGATTGATCATGGCTAAAAAAACAACGCATGAAAAAGTCGCCAGCG
>NZ_LUKQ02000295.1 GCF_001647025.1 Endozoicomonas atrinae
GATGAGAGGGGCAGGCTTAAGCATTTAGAGATCAAAAATCAGCGACTATATCTGTAATCCGGTGGAAATAGAACTTGGCTAAAGTTAATCGCTAAATGCAAATGAGAATACTCGTGCGTAAGCCCTGGTTCCCAGGGAGCCTCATGTGGCTGAATCCTGGTGTTTTTCTTTCTCTGCCAGACTAATACTGTGGTAACCAGACCAGACTCTAATGGCCGCTGTTAACATGCATATGGCGGCAAACATCAGGGCAAGTTGCGGAAAATAATCAGGCAGCAGACAGAAAAGAATAAACAGCATAATGGTTTCTGTTCCTTCGGCCAGCCCCGACAGGTAATACAGGGATTTATGCTTGAAGTTTGGATCAGACAGCTGATGTTTCTCAGCCATGATGGCATAGGCAAGAAAGCTGGCTCCTGTACCCATAAATGAAAAAAGAAGGACGCAGGCTGCTAAAGCATTCTTTGCCGGTGATGCCAGGGCAAACCCCAGGACAACGCCAGAATAGAAAATAAAATCCAGAGTAATATCCAGAAATCCGCCTGCGTCTGAGGGGCTGCTCAGTCTTGCCAGTGCCCCATCGAGACCGTCCAGAATCCGGTTGCCAAGAATAAGCAACAATGCCAGAGAGTAGTACTCAAAAGCCAGCAAAGGGATTGATATTATGCCGACCAGAAAGCCGGTAATGGTTATCTGATCCGGCTTGATGCCATGATGCTTCAACCCTGACGCTGCACGCCTTAGCAGTGGCTGAATCAGTGGGGTTGTCCATTTATCGAGCATGAAATAGATAGAAGGTAGTGTTGATGAACGGTATAACTAGGGGGCGTTATCAACTGGTTGTATGTCCAGTTGGTAACGCCCCCTACATCATACCGCTGGCCTTTTCCTGTGCCAAACAGCTTCTTAAGTTGGATGGCTTGAATATATTGACGAAGAAACGAAAATTTCTTGGCCTATTTGTTATGTTTTTTTGGCTTGTGTATAGTCCCGCTGTTAAAGTTATTCAGAATAAGGCTCATCCTTTTAATCAGGATGGCCATAGGGGCTATTGACGTTTAGCGGAACATGCAACAGAACGTCATAGGCCCTGGTTCCGGTAATAACAGTGGCTTGAATCAGGCCCTGTTGACAGAAGGTTGCTGGCTCATTGGCTCTTATGCATAGAGCCATGAGTCATGGTCAGGAAAAGGTGGATAGCTTTGCATCCCGACAGTGGCAAACTCAGGGTTATACGCCATGACCCGAAACGAGATCAGTTAATTCGAATTTTTCTTTTGGTATTTATTGCTTTGCTGGGTGGTTTTGCCTATTGGTATGGTGGTAACCATGCAGGCCAGAATCTGGACCAGGTGCAACAGCAGAATATTAGTTTGGAGAGCAGGGCCAGAGTTTTGCAGGAAGAGAATAGCGAGCTCAGGCAGCGATTGGGAATTCTGGAAAGTGCCAGCAAAATGGATCGCGAAGCGGTCAATAATGTCCGCTTGTTAGTGAAGAAGCTTGAGGAAGAGAAAGAGCAGCTGCATAAAGAACTGACCTTTTTCAAGAGCATTCTGGCTCCGGAAGATATGTCGACCGGTGTGCGGGTGGCAGGATTCAGTTTACTTGAGGGTAATGCATCCGGTCAGTACCGCCTTAGGCTGGTCATTTCCCAAGTTGCGAGAAGTAATCCGTTTCTCAAAGGAACGCTATCGGTATCGCTGATTGGAGAGAAGGATGGCAAAGCTCAGATCATACCACTGCAGGAGCTGATAGAGTCTGATCAGGTAATAACGCGTTTGGGGTTTCGTTACTTTCAGGCTCTGCCGAGTGACAGAGAGTATCTTGATTTCAATATACCGGAAGGGTTTCAGCCGGCAGAGGTCAAAGTTATGGTGCAGATCACCAGCGGAATCAGACAGAGTTTTGAACAAATTTATCAATGGGATAAGGAGCTGGTAGCGGATGTTCGGCAAGAGCAAAACAGCGGGTAACGTCGCGAATAAACATGGCAGTACGACTCTCATATCGTCAGAAACAATCATTACCGGCGATATTCACTTTTCCGGTGCCGTTCATATCGAAGGGCGCGTTAAAGGTAATGTTTCGGCAGATCAGGGCCTGTTGACTATCGCTCATAATGGTAGTGTTGAAGGTGATGTTCGTGTCCAGCGTGTGGTAGTTGATGGTCATGTTCGTGGTAATGTTTTTGCCGAAGAACATCTGGAGCTTGCTTCCAGGGCAGTGATTACCGGAAATGTGTTTTACAGCGTCATAGAGATGACTAAAGGGTCTCAGGTTAATGGCAGTCTTGAGCATCACCCAAATGGTGTGCCTGTCGGACCTCAGCCTCTGCTGGAACGTTCTGACGAAGAGATGCCCGCTGGTGAAGTGATTGAAGCCGCGGATAGTTGACTATAACAGTTGGTTACTCAGATAATAGCCGACTGATGAGTAAATAACGGGTCGCTGCCTTAACTGGTTATAAGTCAATGACAGTGGCACGGGAGGGTCGATGAGCGTAGTAGAAACAGTGATACCTGAGCCAATCAGTGTTACGGAAGCTGCTGCCCGCAGGGTAAGTGAATTGCTGGCAGATGAGACCGAAGAAAATCAAAGGCTCCGGGTATATGTCACCGGTGGAGGCTGTTCCGGTTTTCAGTACGGCTTCACGTTTGACAGTAATCTTGCTGATGATGACACCTTGATTATCAAAGATGGCGCACCAGTTGTGGTTGATTCCCTGAGTTACCAGTATCTGGTGGGGGCAGAGATTGACTACGAAGAGGGGCTGGAAGGTTCTCGCTTTCTGGTAAAAAACCCGAATGCCAAGTCTACCTGTGGCTGTGGTTCTTCGTTCTCGATATGAAGGGATGACCTGAAGAGTTCTGCGGGACTTTTTTTGAACCACAAAGATCACGAAAAGCACAAAGGAAAAAAAACTCTTTTTTGTGTTCTTTGTGATCTTTGTGGTTTACAGGCCTTATAACAGGCAAACCTACACTAACTGATCCATGGATGCCTTAAGGGTGTTTGCGGAGTGTTGAATTCCCGCCAGTTCCTCTTCATCCAGTTTAGGGGCAATAATATTCTCCACCCCGTCACTGCCAATAACGGTTGGCAGGCTCAGGCAGATATCTCTAATGCCGTATTCCCCATTGAGCCTCACAGTTACCGGAAGAACACTTCTCTGATTATTGCGTACCATGCGAATGATATAGGCAATAACCAGACCAATAGCCCAGTTGGTGTAGCCTTTGTTGGCAATGATCTCGTAAGCGGCTTTTCTGACCCTGGTGACAACTTCTGCCAGGGCTTCCTGATTGTATTCACGACCATTAATCGTATTGCCTTTGATGCCAAGCCCGGCAATGGAGGCTGAACTCCATACGGGGACTTCAGAGTCACCATGTTCCCCAAGAATATAAGCGTGAATCGACTGGGGTGAGACATCATAGTGGCTGGCAAGAAGGGTTCGAAAGCGGGAGGTATCCAGGAGGGTTCCGGTACCAATCACCAGGTTATTGGGGCGATGGCTCAGGCTTTGCATGGCATGGGTGAGAATATCTACCGGGTTGCTGGCAATCAGTAACATGGCTTCCGGAGCGTGCTGGTCAAGCTCTCTGGCAATGGTTTCAAACACTTTGATATTACGCTGCAGCAGTTGCAATCGGCTTTCATCCGGACTGGACTGACTGACACCAGCGCAGATGACGATGATTCCCGAGCCTTTCAGGCTGGAAAAGTCACCGGCGGTGACCTCGCAGCGTCCGACCAGTGGCTGACCATGCATTAAGTCCAGTGCTTCTCCATGAGCTCTGTCGTGGTTTTTATCCACTAGAACAATTTGATTGGCCAGTTTTTGTTGAAACAGGGAGTAGGCTGCCGCCATACCTACAAAACCAGTGCCGATAATGCCAATTTTATTCATATTCATGGTGAGTGCCTGCGTCTTTGAAGTATGCTCGGTCAACCATAAGCTGAAATGGGCGCATATCTCAAGAAAGTAAGGGGGGGGAGATAGTGGCTTATAATAAGCCAAGCATAGCTCTATAATATGAATCGCCTTCAGTACAAAGCAATATAAGCATTAATTTAGTCCTACTTCGTTGTATTTGGTAGTAACTGGAAATCTGTGAAATCAGACTTTTATTAACCTATGTCAGTCAGTAGATAAATATTTTAATGGAATAGAAAAGGCAGGAAGTCAAGGCTGAGTGGTTTGGTTAATATACTGATTAATCGATTAGTCAGGAAAAATAGTCTATCAAAGGCTTAAACTTTTATTAAGGAAAAATGAGCCTTTCCCTGCTTATTTGATTAAACTAGCAGCTAGGTCTTATTGTTAACTTACCTTTATGAAATATAGTATTGGGGGCATTCCTTATAAGTGCTTTTAAATATTTTTACCTTTGTTTAAAAATTACTGAAGTGAAAGAAGAAATCTAGATAAATTGTTCCTCAACTGAAAAGGCTTCTTTGATGAATGCACTTTGGTGAGTATTATTTGGCCTTCCAGCTTCTCGCCGTTCTTATTTCATGAATAATAAAATTGATCATCAGGTATATAACGCACTATGGGCATTACAGACGCAGTTTCAGGTAATCAAGTACAGCATCAACAGACTATTGGTGCTGTACCAGGTAGCCAGCAGCCATTATCAGCGCAAAGTCCTGCTGCTGGTATTCGAGGGATTCTGAAGGCAACATCTTCACAATCCTCCACTGAGGCTATAGGGTTTACTGAAACCAGGGTAGTGTTAAAGGCTGATTCAGGTGCCGCTGTTGGCTATGAAACTGAACCGATTGAGAAGCATGAATTCCAGAGTGACAGTAAAACTATCCCTCAGCGAGATGTTTCTCAAGCTGATTGTAAAGAAATTTGTCTTGGTAAAAAGCCTGAAAAAACGATTGAGGCGATATGTGGAGGGGGGTGCTTAGCTCTTTTTGGGGTTACACTCATTTTTCTTACTGGTGCTGGGTATTTAAGTTTGCCAAATAATACGACACTACCTGTAAATGACACTCAGCATATCTCAACATCTTCGTTAAATTTAACCGTTGTTAAAAATATGACTGAAGTGTTGCAAAATGTTATCTCTACTGCCTCAGCTCAAGATAGTAATGACTCTTCCGGTACTGGAGGGTTATATGGTGCTGGAATATTTTTTATAGCTTTGGCTATTGCAGGTGTTTTATTGACACGCTTTTGTCAAAGCAGCGATTCTAAAAAAGCCGGTAAAGGTCCGGGTAGTGAAACACAAAATTCAGACGCTGTTGATCGGGAAAGCTGCAGCCAGAAATCAGATTCTGCTTATGGAGGCAGCCAAACGCTAAGCTCCGATTCAGGTTCCTTCTACGGAGTCGAATGTGAGTCTGTCACTGAGCCAGGTTTCAGCCGTAAGCAGAAAAAAAACAGCCGTCCTGTTGCAAAGATGTCCCCTATCAAAGAAGAAGTCGCAGGCCCTTCTGGATTATGCTCCAGTGCTATAAGCACTAAAAAGTCGGATGCCATCTCCATGGAAGATCTTTTAACTCCAGATCAAAAAAAAGCTGTCAATAGAAGTACGAGGCTTGAGTTAGTCAGGGTATATCCAGCGCAGGCAAAGTTATACGATGTGGAAACAGGCCGTTTTAAGCAAGGGGCGGATTCTCCAGTCCATGCAGAGCCTGTAAATAATTCTGTGTAAACGCCACCAAAACTATTACTCCTTGAACCGGTCAGGAAACATAATTTCAAACCGGTTCATGGCTGCTTTCCAGTTCCTGATCGGCATGGTCCATTTCTCGGAAGCTTTTTCCATGGCCAGATAGATTACCTTCATGACTGACTCATCAGTCCGAAAAATCTTCCGGTTCTTGATCGCCTTACGAATGACGC
>NZ_LUKQ02000296.1 GCF_001647025.1 Endozoicomonas atrinae
GAAAATCAACATCATTAAAACCTTCGGGTAGCTGTGGTCGACGAGACATCTGTTCTAGATAATGCATGGTAATGATGCCTAAGCATAGTTGGCGGCAGCTTAAGGATTTAGAAAATGCGATTGGTATTAGAAGTTACGCTATCAGCATTCACTTTAAGCGCCACAAATTTTGGAACATACTGCTGACTTCCCGGAACCAGGCCAGCCAATGTTGGGGTACCGAGAAATAATGCACCGGTCACACCTTCAAGCGTTGCTCCAGCAACACCAAGATCAACCTCAACAGTGGCATCACTGATACCAACCGTTAATACATCAATATCACCGCCAAGTTGAAAGTCTCCAGATACCCCGAGCGCCTTCTTGACTTCATCAATATTACTGCTGACATCAACCGATACTGCTTTGACTTTATTAAAGGCAAACGCACCATTGACCGTTACAAGCCCCGCCAGATTGATACTTCCATGCGCAGAAATCAGCTGCTGATTGCTGTCAAAATTCAAATAAATTTTATCGTTGATATCTGAGCTGGTTTGAACAGCGTATCCCAACCACAAGGGGTCATCAAAACCACTCTCTGCGAAGTCAATATAGGGGGTAACTGTCGTTCCACCAAAAAACTTGCCTGAATTGAAAGCAACTCTAACGTCTTTTAGCTCTGCAACATCCCCTAACCCAACAAATTGACCACTGTCAGCAAAGACAGAGAGAGCCTGAAAGCTGGCATTGAGACCACTACCGAAAAGCCCTGTTGGTTTGAAGGAAGCATAGGCAAAGTCAACATCACTTAAGAGAATACCAATAGCTCTGTCATTAATATTGCTGCCGCTATCAAAGCCGATACCACCAATCCCGGCAAATACCGTGACATTCTGCCCACCAATCTGCAGGCTCTCGACTTCAACGTCATAGCTGTACTCTTCTTTTTCTACACCATTGGGCACCTTAACATTGACGATTTGGGTAGGCCCTTTTTGAAAAGAAAAATTACCACTGGCCGTTACAAACCCACCAACATTAAGTTCAGCCTGGTTTAACGATGCCGCTATACGCTCATTTCCATCATAATCAATATAGATGGATTGGGAGCCTGCCTTGACTTCATAGCCAGCCGGGTCAGTTTTTCCATCACCATCCGCATCATTGTCTGCATTTTCTGCCAGGAAGCTGCTGCCAAAATCAATGACCGCTGCTCCAGCCCCCCCGGGCAAGGATTTGCCGGTGTTTATATTGATTCGAATATCTTCTGCACGCACGGTCAGCTGATCAATTCCAATTGCTTTCACACTGGTAGCTGTGGCAGAGATTGCCTGAAAATTCAGCAATCCACTATATGCAGGGCTGGTCGGGGTAAAGTCCACATAAGCAAAGTCAACGCCTGCAAGTGCCAGACCTGTGGCATCGGTATTCAATTCCCCCTCACTATCGAAACCTCCACCAACACCCACGAAGGCTTTCAAGCCGGAACCGGCAATGGATAACCCTGCCACCTCAAGATTATTGATGACAGAAGGAAAACTCAGCCCTTCAATATCGGATGGAACACCTGTAACGACATTGACATTCGCAGCCAATCCTTTTTCAAGGGTTAAATCTCCATAAACATGAACAAAATCCAGGAGACTCATCTGTGCATCAAATAGCGTTGCACTCGTCTGCTGAGCGCCGGCAAAATCCAATATGATGGGGTCAGCACCGCCTGCAACAGGAACCGATAAACCGCCATCAAAACTGGTCGCAAAATCCAGCGCCACCCCGCTGGCTGGCAACCAGCTGCCAGCGCCATTGATGGAGATCGTCGTATGACCTGCAGAAAGGGAGAACAGTTCACTAAAACCAACCACTTCAATACTGCCAATATCCGCCTTCAGTGCATAAAAGCTGGGTAAAGTACTCAGCAAAACGTCGTTCGGAATATCTTTCAGAGTTGCAAGGTCAGGAAGGTCAATGGATAAATCAAAAAAGTCAGCTGGTAGATTGAAGTAGGCCATGCCAAGGTTGACATCCTGAAGAACGACCCCCTTGGCCTGAGAGTTAACTTCACCCTCATCATCAAAATCACCATCATAATTCAGGTCAACTTTGTCAGGCCCGCCAAGACCAATAAACCCACTGGCATTGGTCATGCTGAGCGTCAGGTAAGTCCGATCCAGTCCATTAAGCTCTGCCGGTAAATCAAGGCTGATAGGAAACCCGGTAGCAACGGTCATGTCGTTAGCTACGCCATAATCCACATGCAGGTTGCCCTGAAAGTAGATAAATTCTGAGAACTGAATACGGGCCTGCCCCTCAAGAGGGTCTGTATTGTTAAAATAATGGCTGTTAAGCTTTTCACCAAAGGCATCAGCGTCATTCTGGCTGGAGAAATCAATCGCCAAACCGTTGCCCAACTCACGGTATACCAGTTCCAGGCCTTTTTCACTCTGAACGATCTGGAAGTAACCACTACCACCTTCCAGACCAAACAAGCCATCAGCACTTTCAAACTGACCTTCAACACTGCCGAATGTCATGATCTGGAAGCTGTCACCATCCTTCAGAGAAAAGCCATCAATAACCTTAATCGTAAGCTTTCCACCCAGCTGCGCCAGATTGTCCACTTTCACTTGATCGAACTGGTTGCTCTCTTTACCACCAATCTCAATAACCAGCTCAGACCCCGCGTTATAAGTAACACTATCCAACTCAACAATACCCGGTGAATTCCCAGGCCCCATAACACCGTTATTGATCAAATGCCCCTGGAAACTGCCATTGCCAGACAGCTCCTGATCTTGATCAATCACAAGCACATCCTGATCAGTTGCTATCAACTCTCCATCAACCGACAGGTTATTGTTGCTTAAAGCAAGAGCATTAAGAGACAGGGCTTCCAGTCCTTGAAATGGGTCCTCCTTCTTATGCTCATCCGGGGTAGCAATTGTAGACTGCTCAGCCACCTGCAAAATGGTGGTTTCAGTCGTTTGCTCAGAGCTATCAGCAAAAGAAATCAACAACGGATCTGCCGATAGCAGGATGCGTTCTTCTAATGCTTCCAGTTGATGTTGCTCACTTCCCTGCGCTTTATTTTTTTTATGCATAATGTTTTTGAAGCCTATCAATCGACAATTTGGTACTGTCGGCTACGACTGCTGCCAATTATTCAGTTTTGGTTTCAGGAAACTTCAAGATATCCACTGACACCCAGTTTGATTTCACCATCTGAGTTATCAAAATGAATAATCACTTCAATGAGATTGCTGGCTGAGTCGGTTACCGGAGAGACAAAAGCAACCGTTCCCTGACGAAGTACATACTTATCGCCAGCTTTAATAAAGAGTTCTACACTCTGGTTCACAGAAAGCTTTCGTCCCAAGCTCTCATCAACATTGGCAATAAACCGCCCTCTATTAGAGTTTACGATCCTCAACAAGGGTTTATTGGCCTGAGTGCTTTCCCCTTTATCAAGCCAAACTTTGGTGACGACACCTTCAAAAGGGGCAATAATCTGCCCCTTATTTAGCCTCGCCCTGGCAAGCTGATACTCCAGCTTTTCCTTACGCTCATTCACTTCGAGCTGATTGGTTTTTGCTACCTGTAGAAGGTACTGGAGCTTTTTTCCTTCCAGGTCTTCCCCACTGATTGCGCCAGTCTCTTCATGAAGGCTTTTGGCATTCTGGTAGAGCAGTTGATAGATCTCCATCTGTTGTCTGGATGCTTCCAACTCACTTTTGTCTTGCCACAGGAGAAAGGTGCGTTCAACCTCCAGAAGCTCTGGTTGTGTGTCCAGAGTCAGTAGCAAATCACCTGAAGAAACCTGCTGACCTTCTGATATCGGAATATCCGCGATACGTCCGGCCATCGAAACACTGAGCAACACGTCCTGCTCAGGCTCCGTAATACCGGTAATGGTCAATGCCTCATTAGAAGAAAGTGAAAATTCATCATCCTGAACCAGTGAGGCTACAAACTCATCCGACTCAACCATGGACACTATCGAAATAGCACTGCTATCCAAACCATTTTCTGCAAAAGAGAGTGAGCCAAATGTACTCAATGTAACAGCACCAGCCAGAAGGAGGCTTTTTTTCATAAAGGCAGCCCCTCAGGGTTGGGAGGAGATACTTGATCGGCTATATCAAAATAGCTGAACAGGCTTCCTTCCGCTTTCTTAAGCATGAATTTTGATTTTTGATACGCTGCTATAGCAGAGAGCAACTCAGACAGCGTTATTTCATACCGCCTCTCACTATCAATCACATCATCAATTGAAGCCTGCCCTTTGTCATAACTGCTCTGATGGATTAAAAAAAGCTCTTTATTAATTTTCCGAACCTTATCCAGCTGCTGAACGATGCTGTATTTATTTTCAATATCAGCGATCAGTGTTTTTAACTGATTCGCCAGCTTTATCTCAGTTTCCTTGATGGCATAAATCGCCTGCTGCGTTCTTACATTGGCAACCCCGACCTGGCTTCTGCCGATGTTGTTGGCCAGCGGTATTACAAATTCAACACCAACGCTGAATCCGGGGTAGTCTCCCGACAGAGTATCGTTAATGGCATCATGAGCTCTCATATCGAGACCATTCTGGTGATAACTTGCCAATACATCCAACTGAATAAGTGACTGGTTCTCGGCATAGACCAGTTTTATTTTTTCCTGCTCTGCCGTTTTAACCGCAGATAAATAAGAAGGGTTTAACTGATAGGCGGTATTTACGCTTGAAACGGAATCCAGCGCAGGCATTGATAAGCTTGCGATCAGCGTTTCAAAATCAGCACTTTCCGCTTTAATCACATAATCAGACTCAACAGACGATATCGCCATGTAATCTTTCAGAATGTTCATGGCTTCAATAAAGTTCTGATTTGCCTGGTTGAGAATAGCCTCTTCGGCAGCAAGTCGAGACTCAATCCTCATGACATCCGTTAATGGAATGTTATCAAACTGCACTCGTTTTTTAGCATTCGCCAACATCTGCTCCAGCAGTTCAATGCTGTGCTGGCTGATCTTGAGATTCTCCTGAGCCTGATAAAAATCCCAATACGCGAAAATTGCTTTATAAGCCTCTTCTAACCGGGCATTTCGGTAGCCCTGGAAAGCAATATCCTCGCCAACCTGAGAAGCCTGAAGTGGTAACGTGGCTGAACTGCCCCCATTCTTCAGAAAGGGTTGCCTTAATTTAACGCCCGCCTTGAAAACGTTCTCTTTGCCATAAAGAAAATCGGGCTGCACACTGTTCGTCAGTTTGCTCTGACTAACTTCAAACTCCAGAGTGGCTCCAGACTTTGCCTGTTTATATAAACCAAGAGAAAAATTATTGCTGCTTTCCTCAAACTCCGATAGTGAAGAGCGACTTAATGACTCCTGAATCGTATTTCTCTGTTCATTCTTTTCATGGATGATACTTCCCCGAAGCTCAGTATCAAATTGCCCTTCTTCATTCTGTGTTGCGAACTGGCTAGCATTCCAATCCAAAACACTGGATTGAATCACCAGGTTATCGCGGGTCACAATCCCCAGAAATGACTTAAGATCAAGCTCCAAAGTCTGCTCGTCAGCACTAGCATAATCTGCGCTAATTGTGGCTCCCATTAGGCATAAAAATGCTAACCGTGGGCGCCATAAAGGACGCGATACTCTTGACAAAAGAAATTTGTCGCACCGCGTCAGGAGCTGCAAGAACATAATCCACTTCCCTATTATTTTTTATTTATTTTTCAGAAATATAACGCGATGTGCGACTTTGTAAGAAGCTATCTCAAATTACTAGCATGATGGTAAGTCCAACTTAAATCTTCAAAATCACACAACTATACGCTTTCCGTTTTTTTAATCTTCGGAAATAAGGTTCTCAA
>NZ_LUKQ02000297.1 GCF_001647025.1 Endozoicomonas atrinae
ACCATTCGCACCGGAGTTAAACAGCTCAGAAAGGCTATGGGAGTGGATGCGGGAGCATGACTTATCAAACAAAGCATTTTCAGGTTATGAAAATATTGTAGATTGTTGCTGTGAAGCTTGGAATAACCTTTGCAGCGAAGCTGGTCGACTGTTCAGTCTGTGCTCCCGTGATTGGGCAGTTATACAGTAGTTAGAAAATTCAATTGGTATTACTTCTGGATGACTGACTTTTGGTTCCACATTCTTCACAACTTCAGCCTGACGAGTCGCGAACTGAGCTTTTGCGTCCTGGGAGATTGGCGCTTCTACCTGAGCCGGTTGGACGGAGGTGGGGCCACCGACTCCAGGGGTACTGCAAAGTGGATATCTGGGGTAGTTGAACATGATCAATTCAGCTGGCCAATAGTATTGCAATTGCTATCGGCAGCGGGCAGAAATTGTTTTCACTGAGAATGTTGGGGCGATCAGATTAATATATTGAGGAGGAAGTGGCGTTCTCTGGGAGCTCCATTGTCCATTCTACTGAAAGTACAGGAGGCTTGGCTTTTCGGACATATGGATATGACTCTTATACCATAACGGTTTTTTTTAAGAGCGGTTTCTTCTGGTTACCCATCTAATGGGGAACGCCCCCTGATCCCGCTAACCATTGGTGGCTGGTCTTCAAGCTATCAACAAGAAGGTCTGGAAGGCTTAATGATGCACACTGAATGAGTGAGCCGTGCGGTAGCTGAGGCTTATTGTTCTCTTCTTCAATTCCTTCCAGATAAAAAGACAGTGCTTTTGGAATTTTTTAGTTAAATAAGAGTCCAAGATTCTGGACTTCGTAAGTTGAGTAATGGATTAACTGTAACGACATTATGAATTCACAATGTCGGTGCTTTTTTGTTGGCCAGTCTAAGTAGTATAAATATTCAAACTGAATAACCCATCCAGGTAATAACCATACCATGGTGGGGCTGACTTTATCAGGCTGTTCTCAGATAGTACTAACTAGAAATATAGAGATGAAAACAGATGTTCAAACGCATGTACTTTCCCGTTTCCACAGGCAGGAAAGCGATTCCGCAAAAGATAAACGGGATTTGGATCCAGATGCACTTGGCAGGGAAATTTATAACTACATCCGTCGCAGTCCTGTCGATGACTCTTTGACTGACCGGAATATCCTGGATAGGTTTTGTACCAGGTGTGATCCAGTCTGTTTTGAGAGTATCAGGGGGACCGAACCTGAACATTGTCCCGACGTGGTTCTTGAGTTAGTAATGGAGAAACTGAATTGCATAAAACTTAAGTGATTAGCCAGTAGTCATTTCGGTTGAAAAACCACCTGGATCGGGCTCAAACGCTATCCCTTTTCTGGAAGGTTGCTCTGAAAGACATCGGATTCAAGATGAAAGAGCAGCCTTTCCCGGCATTGACCCTCTCTTTACTTTTATATTTCCTGAACCATGAAAGAACCAGCCAGACAATGCAGCCGGATATCTCAAGAAATGAAATCTGGAACAAATAACAAAGCAAAGACATTTGGTGAAACTGGTTCATACTGAGTCAACATTATTTCATGTTAACGGTTAGACCCGTTGGGGGTCGCAAAGCAGTATGGAATGGCTCAGTCTTGTGATGGTACTTATTGCTGGCAGCTTGCTGCCACTTCAGGCTGGTGTGAATGCGCTGCTGGCTAATAGCAGTGGTCATACCATCTGGGCGGCAGGTATGTCTTTCTTCGTGGGTACGTTTGCGCTTCTGGCTCTATTTATCATACTTCGTACCCCTTGGCCTATGATAAGCCAGCTGAGAGCGGCCCCCGCCATGGCCTGGACTGGTGGATTAATGGGGGCATTTTTCGTCAGCTGTATGGCTTTTTTTGCGCCAAAACTGGGCGCTACTACGCTATTGGCATTGGTCATCACCGGACAGATAGGCATGTCACTGATTCTGGACCACTTTGGTGTGGCGGGATATACACAGCACCTTATCAGTTGGCAGAGGTTACTGGGTTTCCTGCTGATGTTATCTGGGTTTTTTTTTATTAGAAAGTTCTGACGTTAACCCGTGATTTCTGAGGGGGGTAAAGCACTGTAGAGTGCTCGGTTCGGTAAAGCAGGGCTGGACTCACAACATAGGCTGTCAGCTAGTCTGGCTATGAAGAACCCGAGACCTGATTCGTCGTTTGTACCGTCAGGTCAGATTCCTGACTATCTGCTTTTCCTTGCAGATAACTTTTCCTGATTCCAGTGTTTGTATGAGCGTTCTTCCATGACACATTTTAACCGGTTTCACGACTGGGTCATACCCCAGAGCTTTACTGACCTGACCAAACTGTTTTTTAGTTCCGAACTGTTAACGTTGCAGAATTGTCCCGGTGCCTTGTTGTGCTTGTTAAAATAATCTGTCTGCCTCTCAAACTCCTGGGCTAGAGATTTCAGGGGACTCTCATGATGAGAGCCCGGCCTTCCAAACCCTAATTTAAGCATCATATCTTTCCGGAGTTTGAGAAGTTCATTAACCCGTATCTCAGCTGCGACGGATGTTTTTGCCTCTGTCGTTTTGTCCAGTGTATCCAGGCTCATGTCCAGCAAAAACTCTGTGTGGTTCATCATTGCAGCATCCTCCTCCATACTTAATGAACTGGAGGAGGGGGGCAGAGCCTCCTCTAGGCAGTGACGTAATAAATCATAAGCCGCATTGATGCTATTTTTAACCTGATCGACGCGTTCTTTGTCCACTTTTTTTAACAGTGGTACAAGGCGGCCTGATTCAAGGTCATTATCGGGAAAGTGCTGGTTAAGCCATACGTGTGCTGTATGTAGATCCGGAGTTGAGTTGGGGACTTTGTCTGTGGCGGCCTGTACCTTTCTGTAAATACTATCGACTTTCGGGATCGCAATCCTTACCTCTGCTAATGCATGCCTGTTTACGAACAAAATACGGTGAGCCGTTTCTGCGCAAAGGGTAAATCTTTCCGTTGAATGAGGAGGCAATTTCTTCAGCCTGGGATCGAGCAATTTCTTTACTGCCTTCTTAGTCATTCCGGGCTTGATCTCTACCAGGAGCTCCTGAATACAGGTTGTCTCTGTTGGCTCCGGCTGAGTTGCCAGGGGCAGGGAAGTGGCTTCACCGGTTGGAATGGCCTGGGTCTCATCATTATTGCTGTTGTTTGAAGTTGATTCATCTGGGGGGCTGGAAGGTGGAGGATTTTGAGACGATGGTTGTTTGTTTTTCGCTTGCCTTTGCTTTTGCGTACCAATTTTTTCAGCAAGCGCTTCAATTTCTTTATTCAGCTCTAACTCGAGTTTCGTTGGGGTTAGATGCAACTTATTTATGAGATCTGACAGTGTGCTAATACCTTCTACAAATAAGTCCAAAGGGGAGTGTTCATAGTCAGGCTGCTTTCTTCTTTCTAACAATGCCTGATATTCAATGGATATTTTTCTCAATGAGGCTGTTTGTGACTTTACTGAAAACTGCCAACCAAATACTTTTGGCATGTTGCATAAGAACAATGGAAACCATACATCTTTGACACAGTTGAGAAACTGCTGCTGCTTTAAGGGTGTCATATTTGTGGTGATCAGCCTTTTTATTCCGGAAATGACTTCTGCAACGTGTCGGATAAACTCGATGGTTTGATTGGGGAGGTCTGTATTCACCTGCTCCAAGTCTTCCTGCTGACTAAGGCCGTTGATGATATCTTGAAATGCTGGGCTGAACAGGCCTGATCGTGAAGACAGCTGAATGAGCTCCATATAAATAGGGTGATGTTCCGGGTTGTTTTGAGTGAGATTGAGGACTTTCAAGATGTGGTCCTGAATCAAAAGCTGAGTTTTTAGGTGTTGTCTGAAGTTTTCATCAATGTTGAGTTCTTCTCCTGGGGCAAGTGATCGTGAGTATTTGGTTACCCGCTGGGCAATTTCCATACTATTATTGCTAAACAAGGCAATGAGGGTGCGTGTGCATTCCAGATAGAGTTTTTCAAGGAACGTTTGCTGGTTCTCGGCTAAAGGGGGCGTGTTGAGCAAACGGGTATGAATAACATGTGCCGTGTGCATAAAATGATCAATAATGGTTAGAAAACTGGAGGTGGTTTTTTCTGGCTTTTTAAAATAGCCAGCTTGAAAAGCATATAAGCTTTTGAAGAGCAGCAGGCTCGTTACTTTGATATGAAGACTAAGGTCTGTGTCTGTGACTGTTCGGCATGGTGAGGTTTGCCCGGGCTCAAGAAAACACCGTATTTTTCTGTTGAAGGCCTGGGACAAGAGCGTAAAGGCATGCAGGAAGTGCTCATTGATCCTGGTTTCACCATCAAACATCTCTTCTGTACTCATACCATAACTCTTCCGGAAATAGTCTATGCTGGCTCGTTGCTGTCCTACTTTTGCCCTCATATTTTGAGTGGGCATAAAAAAGGGAGGTAATGAGCCGGCAGGAATTTCGTGAAATGATTTTCTGGAGTTCAGCTCTGGCAGGAGAATTTTTCTCATGTATATTTCAGGCGTAATTGTAGAAGCAAGTGTCCTTTCTTCCGGATGCATCAACCCAACCTTTTTTCTATTTTCTTTCAATCTCTTTACTAAGACATTGCAACCTTCAATAATCTCATTGAAAAAAGGACAGTCTTCCATGCATTTAGTCAAGCTGCTCATTGCTTGATCTACTGCAGGCCTACAGTTCAGAAACAGCGGCTTGATATCTTGGTCGAGCTTGCGATCTTCTGCAGCCGTTGAGGGCCTGACTTGTAGCGAGAATATTTCCGGCGATATAGGTGGCATTGAGTTGGGAGCGACAGCACCTTGATTTTCAGGGTCCGGTTCCCACATGACCTGTTCATAAGCGTATTCTGCATATTCAATCGCCAGACTGTCTTCTGGCAATAGTGTTGTTAAATCTTGACTGGTTGAAGATGGTTCTTCTGAAGGTTGCGGTAATGGCTCTTGAGGTTTTGGGTCCTGAACAAAGTGGACTAAACCCCAATCGTCCACATAAGCTGATGCTCCGCTAACAGTCTCATGATAGGGCCGGTAATTCGAATAGTTTATCTGCTGTGGCTGGGGATGGAACGTGTTGGAAAGGTCATAGATTGGGACCGGTTTAAGGAAAAGAGTCCCGGGGTTAACAGTTGTCATATAAGGGGCAGATAATACCATGTGGCTTGTTGGAGTCTGCTGTTGCCAGAAACCGGGTACCTGATTAACGAGCTGGTTTGGATAGGCTACCTGGCATATCTGATGTGACTGCCATACTGCTTGGCCGGTAACTGCAGCCCCTGATGTCAGTGCGGGATTAAAATAGGTCTCAGCGCTGGCATTATTATCAGAAACGCATACAGAATTGACTGGCATATGTGAAAGTCCCTCATAAAGAAACCGCAACTGCACCTATTGTGAGGCTTACTTGTGCTTCGAGTAGGCTTATTTTATTGATTTATTAAGTTGCACTGTTACTGATTGATTGGCCCAAGGTAGGAAGCGTAAACATCCTGTATGAGTGTTTCAGCGCCCGATTCAGTAAAGCACTTTTTATGATGTTGTAAATGTTGTCATCTCAGGAAAGTAATAACACATCACAAAGGGCTTTCCTCGGAGGCAGTCATGAGGCGTCTATTATCATGATTGATGTGGAAGATTCTTCACAGTTTGTGAAGAACTGTCATCACCGATGTAATAAGTCTTCAAAACACCAGTTTAATTTGACCTCCCGATTAACCCTTTTCTGGCCGATTGTTTTCCTGTTGGTATCAAGCAGGGAGCAGCGCCATGACCAATCGAGAGGAC
>NZ_LUKQ02000298.1 GCF_001647025.1 Endozoicomonas atrinae
GCGTCATTCGTAAGGCGATCAAGAACCGGAAGATTTTTCGGACTGATGAGTCAGTCATGAAGGTAATCTATCTGGCCATGGAAAAAGCTTCCGAGAAATGGACCATGCCGATCAGGAACTGGAAAGCAGCCATGAACCGGTTTGAAATTATGTTTCCTGACCGGTTCAAGGAGTAATAGTTTTGGTGGCGTTTACACAGAATTATTTACAGGCTCTTGAGTGAGTGTATAGTCATTTTCCGTACACGCTTTTAGAGGCTGCACGGAAAGTTATAGATAAATAAGAAGGAGTAAATTAATGGACATTACCAACAACAGCGGTGTTAGTTATTCTCAGAATACTGTGCCAGTAACCAGCGCCATTGATGATAGTTTGCCGCAAAAAAGCTTCAATGGAATGACAATTTCAAATGAAACCACGGAGTTTTCAACCCAACACATAGAGAATAAAGATTCAGAGGTAGAGTGTAACATTTGTTATGATCGTATTGCTTTAAGAGATAGAACAACCTCCACTACAGTTTCCTGCATACATGATCATTATTACCATGAAGACTGCATAAATTCTTATTACAAGACCAATCCATCTGTGAAACCGAAAAAAAACCCAGACTCAAAATGTTTTGTATGCACAAATCCGTTACCTTTACGAACACCAATATGGGACGTAGATGCTTTTGTTTGTAAAATTCAAAAAAGTGAGTTAGAACAATCAACACCTTATGTAGGGGCACCTATGACGTTCTCATTTAAAGATCAACCTGACTTTACAGTATCTTTGGGCTTTAAAGGAGCACCATGGCTTTTTTGTGAAAAAACCAACAATGAAAATTGCATCAAAGATGATGAAGCTGATAATGGCAGTATATATTATGAATACAGGATTGCACTTTCTACCGGAATTAGCGTTATAGGTGTTTCTTTTGTTACTTCCCCTGAGGATTCTGCACTAACATTAAAATCTCGTAAGATAGGTATGCTTAAAACACTTTTAGCTGCTCAAGCAAATCCTCGCAATCCAGCCCTAAATCCCGAATTAAATGATTTTTTTGACAATCAGCAGAGTCGTATTCCTGATTCACTAGAGATGTACTTTAGTGAAAAGGGAGATATTCAAGCCATTAATTACCCACTATACCCCTTAAAATGGTGCAAACCTGCTATGCAATGGCATGGTGATGTTGAAGCCAACATAAGTCTTCCATGCTCAGTTTCAATCAATAGTGGAAATACAAGCGCTATTTCAACTAATAGTACAAATAAGGTTGAATCTCCTCCACTGAGTAGCGGTTATGATAAAGCTCTGACTGCGCGGAAGCGGAATAAAATAGAGCCAACCACTACAACCTCTATTAGCGAGAATAGCGGCAGTCTACCAAAAGGTCAAAATCAACAGGGCAGAGTTTCTTTTCAATTGATAGTCACCGACTTGGAAAACACAAAAACTTATGCAGCATTTAAAGGTATTACCTTTAATAAACGTAAAGAATCTAAAGGAGTGTTTAATGATGCAGCTATTGCTGATAGTGAACTACGAAAATCTGAAGGGTACAATAAGTTTAAAAAGGATTTTTTTAGCCTGATTACTTCAATGGATTCTAAAGATGAATTCTGTATCCGAGTAAAACCTGAATTAATCGTATCGTCCTCTTCTCGAGTATCAATTGATGATGAGGAATATGAACCTAATGAAAAATTACTTAGGCATATGTTTGATAACATTAAAGAAATAGAGCAACTTAAGAGGGTAAAACAGCAACCGGGGTCAAGTGATTCTTGAACCCACTCCTGACACCAGCCCCATCAACCGACCAAAAAACGAAGCATCCCTCACTGTCTCCACCGCCTCATCTGCAGGCGGCTCCTTCATCATCTCTACTAATTTCTTCCGAAAAGTAGCCACATCATCGGTTTCCTCCAAATAGTTCAGCAGCTGCTCCACCCGCTTGCCATACATCGCCTGGTACTGGGTGCTTAAATACTCGGCGGCGTCCACTAATGACTGCATGTCTGCCCGGTGGCTGGCTCGCTTCTGGGTGAGGCTGGTAATTTCGGAAAACTCCGGCGGCAGCTCGGGCGCTCCCGTGCCCATGGGAGGCAGGGGGCTCGCTTCTTTTTTCTTCCAGCCGTCGCCATAGGTTTCCCGGATATAGTCTTCCGTGGGCTCGTATCCAAGGGTGCTTATTTTGTTGTCCCGGTCTGCCCTGGCCATCAGGTCTTCTTCGGGTTCGGTCTTACGCCATACTCGGGGCGGGGTGGCGTTCGGGAAATTCCACTCGGTCAGCCAGGTCACCACCTGCTGGTTGAAGCTCTCGCATACCAGGTCAGCGTCGCTTTTGATCACGTCCTGCTGCACGTCCTGGTGTACCTCCGCCTGGCTTCGACTGCTGCCATCATCGGTGGTCATGGTCTGGCTCAGGATCACTTTGCTGATCGCCTTGTCCATACGCTGACAGAGGGCGTTATAGTCGGCGGTGCCGGATCTGGCCGCTTCGATCAGCTCAATAATCACGTTGTCGGGAATCACCACGCCGCTGTCGCTTTGTATAGCATCCAGTGCCTGCAGAGCTTTCTCTCGCTCGATGGGATCTTGTGCCTGTCCGGGAGGAAGTTTGGCCGCTGCGGTGGGCATGCCGAATTTTTCCAGAAAGATCAGCCAGAACTTGATGCCGTTGCGTTTAAAAAAAGTCGGCCAATAAAGGTAATGAGCCAGCCCCATGCCATAGGGGTTGTCGCTATGGTCGGCACCGGCGCTGAATACCCAGAACTTTTTTTCAGGCAGCTTCATGCCGTTGGGATGTTGGATATTGATCAGCCTTAGTTTGCCTTCCAGATCAAACTTAAACCGGCTGCGATCTCTGACCTTAATATCGTCTATAACAATTCTGTTGCCGTCGTATGCCCACAAACACTCGGCTACTGAATAACCGTAAAAAACGCCGAATAGCATCTTGTCGGTAATGTCATCAAAGTTGCGGCTATTTAACTGCTCTTTAATAAACTCTGCTGCGGCTTTGTCTTCACTGCTCTCGCTGGCAGGCTCCACATCCCACTCCGATTGGGTCACGGCCAGCCGTCGTTGCTGAAAGCAGGGTTTCACCTGGTCGTCCCGTAGCAACTCGTCATAGAGGCGCATATCCCGGCCTCGCTGCTGGAGGACACTGTCCGGGTTTTCCATGAGCATGTGTGTGTAGGCTTTGCTCATGAGAATGCCGTGGTCGGCTTGGGCGATCTCGCCGAGGGTGGGCTTGCCTGCCATTGTGGTTCTTCCCTAAAGACTTTTCAGTACAGCAATTTTATATTGCCAGCACTGCCAATATTCACCTCTAAAAATTCCTGTATTTTCGTTTTATGGATTAGTTGATATGCCACAAAAAAAATTGATAAGGGTTCACTTTGAAAAAAAAGATGGATCTGTCCGCCATGAACTTGCGTTTAGAGGTGAATCTATTCCTGCTGTGGCTAAATTCTGTGAAGGAAAACCAAAATTAGCAGCCTTTGAAAAAGGTTACACGATCACTACTGTTGCATATTGGGATAAGGAAGTTCCGGACGAAACAGAAATATTTGATATTAATGACTCTCATTTTGAGCACTGGTTTGATCTGACTTTCTGTGGGCTTAATACCCCCTAAAATCATTACTCCCCCGGACACTGCCATAGCCCTTGTTGCTCTGTATGCTTTGACCGTCGTCCATTGCCGCCATGCCCACTCGCTTCCTGCCGCTGGCGGCATGGTCAAAGCTGGCGCTGTTCTCATGCGCCCACTTTAAAAACTGGCTGGTACTGTCCACCTGGTCGTCGTGGGGAGCAAGGGGAAAAATGGTCATCTCTATTTCGTAATCCAATGTCCACGGCGATACCTCGGGCAAATAGACCATGCCTGCTTCAAACAGGCTCGATACGGCAATCAATCGGTCGACTTTGTTAATGCCTTTGGTGTCGATGGGAATTACCGGAATTCTGACCTTTGTCTGTCCTACCCCCACGCCCTGGCGCAGCTCCTGGATCAAGCTCTGCCCGCTGCCCTTGTCCTCTATCAATACCCCTTGGGGTCGCCATGCCTCGTATAGGCTGGCTGCTGCCCGTTTCAGTGCCGGGTACTCCATGCGCTCTCTGAATACGTCCAGCAAATACCAACCGTGTCGGGTTTCGCCCCAGGTGGTGCAGACGCTCGGGTCGTTCACCTGCTCTGGTTTATAGGCGGTATCCCAACTCTGAATAACTCTTAAAAATTCCGAGGGCAGTACGTTGTAGCGTTTGAACCACTGCGCTTTAATGAGGCCGCCTTCCGGTGTGGCGTTCCAATCGCCCATGAGCCATGCCTGTACCAGCCACGGTGGGCCTGACTTTTTCAGGCGAGCTATGTAGCCGGGATCTCCATCCATCAGCAGTCGGTTGTCTTCAAGGCGACTCGGTATATAAATGCGTTTAGCATTGCTACTGTCATCAGTGACCGGCTGCATGCCTAATGGCGCTGGATCAATATATCGCTTTTTTATCCATTCGTGACCCGGGCCGCCGGGGTTGGCGCTCACGTTAAAACTGGAGGGGATGCCGTGAGGGTTTCGTAGGGTGGCGTTCAGTTTGTCGATGGGGTCCGGATTGGGGAAGTTACCCCCTTCGTCAATATAAACGTCGGTATAGCTGTGTCCCTGATACTTGCCCGCATCAGCATCCCGCTCCAAACTTCGGAGCCTGAGTATAGCCCCGTTGGGCATAACCCATGTGCTTTTCTGCGCTTTCCACAGGGCACCTAATGGGGTGAATATCTCCTGACTTCGGCCTATGACCTCATCCAGCTCTGGCATACTGCGGCGGACGAATAACCCCTTACACTTGCCGCCATAAACCTGCGACCTCATCAGCCACTTGCCTAAAAAGCCATCGGTCTTGCCGCCGCCCCGAGCACCGCCATAGAGAATGTCTTCAATAGGGCAGGTGAGCAGGGCGGTCTGTGGTCCGGGTTGCGGTGACCAGGTGATCGCCACGCTGGCCTCACGCTTTTTTCATGCGGCTGAAAAAATCCTTCACCACACCTTTGGCTATTTTTTCGTGCCGGTTCGCCTCTTTTTTTCGCTGTTGGTAGTCGTGATACTTTGCAACGATCATATGGGCAAGCTCACCCATCATCTCGTTCATGCTGTCTTCGTCCATCATGGGGTGCCTGGTAAACTGGCAGAACACCATGGTTTCCTCTTTCTCCTGATTACGGCCTTCTGACAGATGTAATGCCCAGTTGTTTTTGTCATTCCTGGCCTGACTGACTGTCATGCTGTAAACCGGTTTCTTAGCCATGGGTTTCCTCCTGAATTTTCCGCATCCATCCTTCGGCAAAGCATATCGCCACAATTTCAACAGCGTTATTTGCTTGCAGCTTCTCTTTCACTACGCTGAGGCGGGCTGTAACCGCTTGATAGCTAACGCCGTTCATAGCAGCGATCTGTCGTTGACTGTGGCCTTCGGCCAAAAGAATAATGAACTCTGCCTGTCTGGGTGTGACCTGCAAACAGTCAAGCTCATATTTGTTACCTTTTACCGTAATCATTCATCACCCTTGGGCTGGTATTGGATCAGCCACTGTTCTAAGTCCATAGGAGAGGGCACCACCACGACACCCTGGTTCACCAGTTCTTCACCGTCAGGTGTCGTGTGAGCGATCTTCTTTGGAGCTTCAAAGCCGTATATTTTCGCTCGCTGGTCAATGGCTTTCATAATCCTGTCCATTGCCTGTAAGT
>NZ_LUKQ02000299.1 GCF_001647025.1 Endozoicomonas atrinae
GCGATGTACTGGGGAATATCTACACCGATGTGCATCCGGACAACAAGATCGACGGCGGTGGTACCGGTGTGGTGGTGGATAAGACCAATGTGCTGGATTACATCGTCGATATGGGCACGCTGCTGGACGAGAAGAACATTCCCGAGTCCGACCGCTGGCTGGTACTGCCACCCTGGGTGTGCGGGATGATCAAGAAGTCTGAGCTGAAAGATGCCTCTCTGGCCGGTGATGGTACCTCCATCATGCGTAACGGACGACTCGGGATCATCGACCGGTTCACGCTGTACTGCAGTAACAACCTGGCCACCGCGTCGGGGGTGACCCAGTGCCTGGCGGGCGTGAAAGATTTCGCCGGGTTTGCGTCGCAGTTTATCAAGCATGAATCGCTGACGCTGGAGAAGCACTTCGGCATGGGACACCGTGGCCTGCAGGTGTATGGCTATAAGGTGTTGAAGCCGGATGCGGGTGTTCTGCTGGCAGCCAAGCGTTCTTAATTTTTTCGTTGCCCGCTTCCCGCTGCCTGCTTTCCGAACAAGACTACATTCGTGGTGCTTTGCGGGGTGCGGGCGGCGGGTAGCGGGAAGCGTTTTTCAGAGGAGCTGAAAAAATGGCATTTAACCTGGAAACCTGCCGTAGCAAGGACGAACTGGAATCCTTTGCCCGGCAGATGTTTAACGTGGAGTTCGATAAGCGCAAGAAGCTGGATGAGTTAAAAAACGAAATACGTCAGCTGATGAACGGTGGTGAGTCACTGGAGCAACCGGAAGAGCAGGAGGCATTGGAAGAGCCAGGCATGGCTGAGGTGCTCACCGCGTTGGAACAGCCAGCGCCAACACCCCAACTACGAACCCGGAAGCCGCTGCGATTTGTGATGAACAAGAACAACAACAGCGTCTTTATCTACAATCCGAGGCTGAAGATACGAATAGGCGTGGATCTGGAGTTCTGTGATCAACAGGGTAACCGGCTGTAGGTGATGAAGGTTACCGAGATCATCCAGCGGGTGCGTGACCTGCTTCAGGACAACGCTGCCGTCCCCCGCTGGACCAATGCCAACCTGCTGGATGCCTATAACGAGGCGATATTGGCGGTGGTGCAGAACCGGCCTGATGTGAACTCGCAGCTACTGCCCTTTACCTGTCAGGCGCAGGCGGTGCAGTCACTGCCGCCAGGTACATACCGGTTGCTGGATATTGTGGACAATCCATCCACAGGCCGGACGGTGATTGCCTCCACCCGTAGCAGCCTCGACAGTCTGTTGCCCAACTGGACGACAGCCACCGGTACGGATGTGGAACAGTATGTCTACGACCAGAAAAGCCCGTCGGTGTTTTATGTGTACCCGGTGCCCCCTACGGATCACCCGCTGAACCTGCTGGTCAGCCAGGCACCCGCACGAATAGCCATTACCGATTTTGACACGGATACCCAGTTATTCAGTCTGGATGAACTGTGGATCAACCCGGTGATCAACTACATGCTGTTCCGGGCATTCAGCATGGATATGGAAACGGAAGCCAATATGCAGCAGGCGCAGAGTTACCTGGCCATGTTTGCCAATGACCTGGGGCTGAAGTGGAACGTGGATCAGCTTTTCCGGCAGATGCTACAGGGCAAGGTGGAGAGATAGATGGAACTGGACGTTTATCTGGGCAGAATACGGCCCTATGCCAAGGGCTGCCCGGATCAGGTGATCCGTAATTACCTGATCATTACCCTGCGGGACATTTGTCACCGGGCCAATATCTGGCGACATCATGACAAGCTGTTTATGGTGAAGGGCATTAAGGACTACACCCTGACCGACCCCGCTGGCAGTGAGATTGCCACGGTGCAGAATCTCCTGCGGGAAGACGGCACCCGATTGGAAAGCCGTGATCTGCTGCCGCCTTACCTCGCTTCCGGTACCCCTTATTACTACCGCCATGTTGAAACCAACGCACTGCAAGTTGCTCCGATCCCTGACAAGAATGCCATGCACGATATTGAGCTGACATTGATGCCATCGTTTGCTGCCACAGAAGTGCCGGACGAGGTGGGCAACCTGACACTTGAGTTTGCCTGCTGGGGTGTACTGGCAGATCTGCAAATGATGCCCGATGAGCCCTGGACCAACCCGCAGCTTGCAGAGGTCAATCTGCAGAAGTATGAGAAGGAACTCAACCGCAAGCGCATCCGTGGACTGGTGGGTGTCAGTGGTGGCGAACAGTCGGTGACCCGCAGGCGGTTTGTCTGATGGCCATTCCCGCTTCCACTACCCTGCCTGCCTTTATCCGGGGTGACAGCTATTCCGTACCGGTGTCGTTCAGTGGTGAGGATGGCACGTCGCTGGACCTGACCGGATGGACGCTGATCTTCACCCTGAAGTTTCACCGGATGCAGCCGGATGACGAAGCCGTGTTGCAAAAACGGATGGCGGTATCCGGCACGACGGCGGTGATGTCCCTGACACCGGAAGAGACCAATGAGCTGACTCCCTACCGTTATGAGTTTGATGTCCAGGTCACCACGCCCGATGGTCAGGCGGTGTCGACGGTGGCTATTGGAACGGTTGTTGTTCAGGCAGGCGTCACCCACGCATTGAGATAGGAGCCCGCGATGGCCAACGAGACGACCGTGGTCGCCACCCTTGGAAACGGCGTGGCCGTGGTGGCTGCCCAGCAGCAGAGCATTGCCGAAGACCGGCAGGCGATCGAGGAAGCCCTGGCCACGGGGTTGCCACAGATCGAAGAGGCAGTCGGGCGTGCCGATGCCCTGTCCAGCTCGCTGTGGGCGATGACCACGGAAAACCGGCAGCTCAACAGCGACATCACCCAGCACCATGGCGATATCCAACGCTGGCACGATGCCCATGAGGCCGACAAGTTGCAACTGACCGCCATGAAAAACGAGATGGAGGTATTGCATGACTCGGTGGCAGACCTGGTGAACCAGAGCCCTGCTGCCAATGTAAATGGCGGTTATTTCTGACCGCTTTCTTTCAATACCCAAAGGATTTGGAGTTGCTACGCGGCGGCAAGCGAGCGAAGCCTTGGGAGCATAGAAATACTATGTGACCAAGGAGAGTGAATGCAGCCAACAAAGTAGCAACTTCAAAGGCGACGGGTATAAACCGTCATAGATAGACAGGAGCGTCAACCATGGCGAACACCATTCAGATTAAACGCAGTGCCATTACCAACACCCCGGCCAGCCTGGCGGAAGGGGAGCTGGCCTACTCGGAAGCCTCCGGGTATCTGTTTATCGGTGAAACCGATGGCTCCGTAACCGCCGTCGGTGGTGAAACAGTGGTCACCAAACTGGCCGGGATCGACGATAACGCCAATAACTACAGCCTGCCCACGGCCTCGGGAGCGACCCTCGGTGGTATCAAGGTGGGTACTGGCCTGGCCATTGATGGCAGCGGCGTGCTGACCGCTACCGGTTCCGGCGGATTGAATGAGGCGCAGGTGGATGCCCGGGTTCAGCTCGGTGTGGATGCCATTGTGGCCGGAGCCCCGGCAGCGCTGGATACCCTGAACGAACTGGCGGCGGCACTGGGGGATGACCCCGACACCATCAGCAACCTGACCACCCAGATCGGCACCAAACTGGCCAAATCCTCCAACCTGGCGGATCTGACCAACGCCGCCACTGCCCGGAGTAACCTGGGGCTGGACAGCATGGCGCTTCAGTCCGCAGCCAGTGTCACCATCACCGGTGGTTCGGTGAACGGTGTGGTGCTGGATGGCGGCACCTTCTGATCCGACAGCAACCAGAGGAATGGGCCTGTGTCCAACACCATCAAACTGAAAAGCTCGGCGACACCCGGCAAGGTCCCGCTGTCGTCGGATCTGGCCTCAGGGGAGGTGGCGATCAATACCGCCGATGGCAAGTTGTTCGCACTGGTGGGTGGGGTGGTGACCTCATTAACCGCGCCACCGGATCATATTCACACCATTGCTTCAGTAGAGAGCCTTCAGGACATTATTACCGATCTGACCGCACGGATAGAGGCATTGGAGAGCCAGGGCAATAACGCAGAGGAAGACGATATGAAACTGCTCAGTACAGTATCCCAGTCGGGTGTTTCAGAAATGGTGCTGGACATCGGTTTTGATGATGCCCTTTATGGCGGGTATCAGCTGGTCATTAATAACCTCGGGATTGATGACAACGGTGACTACCGGGAGAAAAAACTGGGCATGGCCTTTAAGCAGTCCGATGGCTCCTGGGTAACGGGGTACGGCTGGGCCAATACCTCGGTGATCAAGAGTGACGGGTATACGCTGTCGGCTGGCCAATACTCCGGCTATGCCCTGGTGAATGGTGAGATGGAGTCGGTCTTTCTGTCCGGGACAATGACGGTCTCCGTGAACCCGAATGGTAAAGGTTCCTTCACTGCGCATCTGGACAGTGGCAACGGTGACCAGTACATCACGGCAACCCTGTCGGCACCGGTGAGTGGCTCGATCGCGGGCATCAAGTTCTACGCGGAAGCCATGAACCAGAACAAACTGGTGGGCACGGTTTCGGTGTACGGGCTGAAAAAATAACCCACCATGAAACTCGATATCACCTCCTTTACCGGCGAAGTCCCCTGGCTGGACAGCCATCTGCTGGAAGATACCCAGGCGGAGGCAGCCATTGACTGTCGTTTAACCAATGGCAGCCTGAGAGCCTACTATCAACCCGCCGATGAAAAGTCCCTGAACGATACCCCGCAGTCCATCTACCTCTATCGCAACGAAGGCGAACGGTACTGGTTTGACTGGATCGAAGACGTTGACGTGATTCGTTCACCCGTGGCGGACGATCCCAACAACCGGGTCTATTACACCGGCACGGTAAAAGGTCCCCGCTACACAGATAATGGTCTGGCATTGAGTGGTGGTAGTGACTATCCGGTTAATGACCATCAACTGGGGATGCCGGAGCCGGATGTGGCACCCGTGATGACTCTCAGTGGCACACCGCTGGAGGATGCTCAGGCAGTGGACGCCGAAACCCGCTTCTATACCTATACCTATACCTGGGTGGATGAGAACGGACGGGAAGGGCCGCCGTCATTGCCTTCTGCTGAGATAAGCGTACTGCCCGGTGAAACTGTCAACCTGACACTGGCTTCAGGGCCGGGTGCGGTTGACATGAACATTACCCACTTCAGGGTTTACACCAGTACGCAGGTGGGCGTGTATCAGCTCTGCACTCAGATCAACAATGCTGGAACCATCGGTACAGATACCCCGGTGGGCGTCACCAGTGTGGTGGATCAAACCCCGATGGATCAGCGGGGCGGCATCCTGAAAACCATCGGCTGGATCGCGCCACCCAATGACCTGCAAGGCATGGTGGTACTGCCCGGTGGCGTGGCGGTGGGCTTTTCCGGCAAAGAATTGATGTTCAGCGAACCCTATCACTTGTACGCTTGGCCAGCGGCCTATCGGCTGGCGGTGGAGTACGACATCCAGTCACTGGCGGTAGCGGCCAACAGTGTGATCATCACTACCAGCGGTTATCCCTATGTGGCCTTTGGTACTGAACCCAGTGCCATGACCCTGGAACGGCTGGATACGGCACACGCTTGCATCAGCAAACGCAGCATGGTGGATATGGGGGATATGGCACTTTACGCCTCGCCGGATGGGTTGGTGCGTATCGCTGGCG
>NZ_LUKQ02000003.1 GCF_001647025.1 Endozoicomonas atrinae
TGCATCGTGAAAGTTTTCAGGAAAATCGGGAGTTTTAGGCATGACATTAACGGGATGAACAACAGGCTATTTAAAGTATAAAGGCAATCGCAGAATTCGTGACATATTTTGAAAATGAAATTGGTATGAGATATCCATTGGCGATGAGGTCTATCGTCGGCTGGACAAGATCAACCCCACCTTACCTCAGGGTATGGAGGTTGAGATCAGCTATGATGGCACGGCTTATATGCGCAAGGCTCTGAAGGAGATTGTGGTTACTCTCGCTGAAACGATCATCATTGTCGGGCTGGTTGTTCTGGCGTTGATGGGGGCCTTTCGTACGGCACTGGTGCCACTGGTGACCATTCCTATTTCGATTCTCGGTTGTATTGCCATCATGTGGCTGGTGGGCTTTTCCCTGAATCTTTTGACCATACTGGCCATCGTTTTGTCAGTCGGTCTGGTCGTGGACGACGCCATTGTCGTGGTTGAGAACGTTGCACGACATATGCGGGAGGGAAAATCGCGATTAGAGTCGGGATTACTGAGTTCAAGAGAACTATTGAAACCGATTATTGG
The DNA here is from genome assembly GCF_001647025.1 of Endozoicomonas atrinae. Lineage (GTDB taxonomy): Bacteria > Pseudomonadota > Gammaproteobacteria > Pseudomonadales > Endozoicomonadaceae > Endozoicomonas > Endozoicomonas atrinae. Next base: position 562 of record NZ_LUKQ02000003.1, read on the forward strand.
CATGACACTGACGCTGGCGGCTGTTTATGCCCCCATCGGTTTTGTTTCCGGCTTAACCGGCAGCCTGTTCAGAGAGTTTGCTTTTACGCTTTCTGTTGCTGTGCTGATTTCTGGCGTGGTGGCTATCACGTTGTCGCCGGTTATGAGCAGTTGGGTATGTCCTGAAAAAGGGCGTGAGAACCGCTATACACTGAAGGTAAACCAATTCTTTGATCGTTTGCGACGGGTTTATGGGCGTGGGCTGGACTCGGTCTTTCAATGGCGAAACCAGATGCTTTTTCTGTCGGTTTTTCTCTCATTATTAATCGCCCCGCTCTATCTGTTTTCCGCCAAAGAGTTGGCACCTGTGGAGGATCAGGGCAGTATTAATATTGTCGTTGAGTCTCCCCCGGATGCTTCCATTGCCTATACCGATCAGCACATGAATGGGGTTATCGACTCATTAGGTTTTTTACCTGGTGTTGAATTGATTTGGCAGGTCATCTCTTCAGAAGGTGGTTTTGGCGGTATTGAGTTTGTTGATTATGCTCAACGCTCCCAGAGTGTGCATGAGATGCTTCCTACTGTGTTTGGAACCTTGTCAGGAGAGCCAGGGTTAAAGGTTTTCCCAATACTGTTTTCCTCTTTACCGACCGCCGGTCAGTTCGATGTGGAATTGGTGGTGCAGGCTCCTGATGATTATTCGGAGATGGAAAAATACGTGGGTCAGTTGATACAGGCTGCTTATCAGAGCGGTCAGTTTATGTTTGTGAATACCGATTTACAGATAAATTTGCCCGAGACTCGTCTGGTATTTGACCATAATCGTATTGCTGACCTTGGTATGACCGTTGCCGAGGTGACCGAACAGCTGAGTGCATTATTGTCCGAACAGGATGTGAATCGCTTTAATGCTTCTGGCAAGGCTTATCGGGTGATACCTATGGTTCTGTCAGAAGGGCGGAATAATCCTGAGCAGCTTTTGGACTTTACTCTTCGAACCTCTGCTGGAGAGCTTGTGCCTTTGAGAGCCGTAGCAAGCCTTGAAAATATCACCAGCCCGAGAGTAATGGGTAAATTCAACCAGCAGCGCTCATTCAGGATTCTTGGTGGTGTCTTGCCTGGTACGACGAATGATCAGGCACTGGCAACACTTGAGACCGCTGCTCTGGATATTTTGCCAGAGACGTACACCGTCGACTATGCCGGTGTTTCCAGGCAGCTTCGTCAGGAAGGTAACAGTATGTTTTCTGTACTGGTGATGGCTCTGGCAGTGGTTTATCTATTACTGGCAATACAGTTTAACAGCTTCCGTTCTCCTCTGGTCGTTCTGCTTGGCTCTGTACCATTAGCGCTTTTTGGCGGATTGTTGTTCAGCTTTACTGGTCTGACCACGGTGAATATTTATGCCCAGATTGGCTTTATTACATTGGTTGCACTGGTTGCCAAAAACGGGATTTTAATTACCGAGTTTGCTAATGAGCTTCAGTTTAAGGGCTACCAGAAGATGGAGGCTATTCGAGAAGCAGCCAAAATTCGCCTTCGGCCTGTGTTGATGACCACTGCTGCTACCGTGCTGGGGCACTTTCCACTGGTATTGGTCACTGGTGCAGGGGCTGAAGCGAGAAACAGCATCGGTATTATTCTGGTAGCGGGTATGCTGATTGGTACGTTTTTCACGCTTTTTGTTTTGCCTTGCGTCTATCTCTGGCTGGGTGAAGGCTATAAACAGCATGTCATTGACCCGGGGGCAGAGCAGCAGTCTCAAAGCCTATGAGGCTTCAGTTGTTGGTTTCTGGCAGAAATGTTTTGTATAAAATTTGATGGCGAGGGGGATGCTCAGTCTAAACGCCTCGTCCTCAAAGCTCCTTTCCATATAGTGCTTTTGGAACTCTGTAATCTTGATCTGTTTGTTTTCGAGTTGTCGTACATGTACTAGTTCGTGAGCCATAGTGATACGGACTTCACTGGGCTCCAGTCCATTGGAAAGGGCTATTCGATAATTTCCATTCTTCAGTGGAAGTGTATAACCCAGCATATTGGGTTCGGGCATTCTGAAGTACAGATACTCAATATGAACATCTGGATCAATGCCTAACTCTTCCAAGTAAAAACTTTGCATATCCAGAAATGTGCACCCTGAAGGGTTAAGAGCATCGCTGTACATTGCTTTGGCTGGCAGTGATGCAATGACCCACAGGAACACAAGAATGTATAAGGTCGTCTTCACGGTAACCTGGTCTTATATTGTTAAACAGCCATTCTTGGAAAGCTCGACTCATCCCGGATTAAGAAAACTACTGTAGATGTCAAAACTGCCACATTTTCATTGTAAAAGTGCCATCATGAATAATTATCCTTTGATGACTGACAGGTTGTTATCGGCACTTTTGAGCGAGGGTTTAATTATGTGGTTCCAGAAACAGGTCCAGCTTCAACCTTACCAGAGAGGGTTTCATCTGATTACAGCAGAAATTTCTGACAAACTGCCTGAGATGGAGAGATATAAGACTGGGCTGTGTCATATCTTTTTGCAGCATACTTCCGCGTCACTGACACTCAATGAAAATGCCGACCCAAATGTCCGTCATGATATGGAAACATTCAGCAACTACTATATCCCTGAAAATGAAGAGTATTTTCTACATGTTATAGAAGGCAGTGATGATATGCCTGCACATATTAAATCCAGCCTGTTTGGTGCCGATGTAATGATTCCAATTGCTGATGGTTCACTGGCTTTAGGTACTTGGCAGGGGGTATGGCTAGGAGAGCACAGAGACAACGGAGGAAGTCGGAATCTAATCATCACTTTACAAGGTGAAGGTTATACGTAATTATAAAAATCAGGTATTAACAATTTGTTTTATATAAAGGAGGGTTAGACCGAACTGGCATTTCAACGATGCTGGACTATAACTATAAAAATCGGGCAAGAAGTCAATTTCAATGTTTCGGAATGGATATTCCGACAACCAGTACCTAGAGGATATAGCTATGGCACGGAAAAAGCCGACTAAAGCTGCTGCTGGTTTTGATGGCGCTGATATTGGGTTTCTGGGGAGTCGCGACGAGCCTGCTGAAGAAAGGACCGTTGAGTCTCGTAAAAAACTCAGGGCAAGTCTGGACTCCCAGATAGAAGAGTTTTTGAAAAACGGAGGCCAGATCGAAGAGATTCCATCGAACATTACTGCAGATCCACCGAAAAAACCCTCCGGTGAATACGGTAACCGACCAATATGACTTAACTTTGAAAGCCCGGTATTTACCGGGCTTTTTTTATGCACATGGATGTGCTGTATCCTGAAAATGCAGGAGCAATTTTCAGGGAATACACAGGGACGTATTGTATCCCAGAAATGCAGGAGTGGTTTCTGGGGTATATAAGTACCTAACCATATGAAATCATATTTTCTGATTCAGTGGTCAGCCACTCTGCTGCGTTACAGCTACGATCACATAGCTACGGCTATGCTCACTCCGCTGAGCCTTGCATAGTAACTAACCACTAAGCCAGAAATATTCGATTTCATATGACCAGGTACTTACATGGATGCAGGAGCTAGAGTAACGTAAGAGCAGTTACCGGGGAGTGCTTTCCGGGTATATCAAACGACCTCTACCCACTTACCACCGTCGTAAGGTGATAGCTCGCCAATTGATTCCAGAGACAACTCAAATCTTGTTGCAACATTATGGAAAGCTTCTTCTACTGCCGGGTCTACGGCAACTAGAAGACCGCCACTGGTTTGAGGGTCACAGAGAATGTGTTTCTGCTGCTCTGTAATTTCAACTGCCTTATGTCCGTAGCTGGCATAGTTTCTTTCGGTGCCACCGGGGATACAGCCCTGCTGACGGTAATTTTCCACATGTGGAAGCAGAGGGAGTTTGTCAGTATATAGGGTGGCTTTTACCTTACTGCCCTCACAAACCTCCAGAAGGTGGCCAAGAAGACCAAAACCGGTAACATCGGTGATCGCACTGATACCGTTCAGCAGAGAGAGGTCTGCGCCCATGGTGTTCATTGTGCACATGGAGTCACGGGCAATATGCTGATGCTCATCCTGCAGCACCTTTTTCTTTTGTGCTGTAGTGAGAATACCAACGCCAAGAGGTTTGGTCAGATATAGCTTGTGACCGGGTTGAGCCTGATCATTTCTTTTCAGGTGCTCAAGAGATACACGACCAGTGACCGCAAGCCCGAAGATAGGTTCAGGGGCATCAATACTGTGGCCTCCAGCCAGCGGTATTCCTGCATCGGCACAAGCCTGACGACCACCGTCAACTACCTGTGCAGCAACTTCGGGAGGTAGCTTGTTTACAGGCCAGCCAAGAATAGCAATGGCCATCAAGGGAGTGCCACCCATAGCATAAATATCACTGATGGCATTGGTGGCAGCGATGCGCCCAAAATCGAATGGGTCATCAACAATCGGCATAAAGAAATCGGTAGTGCTTATGATCCCTTCACCGTTTCCCAAGTCAACAACGGCGGCATCATCTTTGCTGGAATTACCAACGACCAGGTTAGGAAAGTCTGGAAGAGTGAGGTTGGTTTTCAAAATACCATCAAGAATCTGTGGTGAAATTTTGCAACCACATCCTGCGCCATGACTGTACTCTGTAAGCTTCAGATCCTTCATCAATACTACCCCTGAGCTAACGCTTGAAATGCGGATACTTTAGCACTGGGAACCTTTTCATTAAATGCCTTACAGATCTTAAGGGCGAAAGGATTGAACACATTTTCTGGACATAAACAGAAACCAGAGGTTTCTAATGTCATATCTCTGTGATAAAAGGTAATTTTAGACGTCAGTGATAAGTGGCTAATCATGTGTTTTTGGTTTCATATGCCCAGCTGTTTATTTGACCGGTTTGATCCAATAAGAAAGAAGAATAGCGATAATTGATGGATTAGGAGAATCGGATGGGAGCACTAACTTTGCCTTGTTCTTCTATCGATGATTTGCTGAAGCAGCAGTCAGCAGCATTACAGCAGTGGTTTTCCAGCGGCGGTCGAAAGATCGAAGGTCTGGTTGTTCGTAAATTTCCCTCCTGGCTTGAGTCTGATCAGTTTATTAGCGCAGGTTCCGGTGCTCAGTTTGATACTGCGCGTTTTCGCCTGATGATGTGCAATAAACGTGATATCTGGCGTGTTAGTATCGACATGGCTTTTCATCCAAAAGCGAGGCTTATGGAGGACGGCTCTACTGTCGGACCTGGAATATTGTTTAATGTGCTGGATGATGAAGACCAGAGTGTTCTGATTGATTATTTTGAAGTGAGCATTCCAGCTTCAGCAGACTCAATTACGCCTGAACAGTGGTGTACATACTGGTTTATGAAGTTGGCTAAGAGTCATCACATCAATCGAATTTTTGCTTATAAGGAGTTCGAAGCAGAGATTGATTGATTTCTTGGCCTAGCTGCAGCTTTTTGAATGACCAAAAAGCTGCAAAGTAATATGCAGCGTTAAAGGCTTTTTGCTTTATTGAGCCATGCCTGCGAAAAAGACTGGAGCATTGGGATAACAAGTGCCCAGATAATAGCCAGGACCAACAGTGTTTGCCATAGGGGCTGGGCAAGCGTTACATCACTCATTTTTGACCCTGCCAAATAGCTTAATGGTCCCCCAAAGAAGCCGAGAATGGCTCCATAGAGTTTGTGGGTTCGGGACCAGTCAAGGCTGTGTCGAAGAGTTGTACCGAATATCAGCCATAGGCAGGCTAGCCAGAGTGGTAAAATACGTCCACCGTCCTCCAGTTGAGAGTGAAACTTCAGGATTTCCAGATTCCCAAGAAAACTATCGATAGCACATCCTAAGAGAAAGGTAATAGCCAGTACCTGCTTTTCTTTATGCCAACTACCTACCCAAAACAGATGGATAAACAGGATTATTACGGTTGCAATCAGAGCAACGTGATCTCCCCCAAGAACACAGGCAAACCAGCCCATCTGGAATAGCAGATAATTCGTAATGAGTTTTATTTTGTTGATTGTCATCATTATTAGAAGACCAGTGGTCGATAGATGGGTTCCAGTTCTAAGGTCAGCATGTCTCTAATGGTTTCCAGAGCAAACTGGACTTTATTATCACTGTCAGGGCTGCTGATACAGAGACGGACAGCTTGCGGTACTGCAGAGCTGCCAACTGCGAACAGCTCTGACTGGAGCACTTTCACTCCCTTATTTTGTAGCTGTCGCACAAAGGTCTCTGCCCGCCATGGTTCAGGCAGTTTAAGCCAGCCATGAAAACTAAAAGTTTGTGTATGTATATCCATACCTTTGAGGTGCTGTTTCATGAGCTCCTGACGTCTGGCAATGGCTTCGGTCTGCCAGCGAATAAGCTGTTCAGCCATACCAGATTCAATCCACTCACGGGCAACTTCAGCCATCAATGGTGGTGGAACCCAGCAGTCGCTTCTCATTGCCATGACCAGCCGTTCTCTCAGGTGAGAAGGGTAGCAGAGGTAACCGGTCCTCAGTCCGCCCGACAGTGTTTTTGAGAAGCTGCTGCTGTAAATTACCAGGTCAGGAGCAAGGCTGTAGAGCGAAGCCAGTCGTTTATCAGAAGCGACGAATTGTACATCATCTTCCAGGATCAATAGTTTGTGTCGTCGCGCTATTTCAATGATTCGCTCTCGCCGTTCAAGCGGCATAATGATTGCTGTCGGGTTTTGCAGAGATGGCATTAGATACAGCAGTTTTGGCCGGTATTGCTGACAGCACTGTTCCAGAGCTTCTGGAATCAGACCATGCTCATCCATTGGCAGGCCTATATGGTGAGTTTGCCACTGCCGTGCCGCATTAATGAACCCCGGGTAGGTTAATGACTCGGAAACGATGGTGTCCCCAGGTCGAGTTGCTGCCTGAAGCGCCATCATATTGCCATGCTGACCACCATTGGTGATCAAAATGTTGTCTGGGTTTGCATCGATCGACAGCGTTGTAAGCCACTCTGTAATAGTATTGCGATGCCTTTCTAGCCCCGTTTCAGGTAGGTAATCCAGCAGGGAGGCCATACGTTGAGAGTCTGATGCAATAGTTTGCAGCGTCTCAGCCAGTATGTCTTCTCTTGGAGCAGGAACCTGAAGTGTCAGGCTCATATCAATAACCGCTGACTCTGGCTCCTGAGGTACATTGAATTGAGCCTGCTGCCAGATCTTGCCGGTAACGAAGGTTCCACTGCCTACTCTGGCGGTAATTAAGCGTCGTCTTTCTGCTTCAGCATAGCCCCGGGTAATCGTGCCAATGGTTACGTTAAGCATATCGGCCAGCCAGCGATGAGTAGGAAGTTTATCTCCCGAGTTTAATGATCCATTTTTAATAGCCTGCTCAATGGCATCGGCTAGAGCCATATATTTGGGGGCGGAATCAGAGGAAAAGTTTTCCAACCAATCTGGAGGGCTTATTTTTTTATCCATTGTCTTTTTGTTATTTTTAAATGATGTCTTTGTCATGGTGACAATTTATTAATTGAACTCTTTTTTGTCCATGTATCATACTTTGTTTGAGCCTTTATTTCTTTATTTGTTTGATTGTATGGGTTCAATTTTTAAAGGCATATATTCAAAATATTACTGAGAAAAAATAATGGATGAGATAGAGATACTCTGGTTACCATTGGTAACCTTTGCCTTGAGTTCCAGTATTACACCAGGACCCAATAATATTATGCTGGCAGCCAGTGGGGTAAATTATGGATTCTCCAGAAGTATCCCTCATATGCTGGGTGTTTCTATTGGGTTCTTTATTTTATTTCTTGCCGTTGCATTTGGGCTGGGGAATATTTTTGAAAGGTATCCGCAGCTTCAAATGGCCTTGAAGTATATTGGGTCTGTTTATCTGTTATGGCTTGCCTGGAAAATTGCGACAGCCAGTGCGGCAACAGAAAAATCAGTCAGCAGTAAGCCAATGACTTTTTTTCAAGCGGCCAGTTTCCAATTTGTTAATGTGAAGGCCTTGATGATGGCAATCAGCAGCGCTGTGGTATTTACTCTGCCTGGTGAGCATTACATCATGTCAGCTCTTCTGGTTGGTCTTGTATTCACGCTGGTGAATCTGCCTTGTGTTTCGGTGTGGGTTGCCTTTGGTTCTGGGCTGAAACGTTTTTTGAGAAATGAACAGAGTTTAAAGGCTTTCAACTGGTCCCTGGCGTCATTAACTGCTGCATCGGTTGTGTTGTTTTATATTTAATCAGTCACCATAAAACTAAATGGTGTTGATCTGCCTGATAAGCTGATTCATCAGCTACAGGCAGATCAACCCGCTTTATTTTACTTAGTCCCCCAGAAACGCTTTATAGGCTTCATTGTCATTTTCAGACCAGTAGCGATAGCCAATGGCGTCAAGGTATTCCGGAATATGCTGATGTTCCTCTTCAGGAACATCCAGGCCTACGGCAACCCGTCCATAGGCAGCGCCGTGATTTCGATAGTGGAACATCGTGATATTCCAGCGCTGGCCCAGTTTGCTCAGGAAGTTTAATAAGGCTCCCGGGCGCTCCGGAAACTCAAAACGGTAAACCTGCTCATTTCTAACCGCTTCACTGTGCCCGCCCACCATATGTCGAACGTGGAGTTTGGCCATTTCATTATCGGTCAGGTCAACTACGGGGTAACCATGCTGCTGGAGTTCATTAATCAGCCGGTCGATGGGCATCTGATCTGGATGAACCTGAACACCGACAAAAATTCTGGCTTTGTCCGGGTTGTGGTAGCGGTAGTTAAACTCAGTAATGCTTCTTCGGCCCAGCAGTTCGCAGAACTGTTTAAAGCTTCCCGGCTTTTCCGGAATCGTAACGGCTATAATCGCTTCACGCTTTTCGCCCAGTTCAGTTCGTTCTGAGACGTAGCGCAAACGGTCAAAGTTGATGTTGGCACCGCTGTCTACTGCCAGCAGGGTTTGGCCCTGAATCTTTTCCCGGCTCACGTACTTTTTCATACCTGCAATACCGAGGGCACCAGCAGGCTCACAGACGGAGCGGGTATCATCAAAGATGTCCTTGATCGCGGCACAGATTTCGTCAGCGTTGACGGTGATGACCTCGTCAATGCACTCCTGGCAGATCCTGAATGTCTCTTCACCAATCTGTGCTACAGCTACACCATCGGCAAAAATACCAACATGAGGCAGGATAACCCGCTCACCCGCTTCAAGAGCCGCCTTAAGACAGGCAGACTCTTCAAACTCAACGCCGATGACTTTGACGTCGGGTCGCAGGTACTTGATATAGGCGCTGATACCTGCTGCCAGGCCACCACCGCCGACAGGGATGAATACTGCATCCAGGGCACCGGTATGTTGACGCAGGATCTCCATACCAATAGTGCCCTGACCTGCGATCGTATCAATATCATCATAAGGGTGAATAAAGGTATAGCCATGCTCTTGAACCAGCTCAAAAGAGTGAGCCAGTGCCTGATCAAAAGCATCACCATGCAGTACGACCTCGGCTCCGTAGGCTCGTACAGACTTCACTTTGATCTCGGGAGTAGTGACCGGCATGACGATGGTAGCCTTGATACCCATCTCCCGGGAGGCCAGGGCAACTCCCTGGGCATGATTTCCTGCAGACGCAGCAATGACGCCGCATTCTTTCTCTTCAGTCGTGAGCTGGGCCAGCTTGTTATAAGCCCCCCGAATTTTGAAGGAGAATACCGGTTGTAAGTCTTCCCGCTTCAGGAGAACCTGGTTATCCAGGCGCTGGCTAAGGAAGCGAGCCTCATCAATCGGGGTTTCTATGGCGACATCATAGACCCTGGCTTCCAGTATTTTTCGTATATAACGGTGTGGCATGCTGTCCTGCTGGTACGTACGGTTAGCTTTATTGAGTTCAGGCAGTGCTGCGAAGCACCCATTCTATAGGAATACGCTTCAGGATGGCACTCATCCAATTTGGATGAAAATGGTGTAATATACTGCGCGTTTTCAGGCCAATGGCTCATCATGAATTAAGTGGCTTTGAAATATCCAGCCCTAATTAAATACACAGTATTCACAGGTAAACCCCATGAATCAGGATCAGCTCAAGAAGGCCACTGCTGAAGCCGCACTGCAATACATCCTGCCCCATCTTGAAAAAGATATGGTGATTGGCATTGGCACTGGCTCAACTGCGCGCTTTTTTATTGATGCGTTGGCTGAGTATAAGGATGATTTTGATGGCTGTGTATCCAGCTCTGAGGCATCTACCGAACAGCTGAAGGCCCATGGTATTCCTGTGTATGATCTGAATACGGTGTCTGACCTGCGCTTTTACATTGATGGGGCTGATGAAACCAATGAACATCTTCACCTGATTAAAGGTGGTGGTGCAGCACTGACCCGGGAAAAGATCATTGCGGCGGTAGCCAGAGAGTTCATCTGCATCGCTGATGAAAGCAAGGCGGTTGGTGTGCTGGGTGAATTTCCATTGCCAGTGGAAGTCATTCCCATGGCCCGTAGTCATGTTGGCCGAGAGCTTGTGAAGCTCGGAGGAGATCCGGCCTACCGCGAAGGTGTTGTGACCGATAATGGTAACGTGATTCTTGATGTCTGGAATATGAAGATTCTTGACCCGGTTGAACTGGAACAAAAGATAAACGGGATTGTCGGTGTTGTGACCAATGGTCTTTTTGCCTGTCGCCCAGCAGATGTTTTGTTGTTGGGTACAAGCGATGGTGTTAAAACAATTACAGCCAAGTGATTAAGATAAATGCAAAAAAAGCCGGGCTATTCCGGCTTTTTTGTTTGTACTGCTATAGAGCTCGTCCCAGCAGAAAATGCAGAGCTACCAGAACCAGACCCAAAGGGGCAATTAGAAAGACAAGTTCTGATAGTGTAAGTGGGGTTTCCTTATCATCCTTTTCCATTTTCATAGTAGCCTCACACCCGTTCTGGCCTGATTTTTTTCCTTTAACAAACTAAAACTAGTTCTCCAAGACGGATGCAACCTTTAGACATTGGTAGGTGGATTCCGGTGTTTTCATGAAAAAACCGCAATATTGGGCTGGATTGAATAGAAAAAATCCTTAATATAGCCATTGCTAATAATAAAAATGCTTGGCGACCTGTGCTGAGCTAAATCTGTCGTTCATGCTTGAGTTTCGGGGGAGGGCAGCCAGTGCCAGGCGAATGCTCTGTAAACTCAGGAATGAAAAACAACAATAAAGAGTGACTGACATGCTGAAATCATTTAATAAAAAAATGGCTGTCTTAACTGCCGCAGTGGCTCTGGGCAGTGCATCGATCGCATCCGCAGCAGATACCATCAAAATTGCGCTGGCAGGCCCGGTTACCGGACCGGTTGCCCAGTACGGTGATATGCAGTTTATTGGTGCCAAAATGGCCATTGAGCAGATCAACAAATCTGGTGGCGTTAATGGCAAGGATCTGGAAGCGGTTGTCTATGACGACGCCTGTGACCCCAAGCAAGCCGTAGCCGTTGCTAACAAGATTGTAAACGATGATATTCGATTTGTTGTCGGTCATCTCTGTTCCTCTTCAACTCAGCCTGCATCAGATATTTATGAAGATGAAGGGATTTTGATGATCACTGCAGCCTCAACCAGCCCGGATATCACGACCCGTGGCTATGAGCTGATTTTCAGAACTATTGGTCTGGACAGCATGCAGGGGCCTACTGCTGCGAGATACATCATTAACTCTGTAAAGCCACAGAACATGGCAGTGATTCACGACAAGCAGCAGTACGGTGAAGGCTTGGCCTCCAGTGTTCGTGACGAAGTTCAGAAGGCTGGAATTAAAGTAGCTCTGTATGAAGGTGTAACGGCCGGAGACAAAGACTTCTCTGCCCTGATTGCCAAGCTCAAGAAAGAAGATGTTGATTTCGTCTATTACGGTGGTTACCACCCTGAGTTGGGCCTGATTTTGCGTCAGAGTGCAGAAAAGGGGCTGGATGTTAAGTTCATGGGACCTGAAGGTGTCGGTAACAAGGATATTTCTGCCATTGCCGGTGCTGCTTCAGAAGGCCTGCTGGTTACTCTACCTAAAAGTTTTGATCAGGATCCAGCCAATGCCAGACTGGTTGAGGCATTCAAGGCCAAGAGTGAAGACCCTTCAGGCCCATTTGTCTTCCCAGCCTACTCTGCCGTAAAAGTCATGGCGGATGGCATGAAGCTGACCTCCAGTGAAGATCCTGAGAAGGTTGCCAGCAGCCTGCGCGCCAATAGCTTCAAAACTCCAACAGGTAATCTTGGCTTTGATGGCAAGGGCGACCTGAAAGACTTCAGCTTTGTTGTTTATCAATGGCATGCGGATGGCAGCAAAACTGCTCTGACCAAGTGATCAAACTAGTGCCCAGCCTGAACGAACAGGGCATTTATGAAGGAAATACTGTGCAGTCGAATAACCAGACGGCATCAGTCTAACAATAATAAAGTAGTAAAAGGCCTGCAGGGAGTGCAGAACGCCAGAAGCGTTATTGCAACATGCAGGCCTTTTTTATGGATTCGATCATGCCTGAGTCAGCCTATTATTTTATCCAGCAATTGCTGAACGGCCTTACTGTTGGGAGTACCTATGCCCTCATAGCCATCGGTTATACGATGGTGTATGGCATCATTGGAATGATCAATTTTGCCCACGGCGAGATATATATGATTGGCAGCTACGTTGCCTTTGCCGTGTTGGCCGGTCTTGCCTTGATGGGGGTTGACAGTGTAGCCCTGATGCTGGCCGCCGCTTTTATCATCAGCATTATTATTACCAGTACATACGGCTTTGCCGTTGAGCGGGTAGCCTATCGACCGTTAAGAAACAGTAATCGACTGATTGCGTTGATCTCTGCGATCGGTATGTCGATTTTTCTTCAGAATTATGTACGCATCGCCCAGGGCTCAAGAGATATTGCAATGCCCAGCTTGATTACTGGTGGTTGGACATTTGGGCCCGTAGATGAATTTAATGTAACTCTGTCGTATATGCAGGTGGTAATTTTCATCATTACATTCATCACCATGACGCTCCTGACGCTCTTTATTTCCAAATCCAGAATGGGGCGTGCTTGCCGGGCATGCGCAGAAGATCTGGGCATGACCAGGCTTCTTGGTATCAATACCAACCAGGTTATCTCTCTGACCTTTGTTATCGGTGCAGCACTGGCTGCAGTGGCAGGCGTTTTGCTAGGGCTCTATTACGGAGTTATCAACCCCTATATTGGTTTTCTGGCTGGTTTGAAAGCGTTTACTGCTGCGGTTCTTGGTGGAATTGGTAGTATTCCGGGAGCAGTGCTTGGCGGCTTGATTCTTGGGGTTACCGAAGCATTCACAGCAGGATATTTCAGTACCGAATATAAAGATGTTGTCGCCTTTAGTCTGCTGGTATTGATTCTGTTATTCCGACCTTCAGGTATTCTTGGCAAGCCGGAGGTAGAAAAGGTATGAATAATCATCAATCATCTACCAGTTTGCGCTGGTTTCCTGCGGTTATGGCAACTGGAGCGCTGCTATTACTGGCGGTGTTAATGCTGGGGGTTCAATTATCCACAGAGAATACGGAGTTGGTGGTTCACTTTGCCGCCAGCGAACGCTGGAACCTGATCTTATCTGGGGCTGTTCTGGTTTTTCTGGTTCAGTTATTTCGAAACTCGATTTCTGCTTTCTGGCAGGGTGCAAAAAAACACAACCCACTACCTCAGGTTCAGCTCCCAACATTGAATGAGAATAAGCCTCTGAAGCGGCTGCTGATCTGCTTTGCAGTAGCAGGCCTGATGATCTGGCCTTTCTTTGTCTCCCGTGGCGCTGTGGATCTGGCAACACTGGCTCTGATTTATGTGATGCTTGGTTTGGGCCTTAACGTGGTTGTTGGTCTGGCAGGTCTTCTGGATCTTGGTTATGTGGGCTTCTATGCCGTTGGAGCATACAGCTATGCATTGCTAAACCAGTATTTTGGTCTCGATTTCTGGAGCTGCCTGTTGATCGGCGGTCTTATGGCCGCGTTCTTTGGTTTTATCCTGGGGTTTCCAGTGCTAAGGCTGCGTGGAGACTATCTGGCAATTGTTACCCTGGGATTTGGTGAAATTATTCGTATTCTGTTGAATAACTGGACCTCAATAACTGGTGGGCCGAATGGGATCAGTCAGATTCCAAAACCAACGCTGTTTGGTCTGGAGTTTTCCCGGCGAGCGAAAGAAGAAGGGAATGTACCATTTCACGAGTTCTTCGGGATTGACTACAGCAGCGGCTATAAAGTGATTTTCCTTTATATCCTGGCGCTGCTTTTGGTGTTGTTGACGCTTTATATTATTAACCGCCTGCTGAGAATGCCTATAGGTCGAGCCTGGGAAGCACTTCGCGAAGATGATATTGCCTGCCGTTCATTAGGACTGAATCCAACAGCCATCAAACTGTCTGCCTTTACCATCGGTGCTGCATTTGCAGGCTTTGCCGGAACTTTTTTTGCAGCCCGGCAGGGGTTTATAAGTCCAGAGTCTTTTACCTTTATTGAGTCTGCCATCATTCTTGCCATAGTTGTTCTGGGGGGAATGGGATCACAGATGGGCGTTATTCTTGCTGCTGTTATTATGACGGTACTTCCCGAGTTTGCCCGGGAGTTCCAGGAGTATCGGATGCTGATGTTTGGTCTGATGATGGTACTGATGATGATATGGCGCCCCGAAGGATTGATGCCTATGAAGCGTCCGCACTTGAAGTTGAAAGATCATCAGCCTGATAAGGGTGATGTTTCTGTTAATCGTCAGCCCATTGCTGAAAGCGTGTAATCTGCAGGGAGTTATGAGATGAGTCAGTGTTTGCTGGAAGCATCAGATCTCAGTATGCGCTTTGGTGGTCTGCTGGCAGTAGATCAGATGGCGCTCAAAGTTCGTAAAGGCGAAATTGTCTCCATGATTGGTCCGAATGGTGCCGGTAAGACGACAGTATTTAACTGTTTGACTGGATTCTATAAGCCAACCGGAGGGAGGATTCTTTTTAAGGACCAGGCGGTAGAAAAGCTGCCAGGCTTTAAAATTGCCCGTTTAGGTGTGGTTCGAACCTTTCAGAATGTTCGGCTTTTTAAAGCCATGACGGTTCTGGAAAATCTGCTGGTGGCTCAGCACCGACATTTGAATACAGGGTTATTGGCAGGACTCTTTAAAACGCCTTCGTTTCGAAGGAGTGAGGCAGAAGCGATGGATCGGGCTGCTTACTGGCTGAATAAAGTTGGCCTGACTGAGTTTGCCAATCGTGAAGCAGGAAACCTGGCCTATGGCCAGCAGCGGCGACTGGAAATTGCCCGCTGTATGGTCACTGATCCTCAACTGCTGATGCTGGATGAGCCTGCTGCAGGGCTGAACCCCAATGAAACCCGAGAGCTGGATGACTTGATTTCAGACCTCAGAAAAAACCATGGTGTATCAGTACTGCTCATTGAACATGATATGAAACTGGTAATGGAAATCTCGGATCGGATCTATGTTATTAATCAGGGGAGGCCACTGGCATCCGGAACACCGGAAGAGGTGCGCAACCATCCTGAAGTGATCAAGGCTTATTTAGGGGAGTCCTGAGTAAGCCAACAATCCGGGGCAGTTTTATGAAGTACAGAGTACCACTGGAATTAGAAACCGAAAGGCTGGTTCTCAGGCAGTTTGAGGAAGAAGACTGGAGATGTCTGCATAAGTATTACTCTGATGCAGATGCTACCCGCTATACCGTGGGAAAGGCTTTCACGGAAGGAGAAACCTGGCGAACGATGTGCAGCATGATTGGGCATTGGCAGGTGCGTGGTTATGGACCGTATGCTCTGATCGAGAAAAGCTCCTCTTTGCTTCTGGGGACAGTGGGTTTCTGGTATCCAAATGACTGGCCTGAACCGGAAATCAAGTGGGCACTGGCTGCTGACTATTGGGGGAAGGGATTTGCTTCTGAAGCGGCCAGAGAAGTTCAGTCGATAGGACGGCAGTATCTGCCAGAGATACCTCTAATCAGTTTTATTCACCCGGATAACCATCCTTCTATGAAATTAGCAGAGCGCCTGGGGGCTGTTCTGGAAAACGAGATCCCATTTCGCGGCAATATCTGGAAAGTCTATCGGCACCCAAAAGAATAAACAGGAATGCAGTCATATGAATAACGATAAACCACTGCTAAGTCTTGAGCATGTTTCTACCTTTTATGGCCAGATTCAGGCGCTGGATGATGTGAGTGTCGAGATCCGGACCGGTGAAATTGTGACATTAATTGGCGCCAATGGTGCGGGAAAAACCTCTCTGCTTATGACTCTGTGTGGCGATCCAAGGGCGAGCAGTGGGCAGATCTTTTATGATGGTCGAGAAATAACCCGAGCAGATACTGCGGATATTATGCGTTCTGGTATCGCCCTGGTGCCTGAAGGTCGGCGTGTCTTCTCCCGGCTCACCGTGGAAGAAAATCTCAGCATGGGCGGTTTTTTCACGGATGAGCAGGATTATCGTCAGCTGTATAGCCATGTTCTTGAACTATTTCCACGTCTTGAGGAGCGTCTGCACCAACGGGCAGGAACCATGTCTGGTGGTGAACAGCAGATGCTGGCTATAGCGAGGGCGCTGATGAGTAAGCCCAGGTTATTACTTCTGGATGAGCCTTCACTGGGGCTTGCTCCTATAGTGATTCAGCAGATTTTTGACATTATTGCCAAACTGAGGGATGAGGGAATGACAATCTTTCTGGTAGAGCAAAATGCGAACCAGGCCCTGAAACTGGCTGACCGAGGCTATGTGCTTGAAAATGGAAAGATTGTTCTGCATGACTCCGGACAGGCGCTATTAGTGAATGAATCTGTCCAGGAGGCCTATCTGGGAGGGTGATCATGTATTTTTTCTGTGATTTCTAATGGGGTAATAAATCATACTTTACGCGGCTTCATCGAACTCTTATGGGCCGCGCTTTTATCTATCGCTTAGGGGGGGCTTTATTATTAGCTGTATTTTTGAATTAAAATTATAGTTTTAATTTTTAATAGTAATTAAAAAATTCGTTGTTTTTATTTATTCATTTGAAATCAATGAGTAGCTGTCATGGTGGTTCTGATTAGTTGGCAATGCTCTTAGTACTATACTTTTCCTATGGCTGAAGTAGCAGTACAGGAAATGAAGTATGAAACCTGAATACGATAAGCTGACCACAATGGAAGTATTGATGTTAGCCAGCTCGATGAGTGTTTTAGCGGGTTCCCTGGTTACCCTTGGAATACTGATTCAATAGTCATCCGGCAAGTTGATAAATATCAGCGTTACTCCAATGGCTATGAGGATCCGGCTGGCGCTGGATAGTCCTCCCCAAGGGGTTTGCCATGCAAGAAACCACTCCCCTCCAATAACGAAAAAACCTCCAAACCATATACCAAATGCCAATACCAGCCCCAGACTGGATGTTTGTCTGGCTGATATAACACTTTCCCTGTTCGTGTGACGAAGAAATTGTAGAAATCCTTTCCAGCAGAGTGCTGATGAAAGGAGTTGGAGAATAATAATAAAAAGATAAGCCACATGGTGAAGCTGGGGTAATTGGATGGATCGCCAGTGATGGGAGGAGTCCTGAGGTAAAGAGTCCATTGTCATCACATGCTGGATATAACTCAGGTTTGTTGAGTAATCCGTAACATTATTGAAAAAAACCATGGTGATATAACTGGCTACCAGAGCCACCATGACTGTCTTGCACATATTCAGTGTATCCACTTATTACCTCATCCTCATTTCATAGGCAGTCGTTGATTACCATCTTTTCATTGGATCTTTCTTTGTCTCTTAACGAATAGAGCCCTAATTTTTTTGTGCAAATTAACGATTAATAAGAGATGGCAAAGTACCAATTTCCACCTTTTGGTAAAGCACAGAGGTTAGACCATGAGTTCAGAATCACCCAGTGAAAACGGTCGGCGAAAGAAGGGTGGTCTGGCACTTACACTTTTTCTCTGGTTTATTGTTTTATCCATTGGGCCTGTTGTTATTGTTGGATTGAATGAGTATAAGACGGGAAAAGAGGCAATCGTTAAAGATCGTTATGATCAACTTTCATCCGTCAACTTTCAGTTGACTCAACGCATTAATGAATACTTTGATACGGTATTAACCAATTTATTCATTATGGCATCATCTTCCGAAGCATTTATCGCGGAGTTGGTGTCGACCCCTGGCTTTAAAACACAGTCGGTATCTGAATTTATTAACTCCAGAGAGTACGGGGATATATATGAAAAGTACTCCATGGAGTATGTGGATTTTCTTCGATTCTATGATTACTCCGATGTGATTCTGGGCGATGCGGCAGGGAATATTCTTTACACTGTTAATGAATACAGCGATTTAGGAAAGAATCTATTTTCTTCAGAGCTGGAAAATACCCTTTTTTCTCAGGCTGTTAAAGACAGTCTTTATGATCAGCAGCCGAAGTACGCAGATCTTGCTGCCTATCCGCCGATAGGCAATGAGAAAGTCGTCTTTTTAGTATTGCCGCTTGCTGATTCCTTCCAGAAAGCTGTTGGCTTTATTGCGGTTCAAATTCACCCGAAGAATATTCAGGTTATGTTTGACAGTGGTGAGTCAAATGTAGCGGGGCTCTCCTCATTTTTGGTTGGTAAGGATCGTAAAATTCGCTTTGGTACCCAGTTTGAAAATCAAAAACAGCTGATATTTGAGGAGGATAACCCGCTTATTAATTTATGGTTAAGCCATCTCGAGGATGATGGGAGTTATAGAGAGGATGATGCTCATTTTGATGGATTTACTTCAGATAGTGGTCATGCTCATGAGCCAGCTGGAGAGCATGATCATGACTTGGAATTAATGTCAGGGGATTTTGACTCTTTAAGCCTGGATGAGGAGAACGTATTGAATCGGGCTGCAAAAGCCAGTTTAAGTCATATACGAAGTTATATTCATGGTGAAGAGGTTCTTGGAATCTATCTGCCAATTAATATTGCCGGAACACCGATGGCGATGCTTTCGGAAGTAACTCATCGACATGCTTTTGCATCCGTTCAGGATTTTCGGAAACGCCTTTTTGTTCTTATTGCAATCACATTTGCTTTGGTGGTTGTTATTGCTCTATTTGTTACGCGCCAACTGGTCAAGCCTATTCGGTTGATTACCCGATGGGTCAATCGTGTTGCAGCAGGTGATTATGAAGAAGGCAGTGTACTGAAAGGGAGTAATGAGATCAGCGAACTCAGTCGCAGTTTTGCCCAGATGACCGATAGGCTGCGAATCGTCAGTGATGAAAATATTCGAAAAAACTGGTTGCAGGAGGGCATGGCAGGGTTGCACAACAGTGTTCGTGGTGAGCAGAATATGGCTGAATTGTGCAATAACATCGCGATCTATATTGCCCGATATCTGGATATGCATTCCGGCGCAATGTTTGTGAAGGATGATAAAAATCACCTGCGGTTGATGGGAACCTATGCCTGGCGCAAGCGCAATCAGCACGCGAACAGTTTTGAAGTTGGTGAAGGACTGATTGGCCAGGCAGCACTTGAAAGAGAAGTGATAGAGATAACCAATGTACCTGATGGTTACATGGAAATTGCGTCCGGACTTGGCTCTGCCAAACCGGCTCATCTAATCATTGTTCCACTGTGCTATGAGAATGAATTAAAAGGAGTTTTTGAGTTTGCCCGGCTTGGCCCAATGACGGATGAACAAAGTTTGTTTCTTGATTACTCCGTTGAAAGTATCGCCATTGCGATTAACTCT
This sequence comes from Endozoicomonas atrinae, assembly GCF_001647025.1. Lineage (GTDB taxonomy): Bacteria > Pseudomonadota > Gammaproteobacteria > Pseudomonadales > Endozoicomonadaceae > Endozoicomonas > Endozoicomonas atrinae. Next base: position 20,219 of record NZ_LUKQ02000003.1, read on the forward strand.
GCTCAGTATCGAACTCGGGTAAATCAGCTCCTGGATACGACCACTCAGCAGTCAGAGGCTTTGAAAGAGCAAAAAGAAGAATTACGTTCAGTCAATGAAGAGCTGGAAAAACGAGCCGGTATTCTGGAAGAGTCTGAGGAAGAGCTTAAAGCACAAAGTGAAGAGTTGCAGAAATCCAATGCTGAATTGGAAGAACTCAGTGAACAGCTGATGACTCAGAAAGAGGAAATTGAGCGAAAAAATAAAGATATTGAGCTGTCCAGTAAAAAAGTGACGGAAAAGGCAGAGGAGCTTGCCCGGGCCAGTAAATATAAATCTGAGTTTCTTGCCAATATGTCTCATGAACTCCGCACACCATTGAATTCATTATTGCTCCTTTCACAGATGCTGGCAGAGAACGAAGAAGGCAACTTGACAGAAGATCAGGTGGAGTCTGCACAGGTTATCTACAACGGAGGTAAGGAGTTACTGTCGCTGATCAACGACATTCTTGATCTGTCCAAAGTTGAAGCAGGCAAAATGTCGGTAAATCTTGATGATACGCCCTTGAAGGAGATCAAAGGCAGCATTGAGACTATGTTTAACCCTCTGGCGGAAAATAGGAATCTGCAATTCCAGGTCAGTATAGAGAGAGGTGCAAGTAAGTCTGTTTTTACTGACAGCCAACGGCTAATGCAAATTGTTAAGAATTTTCTTTCTAATGCTTTCAAGTTTACCGAGGAAGGGAGTGTTCGGGTAAGAATGTTTAATGAAACCCGAGCTGGCCGTTTTTCAGAAGATATGTGGATTGGTTTTGCTGTTAAAGACAGTGGGATTGGGATTCCCAAAGAGAAGCAGGCATCCATTTTTGGATCATTCCAGCAGGCTGATGGATCTACCAGCCGAAAATATGGGGGAACCGGGCTTGGGCTGGCAATCTCCAGAGAGATGGCAGAACTTCTGGGGGGCTTTATTGAACTGAAAAGTAAGGAAGGTGAAGGGACGGTCTTTACTCTCTTTCTGCCCGCCAATCCAGTATGTTCTCTTAGTCCTGAGAAAGTGCTGGCAGAAAACTATGTCCCAGATGTGTTTGATCAGTCTTTTGGAGCCGATGAGCTAGAGGCTGTCTCTCAAGAGTCCCCAAAAAATGATGAGCCAGGGGCTGAGGTACCTGAGCCTGTTGTGATGGAAGCGTTTGATTACCAGGTGCTGGTTATTGAGGATGACCCCCACTTTGTTGCCATTCTTACTCAATTGGCGGGTAAGCATCACTTTGGTTGTTTGTATGCATCGACTGGAGAGCAGGGAGTTGCTCTGGCCCGGAAGTACCAGCCATCTGCGATCATTCTGGACTTAGGCTTGCCGGATATGGATGGTCAGGAGGTACTTAGGCATTTAAAAAGTGATGATGCAACCCGGCATATACCGGTACATATCGTTTCGGGACGGGATCCAGGATCAGTTTCCAGCCTGGGAGCTGTTGGCTACCTGATGAAGCCCGTGAGTGTCGCTGATATTGATAAAGCGTTTATGACACTTGAGAAGGCAATTAGTCAGGATATTCGCGATGTGCTGATTCTTGATCTGGATGAAGAGCAGAGATCTCAAGTAGGAAGTATGCTGGAGCAAAAAGGTCTTCATGTGGGATATGCCAGCTCTGTAGCGGGGGCCGAGAAAGAGCTTGATGACCACCAGTGGCACTGCCTGATTATGGATCTGGAGTTGGGTGATACAGGTGGGCTGGAGTTTCTGGAAAAAATGAAAGGCAAGCTGGGGCCAGATATGCCTTCAGTGGTGATTCACACCGCGCACCCTGTTGATAAGGCAGAGCACTCCCGGTTGCAGGAATTCACCAATGCCATGGTGATGAAGGGTGATAGAGCCTTTGAAAGAATCACTGATGAAGTCAGCCTGTTCTTGCATACCGTCAATAAGGATCAAATAGATGATACTCCGGATGAACCTGTGACCGGGTCTGAGAAGAGCCTGGATGGACACAAGATTCTGCTGGTTGATGATGATTTGAGAAATACATTTGCTCTTTCCAAAGCCCTTCAAGGCATGGGGCTGGAAGTTGTGCTCGCAGACAATGGCAAAAATGCGATCAGCAAGCTTGAGGAAGAAGAGGGCATAGAGCTGGTGTTAATGGATATTATGATGCCGATTATGGATGGTTACGAAGCCACATCCACTATTCGGCAAATGAATGAATTTAAAGAGCTTCCTGTAATAGCCCTGACTGCCAAGGCCATGGCTGGTGACAAGGCAAAATGTCTTGAGGCGGGAGCTAATGATTACATGACTAAACCTCTGGATATGGACAAGCTGACAGCAATGCTGAAGGTGTGGCTGCTTCGATGATTGAGACTTGCACTGTAGCTGATCTGGAACGACTGGAACTCGATTTACTGCTGGACGCTGTCAAGACGCGCTACGGCTATGACTTTCATGACTATGCCAAGGCATCAATGATTCGACGGGTAAAAAAATACATGGAGCAGGCTGGTATCAGTCATATCAGTGAGTTGATTCCACTGTTCCTGCACGATAATCGTGCATTTTATCGATTTGTGAAAAGCCTTTCTGTGGTTGTTACTGAAATGTTCAGGGATCCGGATGTTTTTAAAACCTTGAGGGAAGAGGTCATCCCTGTGCTCAAGACCTATCCGTTTATAAAGATATGGCATGCAGGGTGTGCTTCCGGTCAGGAAGTGTACTCTATGGCAATCATGTTGGAAGAGGAAGGCATATTGGATCGCTGCCAGATTTACGCGACCGACTTTAATGATGATGCATTGAAATTAGCGAAAAAGGGGATTTATCCTGCGGAAGATATTGAACTTTATGAGAATAATTACAGCCTTTCAGGTGGGAAGAACAAGCTCAGTGATTATTGGGTCAGCCTCTATGACTCAATCAAGGTCAATAGTCGTTTGTCGGAACGGGTGACGTTTGCGAATCACAACCTGGTGACGGATGGGGTTTTTGGCGAAATGCATCTGGTGATGTGCCGCAATGTACTTATTTATTTTAATGAACAGTTGCAGGACAGGGCTTTAACGCTCATTAACGACAGTTTATGCCCTAGGGGGTTTCTCTGTATCGGACGAAGAGAGAATCTGAAGTTCAGTCAGATCAGAAATCACCTTGAAGATGTCAGTAACAGGTTTCGAATATACAGGAAACTTAGCTCGTGAGTCTTTCTTCAGTTGATGGGAAGCCCAGAGCTGTTGTGCTGGGAGCATCAGCAGGGGGGATTAATGCTTTAGGGTATCTCTTCAGTGAGCTTGGTGAGGACTTCCGATTGCCCATACTGGTCACCAAGCATGTAGGATTAAATGATGATAGGGGCATGCTCCGTGTCCTTGCCCGGCAGAGCACATTGCCAGTCAAAGTGGCAAAAGATAAGCACCGAATACAGCCTGGAACGATTTATCTTGCCCCTGCTGGCTACCATATGCTGGTAGAGGAGCCGGATATTCTCAGCCTGAATCTTGAAGCTCCTGTTGCTCATTCTCGCCCATCTATTGATGTGTTATTTCAGTCAGCAGCCAGAATCTATGGAAAGGGTCTGGTTGCCGTTGTTTTAACTGGTGCTAATCGGGATGGTGCCGATGGTATTCGAGCAGTGAAAAGTTTTGGGGGAAGTACAGTAGTTCAATGTCCCAAGAGTGCTGAAATGGGGGTTATGCCCAAGGCATCACTGGATACAGGCTGTGTAGATCACCTGATGACGCTGGAGGAAATTCCAGCCTTTCTGGATCAGATTGGCTGCATCTGATTTCTCCAACTTACAGTGCATAGGCCAGTGAAACTTTGCTTTCAGAAGTGAGACAGGGAATGTCTGGTATGGAGATAAATAACAACGTCAAAATTCTGGTTGTGGATGATCGTCCGGAAAATCTGTTGGCTATGGATAAGTTACTAAAGCCGCTGGGGGCAGAAATCCATAAGGTAGATTCTGGAGAGAAGGCTCTGTCTGAAGTTCTGGCCCATCACTTTGCAGTGATTCTTCTCGACGTACAGATGCCTGGCATGGATGGTTTTGAGACGGCTACATTGCTTCACAGTAATAAGCAAACTGCCAATATCCCCATTATTTTTGTTACTGCGATTAATAAAGATCATAACTACGTAGCCAAAGGTTATCAGTCGGGCGCTGTTGATTATTTACCTAAGCCGATTGTTCCGGAAATACTTCTGGGTAAGGTGAAAGTATTTTTACAACTGGAGGAACAGCGGCTGGAGCTTGAACAGGTCACCAGGGAGCTTCGATGGATCAGCCGGAAAAACAAGCTGCTTCTGGACTGCGCAGGAGAGGGTATTGTAGGGGTAGATAAAGAGGGAAAAATTACCTTTATCAATCCGACGGCCTGTGAATTGTTAGGAGGTCTTGAAGACGCTTTTCTGGATCAGCATATCAGCCAGTTTCTTTTTGATACCGCTGCTGGTGAAACAGCTCAGGATCAATGGCAGAGGTCGGATATTTATCGTGAGTGTCTTGAAAAAGGCGGGACACTTAAGCGATCCACTGAATTAATAAACGTGAGCCAGGGAAGGTTTCCGGCAGAGTTCAATATTGCTGCCATCGTTAATACCAGGAACTCCGTTCAGGGAGCGGTGTTTGTCTTTCAGGATATAACTGAGCGCAAGCAGATGGAAGATCAGCTATTGAGAATGGCTAAGTATGATAGCCTGACAGGTCTGGCTAACCGAACGTTATTCAAAGAATTTCTTCAGTCCTCAATGGATCGAAGTGACCGCTACCATAATAATACAGCGGTAATGTTCCTGGATCTCGACCATTTTAAAGAGATCAATGATCAGCTTGGCCACGATGCAGGCGATCAGTTACTGTCCAGTGTTGCAAATCGTCTTGAGGGCTGTATCCGTAAGGTTGACTTAATTGCCAGACTCGGTGGTGATGAGTTTGCCGTGGTTCTGGATGATGTTAAGACCTCGGAAGATGCCATAACGGTTGCCAATAAAATTCTTGACGTACTTAAGGAACCCCATGAACTGGGAGATTCTTCCAGAAAAGTAGGAACCAGCATTGGAATTGCATTTTATCCTGAGAATGGAAGTGATGCTGATGGTTTGATCAAGGCGGCAGATGAAGCCATGTATGTAGCGAAGAATGAAGGTCGGAATGACTTTCGATGTTACTCCGACCTTAACCAATGAATTTAATAAAGCTAATTTACACTTCAAAGGGTGTATTAAGCTGCTTTTCTACAAAAACTTTCTTCAGTCTTGCAAAGCGGGGTAACCCATTGAGGTAGGCTGGGTACTCCTCTCCCTCTATCAATGGCTCAAGGTAATCCCGACAGGTTGACGTAATGTTGAAGCCTTCCTGATTAATAAAATCAAGGGGCATTTTCCGCTCAAAATTGGCTACCTTTTCCAGGGGAACTTCTTTGATTGCCCAGCGATAAGGCAGGTCAGACTCACGAATAATCGCTGGCATCACAGCATTATGACCGGTCACCGCAAGTTCTACCGCAGCTTTACCGACGGCGTATGCCTGTTCTACATCAACCCGAGATGCTATGTGTCGGGCAGAACGTTGCAGATAATCAGCTACGGCATAGTGGTATTTGTATCCCAGCTCCTGTTTAATCATATTGCATAGAGCAGGAGCCACTCCCCCGAGCTGCTGATGTCCAAAGGAGTCGATTACGGTTGTTGATGCCGAGATAAAACTGCCATCGTTATACTTTGCGCCCTCTGAAGCGACGATAACGCAATAACCCTGGTTATTAACGGTTTCGTTCACTTTTTTCAGGAACTTCTCCTTGTCCAGTGGCAGTTCCGGGAAGATGATAATATGTGGAGGATCTCCATCCTGTCGCGCAGCAAGGCCAGTAGCTGCCGCCAGCCAGCCAGCATGTCTTCCCATGACTTCCATGACAAACACCTTGGTTGATGTATCGCACATTGAAGCAATATCGTGGCTGGCCTCTTTGGTTGATACAGCAAGGTATTTTGCCGCAGAGCCAAAGCCCGGACAGTTATCAGTAACTGCCAGGTCGTTATCGATGGTTTTGGGCACTCCGATACAGGTAATCGGGTACCCCATTTTTTCGCTGAGCTGGGAAACTTTCCAGGCAGTATCCATGGAGTCATTTCCACCGTTGTAGAAAAAATAGCCGATGTTATGAGTCTGAAATACTTGAATTAACCGACGATATTCCGCTTCACTTTCTTCGAACGATTTCAGCTTGTAACGACAGGAACCAAAGGCGCCGCCGGGAGTCCTTAGTAATGCGCCAATTGTTTCATCGGACTCATATGAGGTGTCGATAAGCTCCTCACGCAAAGCTCCCAGGATGCCATTATGGCCTGCGTAGACTTTACTGATTTTATCCGGGTAACGACGAGCTGTTTCAATAACCGCACAGGCGCTGGCATTGATAACAGCGGTAACACCGCCAGACTGTGCGTAAAAAGCGTGCTTCAATGTCATCGGTTAAATTCCGGGTGTTGCTATGTGTTGTTTTGTGTTTTTGGCTGATTGCAGATGATACCCGATCGAGAGCTTATTGGTAGCGCTTTGTCGGGTTCGTTGTTATGTATCAATTTTATGAGCTGATGGCCTTTCGATGTCAACGTCCTTTTGCGCATAAGGCAAAAACAATGTCAAAATTCTGGTATCAGGGACTTCAGGGGCTGTTAAGTGCTGCCCACCCCCTAGGTCTGTGACATAAGGTTGCTGGTTAAGCTCGAACCAGAGCATTCGTGGCCTGGCACGAGCGCACAGGAATAATCTGATGTTCATAAGTACCAATGTTTTTCATGTTCTTGTCATAACGTCATAGGCTCACTGGTTTGAGCACGGGGCTATACGAGGCAATGAGCATGCAGCCTGATGTCAGCAGAGCCTGAATCTGGAGCACTTTTTTTGGAGAAAATGGGAATGCACATACACATTCTGGGTATTTGTGGAACTTTTATGGGAAGTCTGGCAATTCTTGCCAGAGAGCTTGGATTTAAGGTGTCAGGCTCTGATGAGAACGTATATCCTCCGATGAGTACACAACTGGAAGAACAGGGTATTTCATTATTTCAGGGGTACGGTGTTGAAGCGCTCAGCCCGTCACCGGATCTTGTGGTTATTGGTAATGCCATGAAACGGGGGATTCCTGCTGTAGAGCATGTGTTAGAGAAGGGGCTTCCCTACGTTTCAGGCCCTGAATTTTTTTCCAGGTACATAGCCCCTGATCGCTGGGTATTGGCCGCTTCCGGTACCCACGGTAAAACCAGTACGAGCAGTATGCTTGCCTGGATACTGGAGTATGCAGGCATGTCTCCGGGCTTTCTGATTGGGGGCATACCCAAGGATTTTGGGATTTCAGCAAGACTCGGTAACACCCCTTTTTTTGTTATTGAGGCGGATGAGTACGACACCGCTTTTTTTGATAAACGCTCAAAGTTTGTTCACTACCACCCACGAACATTGATCATCAATAATCTGGAATTTGACCATGCAGATATTTTTGATGATCTTGCCGCTATTCAGCGGCAGTTCCATCATTTGGTCAGGACAATTCCAGGCACTGGTCGAATTATCTATCCTGCTGATGCTCCCGAGATCGAAAATGTAATGGCTATGGGCTGCTGGTCTGAGCAGGAAGATCTGGGTGGCTGTCAAAGTCTCTGGCAAGCCGCACCAGTCAGTGGAGATGGCAGCCACTTTCAGGTTTTGCATAAAGGCATTGTTGCCGGAACCGTTAACTGGAAGCAGGAAGGTGACCATAATGTTGCCAATGCTCTGGCATCCATTGCAGCGGCTCATCATGTCGGGGTTTTACCAGATATAGCCTGTGAGGCGCTTTCTGTCTTTCAGGGAGTAAAGCGACGGATGGAAATGGTCGAGGAGATTGAAGGCATACGGATTTATGATGACTTTGCCCATCACCCAACGGCTATAGCAACCACTCTGGCCGGGCAGAGGGCCAAACTGGGTGAAAATGCAAATATTCGCGTGATCATTGAGCCCAGATCAAACACGATGAAAATGGGGGTGCATCAGGAGACATTAATTGCTTCTACCGCACTGGCTTCAGAAGTAATCTGGTTTAAACCGCAGGGACTTGACTGGCCATTGACAGAGTTAGTACAGGGTAGTCCTGTAAAGTCATCGGTTATGGGCTCGACGGAAGCTATTGTTCGCTATCTGGTTGATACCGCTTCAGCTGGTGACCATTTGCTGGTGATGAGTAATGGCGGATTTGAGGGAATTCATGGCCGTATCGCCAGTGGGTTGAAAGAAAAGCTTAAGGTAAAGGCCGAGGCTTGATTGCTCTGGGTTACAGCAAAATAAGGTTGGAAGTAGAGTTATGAGTCCATCAAATCCCGAAAGGGTAACATTAGCCATCACGGGTGCTTCCGGAGCCCAGTACGGGCTGCGGCTGCTTGAGTGCCTGGTTGCCGCGGAAAGGCAGGTTTTTGTTCTGGTTTCCAAGGCTGCAAAAGTGGTTCTGGCAACAGAAATGGATCTGGAGCTTGGTGATACACCGGATGTTGTCGAACAATACTTTACTGATCGATATCGAGCTGCTCCTAAACAGATTCGTGTGTTTGGTGAAGATGACTGGATGTCGCCTGTCGCTTCAGGCAGTGGTGCTCCCAGCTCAATGGTGATTTGTCCCTGCAGTACCGGAACCTTGTCAGCCATTGCCTGTGGTTTAAGTAATAATCTGACACAGCGGGCAGCAACGGTTGTCTTAAAGGAGCGGCGTAAATTGATCATAGTGCCCAGGGAAGCACCTTATTCTGAAATCCATTTGGAAAATATGTTGAAATTGAGCCGAATGGGGAGTGTTATTCTTCCAGCCTCTCCAGGTTTTTACAACCGACCTGAAACAGTGGGGGACATGGTTGATTTTATTGTTGCCCGGATACTGGATCAGCTGGGGATCCCCCAGGAGTTAATGCCGTCCTGGGGTGATCACTGTCTCTGAAGAGGCTGCTTGCTCAGCACCGGGGATAAACGGTTTCAGGTTGTAAAGCCACAATGCAAGGGCATCCAGGTAGATGGGCAGAGTTGTTGCCGGGTCTGCTGGACCCGCCGCCAGATCAATCGCAAAACCCGGTAGCTCCTGTCTTACCACTTCTTTCTGGTAAACCCCATGGGGCTGGTCTGAGATAATCAGAGCAGTTCCTGGTAGCGGGCCTGCTTTTACCCACTGCTTGAGGGTGTCGCGGGTATTGGGCCTTTGCCAGAGTCCGTTCCTCCAGGCCCTTGGCGTATCAATGAACTCTACTGGCAGGGCTCTCATTGCTTCTGGCATAGGCGCCAGTTGATGCAGCATTATTGCCGCCTCTGTTTCGGTAAAAGGAAAGGGATCCAGGTTCTTGTTGTCAGGTTTTCTTACTAGAATATCCAGGTAATCAACCCCTGGGGTGAGAGGGCGTTGGCCAACCAGGAAAATCAGGTGCTTGAATCGGACACCCTGGCTCCACCAGTAAGCCAGATAGTCCAGCCTTCGTTTCATGCCGGGGGCAGTGGCGCCCAGTAGCAGTGCATAATCATATTGCGTGCTTGATGGAGCTATAGGGGATATGAGCCCAAGCTTTTCTAGCAGATAAAATGCCCTGTGCCCTTTGTTTTGTGGAATGTCCAGCTTTGGTAATTCCCACCGTTCCTGCCCTGGTTTTCTGCGCCAGATCTGGCTGGTATCAATCATTGACTCCAGAGTATTGTCATGGGGGACGCGCAGCTCCGTTAGCAGTTCATCCAGCGTTAGAGAGAGCGCTTTATAGTTTTGACCTGGATCGACTGTATCGGCTTGGGAAAGCATGGAAAGATACATCAGTGTCCCTACCAGAAACCATTGGTAATTGAATTGACTATTCCTGCCGGGCATTGTTTTTGTCCCTGATTGCGCAGGGACAAGCATAGCTGCTTCTCTGAGTAACGGATTATTAATGCTGAGTTGACGCAGATGTAGCTGTCTGAGCCTGTTGCTGGAGAATAAGCTGACTCAGCTCAGGCTGTTCCCAGTTCTCTGGGTAATGCTTTGCCATCGCTTCCATCATGACGGTATATTCATCAGCAGGCTTTTGCAGCAGGTAGGTCAGGAAGGTAAAGATTCGATCAGACATTTCTTTATTGATCTGATTCACCTGTTGGTCATTTATCTGTCCTTTTTTCTGACACTCTTCAATGGTTGATTGACGAATGCAGTTAGCAGATATGATAAGTGCCAGTTTTTTGATGTTTTGCTCTTCCATGAGGGGCTCCATGCCTGTAGAGATAAAAAACGAGTACATATATAAAACTAGTTGCTGTGGGACGGGATTCAAGCTGGGAAAATAAAAACGGGGGAATAGACTCCCCCATGCTGGGTTAAACCATGATAGTTTGTGATGTATCGGGTTTATCTCGATCTTTATTACATTCAACGCAGAGATGAAAACCGCTAGCGATCAGATAACCTCCAAGAGTTCCCCACAGAGGCCCGATAGGCGTAAGAAGCCCTATGGCAAGCCCTACCGCGCTTCCTGTGCCAACTGCCAGAAGATAGTCTGGCAAAATGCTGCCAATGTGTCTGCTGACGTAATTTACAAGCTTCACTGCTCGCTCATAAAGGCCTTTGAAAAAGTTAGAAATGTTTTCCCATGCGGTACGCTCTTCTGAAGAGCTGGATGGCATATGGCTTTTGGTAAAAAAGTTTCTGACCTTCCTGCCAAAGCCAGAACTACTTTCCTGAGTATTGTTATTTAGATCTCTGATACCAGAGGTGGGGAGGCAGAAAGTGCTGCCTGTAGGTTGGGGTGGTGAGGTCATTTTGAGTACACTTAATTATTCCACTTTGGTACTTATGACCTATTTATGTAATTAAGGTTCCCATGGCGTTTTAAAAAGTGAATAAATTATGGTCTAACTGATTGAAAAACTAATTTTAATGGGGGGCTGTAAGATTCTTTAAATTCCTGGGGATACCCCAATTTGGACGGTCTTTATAAGCACCCGATAATTGAGTACCACTCGCTAACACTCTCGATTTCCTCTTCTGATAATAGTCTGGCGATATTACTCATAGGTTTATGAGTGGATCTTGAGCCATTTCGGTAGTATTGAAGCTGCTTAACCATATACTCTTTTTTCTGACAGGCCAGATTCGGGTTAAATGGCGTAGTACCGATACCTGTCGGGCCATGACATCCTGCACAGAGCTGCATTGCTTTTGCCTGTGCTGCTTCAAGGTGCTTGGGAGGCGACTGAATTTGTGTGGCAGACTGCTGTTCAGTGCATCCCGTCAGCAAAAAAAGAGCCGCTGGTACTATTTTTTTGATTTTTAAGGCTATTTTCATCAGTGCACCAACTTCACTGTAATTGAAGGGGTCTATTAATGAGGCAAAGTGGCTTATGTGACGGATCGCAGAACCCATAAGCCACTCAATGTTCGTTAATGCATGTTAGCAGTCATTCAGCTTTTTCAATCCAGGGCTTTACCTTCATCTGTTAGTCTGAGCCATGCGTGTGAATACCAGTAATAGTGCCTGCCGCTGTTGGATGGCGCTGTACAGTTGTAGCGAGTGCGCCCTACTGGCAATGGTTTATTCGCTTGTGTGCTGAGGCGGGTCATCCCCTCGTCTAACCAGGTAACCTTCAGCTCACCCTGTCCAGAGGCATAGCACCTAAGCTGCTTTTTCTGGTAGTCACCCTTTTCCAGAGTCAGTTCCAGTACGGGCTTAAGATTATCCTGAGTAATCAGTGATGAGTCGGGGCTTTGGCTGGTTACTGGTAGAGCCTTGCTTTTGACTTTAATGGCAAAGTCATTCACCCCATAAATACCGGCCATGGGAAAACGGGGCAGGCGGGTGAAGTCAGAATATTCACCGGCAGCTCCGGACTGCTGACCAAAGCCAACATAACCCATTTCGTCCAGTGTAGCTCGGAGCTCTGGGGTGGTTTCGCCAAAAGTCCAGGCAAACATTTTAACACTGTGACCGGTTTTTTCCTGGATCCTGGCTTCTGTCAATTCCAGGTCCAGCCTGAACCGTGAGAGCCACTGTGCTTTGGTTTCTCCAGGAAGCTTTTCTACGCTGTGGACGTGGCTCATGGTGTGATTTGCCAGGGTGGCACCAGCTGCCGTCATTTCCCGTAGTTGCTCCCAGCTGAGAAACTTCTGATAGTTTTTATCCACAGGTGTTGGAGTCACAAAAATAGTAAATGGAAAGCCATGTTCCCTGAGGATTGGAAAAGCATTGGTATAAATGCTCAGATATGCATCGTCAAAAGTGATGGTGACCGTTCTTTCCGGTAACGCCTTTTTATTGCGGAGCGCCTCAATCACATCAACTAAGGGCATTACATTGAAATTATTCTCAGCAAGATAGTTGATATGTTTCTTGAATGTTTCAGGAGTGACGCTGGTTATTCTCGGGGTTTCATCACTGACATGGTGATATTGCAGTATGACTGCAGAGCTGGCTGCCTGACTAGAGACCGAGATTATAGAGAGTATTGCGAATATGTAAGGTATGAATTGCCTTAATTTACCGACAACAGGCTTAAACAGAAAAGAAAAGCTCACAGTATTTCCTTATGATGGTTTGCCATCTAGCTGGCTTCGTTCCATCTGCTGCATCAAGGGGGTGCTGGCAGTAGTCTGAATATTCAGCTTCAGGTTAATAGGGTTTTCCTGGAATTTTAACCTTCAGGGAGGGAGATTTACTATCGTACTAACTACCATTTCCAGCTATTCAGATACCTAGGGGCATTACCTGTTGAATGTTGAACATTCTCTGGACAAAAAAAACCACCGGTCAGCAAGGGCAGGGGCTGATCGGTGGTCAAAGTTTCAATAGCGAACAATTAAAAGTTTATAAATGGTTAGCTGGTTCTGCCTTTAGACCTTGGTCTGAGTTCTGATTGGCCTGACAAGACCCTCCTGGGTCGTAGACGCCACCAGCTCTCCAGCCTGATTAAATACCTGGCCTCTTACCAGTGCTCTGGCGCCACTGGCAGTAGTACTTTCAACGCAGTGAAGTAACCACTCATCCATTCTGAATGAGCGGTGGAACCACATGGCGTGGTCCAAGCTGGCTATTTGAATGGGTTTCTGGAAAGTGGCAGCCCCATGGGGGTACAGGCAGGTGGATAAGAACTGAAAATCTGAGGCATAGGCCAGAAGGTATTTGTGGAGCCCTGGGTTGTCAGGTAGTTTTCCGTTGGCTCTTATCCATATTTTATGATTTGGAGCTCTGGTTTTTTCTGCCAGTGGATCAACAGGGTCTGCAAAGCGGATCTCGATGGGAGTATCGCTGAGCAGTCGTTGCTGGAGAGGCTTGGGGATTAAGTCACTGTGCCTTTGAATCAGGGCTTTTTCGCTCAGAGCTTCATCCGGAGATATTACGTTTGGCATTGAGTCCTGATGCTCAAAACCACTTTCGTTTAAATGAAAGGAAGCAGACAGATTGAAAATGGGTCGACCATTTTGAATGGCTACTACCCGGCGGGTATTGAAGCTTCTGCCATCACGAATACAGTCAACCGTGTAAACAATCGGCTTGCTGCTATCGCCTTCGCGAAGAAAATAGCTATGGAAGGAATGAACATGACGTTCAGGATCTACTGTCTGTCTGGCCGCAGACAGCGCCTGTCCTAATACCTGTCCACCAAATACCCGCCCCCAACCAAGATCCTGGCTCTGGCCCCGGAATATATTGTTTTCAATGGGCTCCAGTTTCAGTAGGTTAACGAGCTCTTCCAGTACATCACTCATCCTGTAACTCCCTGATTGCATGCCGTTTATGAGATTGGCTGCAGATTGTGTTGGTGCTTTGGGTAATAGGATAACAACAGGCTCGCATTTACCCTATAAAAATGGCGTTGTTAAAACTCAGAGGCTTGCTTTGCAAACCTGACTGTACCAATACGAAGGATTAACCAATTGCCCATTGTCGTCAATTTCAGGGTAATCCAGATTACGCTCATCACAGTAACGGGTTAACTCAGGATAACCCCAGCGAAACAGGGTTTTTCGATATACTTCTTCATTTAGCCGGCGGCTGTTATACAAGCCTTTTTCTGCCCGCTGACGTTGAGCTTCTACCAGGATAATGGCTGCAGCAACTGAAACGTTGAATGACGCCACCTGGCCCACCATGGGGATGATGATATGTTCATCTGCCAGCTTAGCTGCCTCCGGACTGATGCCATCTTTTTCGGCCCCAAGAATGATGGCGCAGGGTTGAGTGAAGTCTACCTGATAAAATGGAATGCTTTGGGAGGAAAAGTGAGCGGCAAACAGTTTGAACCCCCTTTTTTTCAGATGGGATACGCTATCATCAATGGTGCCATGGTCATGTATTTCAACCCAGCGGTGGCTGCCCATAGATCGCCTTCGGTATTGCCTGTAGCCCCTCTTAGGTTGGGTCATATGCAATTCGTGTATACCAACGGCATCACAGGTTCTGATAATGGCGGATAAATTGTGGGTTTTATGAACCTGGTCGGTTAAAACCGTAAGGTCGGGCTGTCTTCGATTAAGAACCTCGCAAAACTTCTGGTAACGTTCCGGTGTCATGATTATTTCCGGTAATCTATTAGAATGAAACCTCAGTCTAACCCTGGTGACATATCAGTCCAAATCGATAGAAAGGTATGTCCCACGAAGGTTCCGGTAAGTGATGGATAACGCTTATTTTGATGCCATTCATGTATGGCTGCAGCAGAATACTGGCTGGATTGGTCCTGCTATAGCAATGGTTGCCTGTCTGGAATCACTGGTTGCTGTGGGCATTGTTCTGCCAGGCGTTGCCATGCTGTTTGCATTAGCGGCTATTGCCGGGGCGTCTTCCATTTCTATCTATCCAATCCTATTGTGGGCTTTTCTGGGAGCTATTGTTGGGGATGGAATCAGTTACCTGCTTGGATATTATTACCACGAGCGAGTCAGATGCTGGTGGCCTTTTAATCGTCATCCACAGTGGTTGGATGGTGGCGAGGATTTCTTCAGGAAGTATGGCATTTTAAGTGTTGTGATAGGACGCTTTGTTGGACCTGTTCGCCCCATCATACCTGCAGTAGCGGGTATGATGGGGATGGCTCCCACGTACTTTTTTACCGTTAATTTTCTCTCCGCCCTTGCCTGGTCTCCTGTTTACCTGCTTCCAGGTTACCTGACGGGAGCTGCACTTCAGTGGCATGATAAAGTACCCGATCAATTGATGGTTATGCTGCTAGCCATCATATGTATTGCTATTCTGTTTCCTCCATTGCTGATCAGTGTTCATCGCCACTTCAAACCCCGGCTTATCTATTATCTGGTACTTGTATCAGGGCTTCTTGCTGCACTTGTTTTTTCTAACGGGGCTGGCTTGCTGGAAAGCGTCAATCAATATGCCTATGAATGGCTGACAGCGGTTCAATTACCCTGGTTGCAAAAGGTTATGTACTGGGTGACTCAGATGGGCAGCATCCCTGTTTTGATTACCTTTTCCGCAGGGGGCTTCTTCTGGCTTTACCGTTCTAATCGGCTTATAGCCCTGCTCTGTTTGCTCTGTGGTGGAGTATCAATGGCTTGCTCTGTCTGGCTTATCAAATGGCTGGCAGACAATGAAAGGCCTCAAGTAGTGACAGGGCTGGACCCGTATGCATTCCCTTCTGGTCATACAACAGCTACTGCATATGTACTGTTTTCTTTTGCTGTCCTGTTGGGAGCAAGTCGTTCATTTAAGATCCAGTGGCTATGGGCAAGTGTGGCTTTGGGGCTGGTTATGATTGAAGCTTTTTCCCGACTCGTTTTGCAGGTTCACTGGTTTGGCGATGTAGTGACGGGAATGTGCCTTGGTTTATTCTGGGCGCTGGTTGCTCTTAAGATGAAAAGCTGGGCTGAAAAGCGGAGTCAGTGCCCGGAGTAAACATATTTTTCCCGTTTGATTTGTCGGGGGGACAGCCCTCGATCTCTGAGAATTGTCACGCAATCATCAATCATGCAGGGGTTTCCACAGAGGTAAACCACATCTTCCTCAGGGTTCAGGTTGAGGGCATCAAACTGGTCTTGCACATGGCCAGCATACTCATATTCAGCAGTGTTTAAGCGGGACTCGCGGCTTAAACAGGTGCGGTGCTTTATGTTTGACAGTTGCGCAAAATCGTCAGAGTAAATGCTTTCCTCTCGATATCTGAATCCCATCAAAACAGTGACAGGTGTTCCCTTATCTGTCAGAGCTTTCAGTTGTGGAATCATGCTGCGATATGGCGCAATCCCCGTGCCTGTTCCTGCCAGAATGAGCTGCCCTGGAAATGTTTCAGGAAGTGTCAGAGCCCCAAATGGGCCTGCGATATTGAGTTCGGTTCCGGGGGCTGCTTTCTTGAACAGCTCAGAAGCAACGCCCCCATTGACCAGACTGAGAGCAACTTCAAGCTGTCTGGTTGCCTTAAAGTCGTCTGGTGTGTTGGCAATGCTGTAACTTCGTTTATAGATTTTTCCATCAATTTCAAATTGTAGCTGCACAAATTGTCCGGCAATAAAAGTGAAACATTCTCTTTCGTCCTGTACCAACTCAAAACTTAGCTGCAGTGTATTGGAACTGATCTGTTCAGTATTAACTAGTTTTGCGGATAAAAGAGAACCGGGCATTAATGGCTATCCTCATGAAGTTATTTCAGGCGTACTGCTTCCATAATAGCTTTTGATCATCCGTGAGAGGCTTCCTCTCCAGGTTTTATTATGAACACCAAATGTACTTAAAATTTTTCGGCAGGAGAGGGTTGCATTGGCTGGTGCCTGAATACCATTTCGATCATTAAGCTTATCCATCCGCAATTTTCGGATTTTCAGGTCCTGATATTGTGATGCCTCAGAAATGACGGCTTCGGCAAAACGGTTTTCAGAGATAGACTCTGCTCCGGCATAATGATAGGTACCCCAGGGTTCAGCACCACAGCCCAGTTGCTGGATAATCGCTACAATGACTCTTGCCGCATCTTCGCTGGGTGTAGGGCACCCCTGTTGATCGGATACGACAGCAACCTCCTGCTCTCTGCTGATCTGGTCGAGAAGGTACTTCAAAAGGTTGGTGCGTCGGTAGCTAATGACCCAGGAGAGACGAAGAATAATATGCTTTGGGCAACGCTCACTGATTTGCTGTTCTGCCTGCCATCGGCTGGTTGCCAGAACTCCGGAAGGGTTAGGTATATCTTTCTCGGTATAAGCTTCCTTTTTGGTGCCATCAAAAACCCGGTACGTTGAAATATATACCAGAATTGCATTCTGCCGGTTGCAGCAGTCAGCCAATGTAGCCATAGCATCCCGGTTGATACGAAAGCATTTTGATGGCTCGTTTTCTGCCTTAACCGGATCGTTATAACCTGCACAGTTGACCACGATGTCTGGCTGGTATTTTTTCAGGCACGAATCAATGGACTCAGGATTTTCGAGATTTAATTCATCCCTTCCCGGAGCGATACACCTGATCTGCTTTTCAAGGAATAAATGTTGCACTTCCTGGCCGATCAGTCCGGTACCGCCAACCAATAGTATTTTCATAAGCATTCGGCCGTTATGAGTCAATGATCAAGGGTAAATAAATACCCTTGGATCAATACGCGAAATAGTTCTATTGAAACATGAATGAGGCTGCTCAGGAAAAGAATTCTCAGCGTCGAAGACATTAGCCAGAGTGACTGATGGCAGTAAGGCCTCTAATAAAAGCCGAAGTTATAGTAAGATAAGCCACTTATTTCCGTCTATTTTTACATTGGCTGTATATTTATCTCCTGCAGTCATAGGTTCTGTTGGCATAAGTTTGCAGGCTCAGCTCAAACTTATGCCAACAGAGCCTAAGTAACTTTTTTCGATAATTGCCATGAACGGTAAGTGCAAGCGTGCTGTTTTCCTGGGGGCGTTGTATAGGTTAACAGGGCATGAAATCTGGGATCAAAGGGGTTCCGGCATGACGCTTTCACGCAAAGGCATTTGAATGAACCTTCTGACATCAGGGTCTGCTGACGATGTATTTGGCTGAAGCTCCTGTAGAGCAACATGAAGAAGAAGAGCGTATTCTTCTTGTGGATGACAATCCGACGAATTTGCAGGTATTGCTGCAAACCCTCAGTGGCCGTGGCTATAAGCTTCTCATTGCCAAGAATGGTGAGAGTGCACTGAGAATTGCCGGTAAGGCAAAGCCTGCTTTGGTATTGCTGGATATTATGATGCCTGGTATGGACGGTTATGAGGTTTGTCACCGGCTAAAGGAAAGCCCTGAAACTCGGAATATCACGGTGATTTTTCTGTCGGCTCTGGACGATACCAAAGACAAGGTCAGGGGACTTGAAACCGGTGCTGTGGACTTTATCTCCAAACCTTTTCAGGCTGAAGAGGTGATAGCTCGTGTTCAGACCCAATTGAAAATTCATAAGCTTGAGCAGGCACTTTCAGCGAGAAATCGTCAGCTGGAGGCTGATAAGGCCCGCATTCTGGAAAGCATGAATGAGGGGATATTTGGGCTTGATCGATTGGGACTGATTACCTTTGCCAATCCTGCAGCGTCTGCCATGACAGGCTGGTCTATAGAGCAGCTGACTGGTCAGAACCTGATTCAGTTGATGAAAGGAGATAGAAATACCCCGTCGAATCTATCAGGCCCGCTGGCACCTATTGAGGTATCCCTGATCAAAGGTGTCAGTAAAACTGTTGAGAATGCCACTTTTCTGCACAGTGACGGCTCTCCGTTTCCGGTGGATTTTTCCTGTACCCCTATTATGGAAAACAGCTCCCCAAGTGGTGCAGTGGTTGTTTTCAGAGATATTTCCGAGAAAAAAAGGCAGCAGGAAGCTCTGCAGAAGGCTCTGGATGAATTGGAAAGCCAGAAAGAGCAGCTGACGCATGTGTCCCGTTTGAGCACTATGGGTGAGATGGCAGCTGGCTTTGCACACGAGGTAAACCAGCCGCTGACAGCGATTTCCAATTACGCCCAGGTGGCCAGAAGAATGTTGGCTCGGCTGGAACTGGAAGATGATCTTGGTCTTACTGAGGCCATGGAAAAAGTAAATACCCAGGCCAGGCGGGCCGGTGAAATCATTGCGCGTATTCGTTCTTTTGTGAAGAAACCGGACCATGTTCTGGGCAGTGTCGATCCAAACCGTTTGATTCAGGATACTTACAAGCTTGCAGAAGTCGACGCTCGTAACAACCATATGGAAATTCATCTGGAGCAGGAAGAGGGACTTCCTAATGTCAAGGTTGACCCTGTGCAGATCCAGCAGGTGGCATTGAACCTGATTCGAAATGGCATGGAAGCGATGAGAGATATGGATACTCGAAATATCGGAGTCTATGTTCGTACAGAAAAACTGGATGATAACTTTGTTAAAGTGTCGGTAATTGACCGCGGCCATGGTCTGGCTGATGATGCCGAAGAAAAACTGTTTACTCCGTTTTATACGACCAAGGCTGATGGTATGGGTATTGGGCTGACGGTATGTCACTCCATTATACAGTCCCATGGTGGTCGGCTGACATTTCAGCGCCACCCTGAAGGTGGGACGATATTTGAATTTACCATGCCGATTGCAGACTGATAATATGGCTGCTTAAAAGCCCTTTATTGCAGAGAATAAACGATAGTGGTGATGAAGATTGCCGGGAGAAAAGACGTTGGCTGATCAAGTGACGGAGTACATGCATGGACTGGGTCAAAGAGCCCGGCAGGCCAGTAAGGAAATGGCTGTTGCTGATACTGCGATTAAAAACAAGGCACTTCTGGCGATAGCAGACGCACTTGAAGCGGATCGTTCACAGCTGAAATTTGTCAATACTCGGGACCTGGATGCTGGCCGGGAACGTGGACTTGATGCAGCCATGCTGGATCGCCTTGAGCTTACCGATGCCGGAATTGATACCATGATTGAAGGTCTCCGTCAGGTGGCAGCCCTGCCGGACCCCATCGGCACGATTGATGACATGAAATATGTGCCCAGTGGTATTCAGGTAGGTAAAATGCGGGTTCCACTGGGAGTTATTGGCATTATTTATGAATCCCGTCCGAACGTCACCGTCGAAGCAGCGAGCCTTTGTCTGAAATCAGGCAATGCCGTCATTCTCCGCGGAGGCAGTGAATCCATTCACTCTAATCAGGCTATTGCCCAGTGTATTCATCAGGGACTGGCTCAGGCAGGACTGCCTGAAGATGCGGTTCAGGTGGTTGAAACGGTCGACCGTGCAGCTGTCGGTGTGCTGATTACCATGCCTGAGTATGTTGATGTGATCGTACCTCGTGGTGGCAAAGGGCTGATTGAGCGCATCAGTGCTGAAGCCCGTGTACCGGTGATTAAACATCTGGATGGTGTCTGTCATGTCTATCTGGATGATCGAGCCGATCATACCAAGGCTGTCCGGATAGCCATGAATGCGAAAACCCATCGTTATGGTGTGTGCAATGCGATGGAAACACTGCTGGTGCATCAGGATGTGGCTCAGCCTTTACTGCGCGAGCTTTCTGGGCTTTATTCCCAGAAAAGGGTTGAGCTGAGAGGGTGTCCTGTTACCTGTGAGATTCTGCCCAGCGCAGTAGCAGCAACAGAAGATGACTGGTCGGAAGAGTACCTTGGCCCCGTTCTGGCCATTAAAGTGGTCCTGGATATGGATGAAGCGATTGCTCATATCAATCGCTATGGCTCTCACCATACCGATGCTATCGTGACTGAAGACTTTACTCGTGCCCGCCGTTTTATGCGGGAAGTTGATTCAAGCTCTGTTATGGTTAATGCGTCAACCCGCTTTGCCGACGGGTTTGAATATGGGTTAGGTGCTGAAATTGGTATCTCTACCGACAAAATCCATGCTCGGGGGCCTGTTGGTCTTGAAGGGCTGACTTCGCAAAAATATGTGGTTCTTGGGGATGGCCATATTCGTCAGTAATATTGTTTTGCGATTTATGCGTTAGTGGTTTAAATCGTACTGTAATATAAACTGGCTGTTTAATGTAAAAGGGGGCTTCGTGATATGTAGTTGCCCCCGGCCTCTCAGGGTTTAAAGGGTAATGGTTGCTATAAAAGCAGACCTGTTACCGTCCTGCTAGTGGATTTCCGCCTCTGGCGCGTATCGGGCATTGACTTCTATGATTAATGCTGAGAGCCTGCCCGGTTTAAATGGCCTGATTTGGTACATGGTAAAAAACCATGTTCTACTGGGTCGTCAATACGAGGTTAATTTTGCAGTCTATGCATTCTGATGAGTTAAAACAGCTTGTTGTAGAAGCTATCGAAGAAGTAAAAGGTAATGAAATCACCTGTTTGAATGTTTCGGGTCAAACCAGTGTTACCGATTATATGGTGATTGCCTGTGGTACATCTAACCGTCATGTGAAGTCGCTGGCGGATAATGTTATTGAGCAGTGTAAGAAAAATGGTGCTCGACCTTTAGGGGTTGAAGGTCAGGACAAGTCTGAGTGGGTTCTGGTAGATCTAGGAGATGTTGTTGTACACCTGATGCTTCCAGCTACCCGGCAGTTTTATGATCTGGAAAGACTTTGGGATAGTGCGGACCTGGTTGCTGCTGAGCCTTCCTGATGCGAATTCGGCTGATATCTGTTGGCTCAAAAATGCCTGGCTGGGTTGAAGAGGGCTATAAAGAATATAGTCGCCGGCTCGGTGTGGACGTGAAACTGGAGCTTGTTGAGATTCCTCTTGGTAAGCGCAGTAAAGGTTCTGACATTAATCGCCTTCAGGAGAAAGAGGCTGGCCAGATGCTTGCCGCAGTGGGTTCAGGCGACCTGATTGTCACCATGGAAATTATGGGGAAGGTCTGGAGCACAGAGCAACTGGCGGACAATATGGGGGCGTGGCTTCATAGTGGCCGGAATGTCAGTCTGCTGGTCGGCGGGCCGGAAGGTTTGCATTCATCATGCCTGGCAAAGGCGGATCTGCGCTGGTCACTGTCTCCACTAACACTTCCTCACCCGCTTGTCAGAGTTGTTGTGGCTGAGCAGGTCTACAGAGCCTGGAGCATTCTTCACAATCATCCTTACCACAAGTAAAACTGATGTAACCGTGATTGACGAAGTACTTTCACTCAAGTAAAAGTGAAGGGCGAGCGAGTGTTTTTATATGAAATGCAGTGTTTTTTCTCTTGGGAAACACTGCATTTTTTACGTTTAATCCTTGTATATTAACAGGTTAATGTATCGGTTGATGCATTGGTTGATATATTAAGAGCAGCCTTTTGATCATACGACTGATGACTGAGATATAACATGCCGCAGGATACCTTAAAGGACCATGGGGCAGAAAAAAGACTGGTAAATATCCGGATTTGGGTTGCCATTGGCTTTATGGCGCTCCTTGGTGTGGGACTGATTTCCCGCCTCTTCTATCTTCAGGTTGTTCGCTACAATGAGCTATCCACGCAATCGGATGAGAACCGTGTACTGGTTCAACCAATCCCCCCTACCCGTGGCTTGATTTACGATACGAATGGCAGGCTCCTTGCCGTTAACAAGCCCAGTCATATACTGTCGATTGTTCGAGAGCAGACAAAAGATCTTGATGGTTTGCTGGATGATATTGACAATATTTTGCCTCTGACTGAGGGGGAGCTGCAGCGTTTTCATCAACGAATTAAGCGACGTCGACCTTATGAGGCCGTTCCTCTTAAGTTTGATCTTACTTCAGAAGAGATTGCCCAGATTTCAGTGAACCTTTTCCGTTTGCCGGGTGTAGATATTAATGCTGAACTGATTCGGCAGTACCCCGAAGGAAAGAATTTTGCACACAGCATCGGCTATGTAGGCCGAATTAATGATCAGGACTTGAAGCGTCTGGATCCAGCCCTTTACTCCGGCACTCATACCACTGGAAAGATTGGTGTCGAGCGCTCTTATGAGTCTGTACTACTGGGTAAGCCTGGCCATCAGGAAGTAGAAACCAATGCTCGTGGCCGGGTATTGAGAGTGTTGAAAAAGGATAGTCCGGAGGCCGGTCAGGATCTTAACCTGTATCTGGATATTGAGCTGCAGAAGGTAGCAATTGAGGCAATCAATGGCCGTAGAGGGGCTTTGGTTGCTATGGATCCGAAGACCGGAGGGGTGCTGGCAATGGCCAGTAATCCATCATTTGACCCTAATCTGTTTGTTACTGGTATTGATAGTAAAACGTACAATGCGCTAAACAGAGATATCGAGCGGCCATTGTACAATCGAGCTTCATTAGGAGAGTATCCTCCGGCTTCCACGGTAAAGCCGGTTATGGGGCTTGCGCTGCTGGCGAATGATGTGGTTAAACCAGAGGATAAAATTTTTGACAAAGGCTGGTTTCAGCTGCCGGGCAGTGACCACCGTTTTCGCAACTGGAAACGCTCTGGTCATGGATGGGTTGATTTGCCTCGAGCGATAACAGTATCGAATGATACCTATTTCTATATTCAGGCTGGGAAGCTGGGTATCGATAATCTCCATGACTTTGCTGATCAATTTGGGTTTGGCCACAGAACCGGCATTGATATAAGGGAAGAGCGTCCAGGCCTGCTGCCCTCCAGAGAGTGGAAGCGAGGTGCCTATGGTCAACCCTGGTATCCGGGGGAAACGGTCATTGCGATCATTGGGCAGGGCTATATGCTGGCAACTCCCTTGCAGTTGGCAGAGTCGACGGCGCTTATTGCAAACCGAGGTAAGTATGTTCAGCCTCGCCTGGTGAAAGAAGACATTCCTGAAATCCAGGGCGAATTCTGGGGGGGGGACATCAAAATTGGTCGGACTCCCGAGGCGGAAGCCAAAAACTGGGAACTCATTATCAAGGCCATGGAAGATGTTATTCACTCTCCAAGGGGGACCGCGAACTGGCGAATTGGTCGGGGGCTAAAATATCGTATGGCCGGTAAAACGGGTACAGCTCAGGTGGTCAGTATTGCCCAGGGTGAGGAGTATGATGCGGAGAAGTTGAAAGAGTTCGAGCGAGACCACAGTTTGTTTGTAGCGTTTGCTCCTGTAGATGATCCACAGATAGCTGTTGCTGTGATACTGGAGAACAGTAATGGTGCTTCTAATGTCGCCAGAAAGGTCATGGACTCTTACCTGTTGCCACGATTAAGTGCCGAGAATAATCAAGCGAAAGGAGAGAAGTAATGGCTAACCAGGATTTTGTCCGCCAGATTGATCTCCACGGGTTTGGTCGCAGCCCGGGACTATCCATGCGATGGCATATTGATTTTGTGCTGCTTGGTTTTTTGCTTTTACTCTGTGGAGCGGGCCTCTTTATTCTCTACAGTGCGACTGGCAGGGATATGTCTGTTGTTATTCGACAGGCTACCTACCTGGGCATCAGTCTGACCGGAATGCTGATCGTGGCCCAGATTCCGCCGAGAATGCTAATGCAGTGGGCCAAGTGGTTTTATGTGGGAGGGGTGCTGCTATTACTGGCAGTGCTGTTCATGGGAGTTCACTCCAAAGGCGCACAGCGCTGGATTCAGCTGCCTGGTTTCCGGTTTCAGCCATCGGAGGTGATCAAGCTGATAATGCCCATTACCATGGCGGCTTTTCTGGCTCGGCGTCCACTGCCTCCCTCTTTTAAAGATGTCATTTTCTCGCTGATTATTATTGCTGTTCCGGTGGTGCTTATTGCCAAGCAACCTGACCTTGGTACGTCAATTTTGATTGGTGCTTCGGGTATGTTTGTTTTACTGCTGGCTGGTTTGCGAAAACGTATCATATTTTCTGTAATATGCCTTGCTGTACCTGCGATCTATGTGCTCTGGCAGTTCTTTATGTATGACTATCAGAAGAGGAGGGTGCTGACATTTCTAAACCCTGAAAGTGACCCATGGGGAGCCGGCTGGAATATCATACAATCCACAATCGCCATTGGTTCTGGAGGGCTTTATGGCAAGGGCTGGTTACAGGGAACTCAATCTCATCTCGACTTTTTGCCAGAGAGTCATACGGATTTTATTATTGCCGTTCTTGCGGAAGAGTTTGGCCTGCTGGGGTGTCTGGTACTTTTTGTTCTCTACACTCTGATACTGGGGCGGGGAATATTTATAACGCTAAATGCCCAGACTCTGTTCGGACGTTTATTGGCCGGCAGTATTACCCTGACTTTCTTTGTATATATCTTTGTGAACATTGGAATGGTCAGCGGGCTTTTGCCGGTGGTTGGCGTTCCTTTACCAATGGTCAGTCGGGGAGGAACTTCTTTGCTGACATTGCTGGCTGGTTTTGGTCTCCTGATGTCGATACATACGCATCGCTCTTTCTTGGGGGTTTCCCGATAGATCTTTACCTTTCTACCATAGAATTCAAAACCACTGTCGATTAATGTAGAGACAGGGTTGGTTAAGTATTGTTGCAGCTGTATTAGTCTGTGGGAGAACCCTGAGTTTGTTATTTTTGAAAAGGTACGGATACATGAAAAATTTTCCTGGGGTATTCCGTCGAGTTGTTCGTGGTAGCCTGCTGATGGCAGCAGTGGCTGCTACACCTGTTTCCTATGCTTCAGCTCAGGAAAATCAAGACAGTGATTATCTGGGCAGGCAGGATGTTGATGCTTTTATTGATGAGTTGGTAGCTGAGCATAGTTTTTCACGGACAGAGCTTGAGCACGTTCTAGCCAAGGCAGAGCGCTCTGAACGGGCTCTGGAGCTTATCAGTCGTCCTGCAGAAGGTACTTTGGAGTGGAAAGACTACCGCAAGATATTTATCACGCCAGAAAGAATAGCGAAAGGGGTCAGTTTCTGGGAAGAAAATGCAGAAACGCTTGCCCGTGTTGAAAAGGAGCTGGGGGTTCCTGCCAATATTATCGTGGCGATTATTGGTGTAGAAACCTACTACGGTCGCCAGACAGGTGGCTTTAAGGTTCTGGATGCACTCACTACACTGGGGTTTGATTTTCCCCGAAGAGGTGAGTTCTTTCGAAAAGAACTGAAAAATTTCCTGCTACTGACCCGTGAACAGAATCTGGACGTTGATGAGCTGACTGGATCCTATGCAGGAGCCATGGGGATTCCACAGTTTATGCCGTCCAGCTACCGTGCTTACGCGGTTGATTATACGGGAGATCAGCAGGCAAATATCTGGCGAAGTGATGAAGATGCCATAGCCAGTGTTGCAAACTATCTGCAGAAACACGGTTGGAAATATGGAAATGGTGTCGCAGTTCAAGCAAAGGTTTCAGGCATTAAGCATGACCAGATCGTCTCTTCAGGATTGAAACCGGATAAAAAACTGAGTCTTGTTCAAAAGGCTGGGTGGGCTGTTCCGAAAATGGTGCCAAAATCCTCAAAAGTGCTGGCGATGAGGCATGAAGGTACTGCTGGAGCTGAGTATTGGGTCGGACTTCATAATTTTTATGTTATTACCCGCTATAATCGTAGCCAAATGTATGCTCTTGCCGTTTATCAGCTGGCCAGAGAGGTGAAGGATAGTTATAACCGGTCTTTGGCATTAAAAAACCAGGCCGTGAAGGGGAAGCAGGGGTGATTACTTCATTCGCTTGAGCTGGGTGATCTTTTCAGAATACTCACTGTAAAGTGAGTATTCTAGGGCGGTCAAACATATTAACCCGGTTTGGCCACACAGGCTGTTTCAATGTTGAGCAACTTGAACATGGTGCTCCAGGCCTTGGGGATGGCCTGTGAGCTGGTGTGATAAATTGCGCTTATGGCTGAGGGATAACGAGCCCTCGTTTAGGAATATTGGTTGTTAATGTTGAAAAATATGTTTGATCAATTGGGACGATCTGGAGCCTGTCTCTCAGGCTTTGTATCAATGAGGAAAATCATGGGCATTAACACCCTTGTATTCAGGTTAGTTCCTGCAGTGTTGCTTTTAGCCTTGACTGGTTGTAGTAGTACAAAAATTCAGGACGGCCCGCCTGCTGATTCCGTTGATGTCAGTACCATTCCTGACGCTATCCCAACGCCGATACAGGTTCCTCTTAAAAATACACCTTATACCCTGGGTGGGGTGCACTATCAGCCAATGGCGTCTGCCAATGGTTATGCAGAAGATGGCCAGGCTTCATGGTATGGCACTAAGTTTCATGGGAAGCAGACGGCTAACGGTGAAATCTATGATATGTTCAAGATGACGGCAGCCCATAAAACATTGCCATTGCCATCCTATGTCAAGGTAACCAATCTTGAAAATGGTCAATCGGTGGTTGTGCGGGTAAATGACCGCGGGCCATTTCATGGCGATCGACTGATTGATCTTTCTTATGTTGCCGCAAAAAAACTGGGTTTTGCTGATTCAGGGCTGGCCAATGTGGCGATAGAAGGCATTGATCCGGAGACATTTGCCCGTTCTCCTGCTCATGAGCGGGATGGTGATTTGCTCTACCTGCAACTGGCCGCCTTTAAAAACTATCATAATGCGCAGCTTTTACGCCGGGATCTCTTTTCTCGAATTGGCGTTCAGGCGAAAGTGGTCAAGGGGGATGAATCAGAGCCTCTTTATCGGGTGAGAATTGGTCCGGTTGAAAGTCCAGAGCATCTGGAGGAGTTGCTGGAAGGGTTAAGCTCTGCTGAGTTTTCACCACCCTACCTGGTTTATGAAAAGCCTGTCTATGAAAAGTCCATCGGTGATGCAAGATCTTCTGAAAAGACTGCGACTGAAGTAGAAGCAGAACAGTCTGAACAGGTGGTCAGAGCGCCATAAGGTCTGTGGTGCGGGTAGGATGGATCACATCTGTCCTATTCTCGATCAACGAGTATTTTCAGCATGCCTTTGATTTCGGCGAGTTCATCTTCTACACGAGTGAGGCGGTCTTCAACACCGGTTAACCTTCCTGCAACACTGATCAGTTTCCCTTCTACACCCGTCAGGCGCCCCTCGAAACCTGTCAAATGGTCATCAGTTTGAGTTTGCCACTGCTCCATACTGTTAATACGCTGAATCAACGCTTTCATTAACTCTTCAACATTGATCAGGCGCTCATTCATACCACTGCTCTGGCGGGTGAGTTCGAATACCGTTTGCCTTATGGTGACAATATCTTCACCCATTTCCGTCAGCTTGGCATTCTCTTTTGCTGCTGCCCGCGCTTTAGACTCATTGATGCCGAGTTCAATCAGACACTCGTACAAGTCTTCATTTAACATTATGTCACTCCCACTTTCCCATGCTTTATGAATCATAGAATTATTTATATCTGATACGGTTGAAAGACATTGCTGGCTCATAGTCGTGTATTCATACCGTAAAAATAGAGGGCGTTTTGAAACCTTGCCAGATAATTTGTTGTTACCTACAGGCCTTTATATATAAAGGCTGTAGCGTTTTTTTATCTATCCTGTTTTCTGAGGGGGCAGGTTTTTCGGTACTTTGGGGTACAATCATGGTGATAGATTTCTTTGCTATTAATTCTGATGAAAATTGTTAATTTGAAAGACCTGCCTTCATGTATCGAAACGGTTGCATGGTGGCATTATAATGAGTGGGGGGCTTTATATCCTGAGAGTGATTTGCGTGACTTTCGGGAGGATATGGAAGCATCTTTACTGGCAGACGTTATCCCTCAAACCTGGGTGCTTTCAGGGGGAGGGCGTGTATGGGGATCTGTCAGCATTCTCAAAGAGGACCTGCCAAACTATCCGAAGCTTTCACCATGGCTGGCCAATGTCTATGTAGAACCTTCGAAGCGAGGGCATGGCTACGGTCAGCAGCTGGTAAAGGTGGCAATGGGGTATGCAGAGCAGCAGAACTTGGGTCCGCTATTCCTGTATACTCCAGATCAGGTCAGTTTTTATGAGAAGTTGGGTTGGAGCACGTTTAGTGACGGTATCCATCATGGGAAAAAAATATTCCTCATGAGCATATAGTCTTACTATATGCCTACTCGCTTCTGACTTGCCGGAAGATCTGCTGTGCTAACATGCTCGATGAATTGTTATCAGTCGTTGTAAGTCGCAGTTAACCTCTAAAGACTTGAACATTATAATGATGGAAATCCATATACTCAGAGCATTTACCTGCATGAGCAAAAGAATTTTATCTCCCCGCCGTTGGCTGGGAGCGTTGACCATGGCTGGTCTTGTTTTCGCAGGCCAGGCCAGTGCTTTTGGACAGATTCCTTCGCCACCGGAAGTGTCCCTGAAGAGTTATATTCTGATGGACGCAGCCAGTGGTGAAGTACTGGCCTCACAGAGTCCCGATGAGCCCATGCATCCAGCCAGCCTGACCAAGATGATGACAGCTTATCTGGCCGAAATGGAAATGGCGGCAGGCAACATCAACCGTGATGATAAGGTTCTGGTCAGCGAAAAAGCATGGAGCCTGGGCGGTTCCACTATGTTTATTGAAGTTGGGGAACGAGTCCCGGTTGAAGAGCTGCTGAAAGGTATCATTATCGTTTCTGGTAATGATGCCAGTGTTGCCGTTGCTGAACACATCGCTGGAAGCGAGGGCGCATTTGCTCAATTGATGACCAGTACTGCCCAGCGTCTTGGTATGAAAAACACGCTGTTCCAGAATGCTTCTGGCTGGCCTGCCGATGACCATTACTCAACAGCCCGTGACCTGGCCATTCTTAGCAAGCATATCGTTCTGGACTATCCGGAATACTACGGCTGGTACGCTGAGAAGTATTATCAGTACGGTGTGGATAAAAAAACCGGCAAACCCCTGCGTCGTCAGGCAAACCGTAACCGCCTGCTCTGGACCAACCCCTATGTAGATGGTCTGAAGACCGGACATATTGAAGATACTGGTTATCATCTGGCAGTAACCTCTGAGCGTGATGATCGTCGCCTGATTGCTGTGCTGTTAGGCTCCAGGAGCGAGAAACAGCGTGCCGATGATGCACAGAAACTGCTGACTTATGGTTTCCGCTTCTTTGAAAACGTGGACGTGAAAAAAGGTGGCGAGCCTCTGCAAACCGTTAAGGTCTGGAAAGGGGATGTCAGTGAAATTACCGCTGGTATTACTGAGGACCTGATTGTCACTGTACCAAGAGGTACGGGGAAGAACCTAACTGCTTCTCTGACTATCGATCCAAAGCTTGAAGCGCCTATAGAGAAAGGTCAAACCATTGGTTCAGTAAAAGTCATGCTGGAAGATGAGCTGGTTCGTGAAGTGCCGCTGGTTGCTCAGCAGGCTGTTGAGCCAGGCGGTTTCTTCAAGCGTATCTGGGATAGTGTTGTCTTGTTCTTTACCGGGCTGTTTGCATAACCTGTCTGCCTTGGCAGAAGGTGATGTGTAGAGAAAAGCGTGAAAAGCGCTGTATTCCCAGAAAGGGTGCAGCGCTTTTTACTATTTACAGTCCGACAATGATGTAGGTAGATGGTTATGAAAGAGCCACAAGCCCCAAAAATTGAATTCCCCTGTGATTACCCTATTCGTATCGTAGGGCACTCCGCTCCCGATTATAAAGATTTTGTTCTGAGGGTGGTGGCAAAACACGCACCGGACTTCGATGGCCATGCAAAGATGAAAACCAGCCGAAATGGCAAGTACATGTCCGCGACGGTCGTTATTCATGCAACGGGTGAACCTCAGTTGCAGGCACTCTTTGAAGACTTGAAAGCCAGTGGCCGTATTCAGATGGTTTTGTAATGGACAGGGCTTTGATGGTTGAAAGCACTAAACAGTCTGACAGTACGGGAAATGACCTGATCGTTCGTTATCTCGGGCGGAGAAACTACGAGCCTGTCTGGCGAGCGATGAAAGACTTTACAGCTAGCAGGGATGATCAGACGCAGGATGAATTCTGGGTGGTAGAGCATCCACCGGTTTTCACTCAGGGACAGGCCGGCAAGCCTGAACATGTTCTTTTTCCGGGAGATATTCCTGTTATTCAGGTAGATCGTGGTGGTCAGGTTACTTATCATGGCCCGGGACAGCTGGTCTTTTATTTCCTGATGGATGTGCGGCGAAAGAAGAGTGGTCCCAGGGCAGTGGTTTCTGGATTGGAAGCTGCAGTCATTGAGATGCTTGCCAGTTATGGGATCGAGGCGCAGAACAAACCGGATGCGCCTGGTGTTTATGTCAATGGTGCCAAGATTGCATCCCTTGGGCTTCGGTTCCGTAAAATGTGCTCCTACCATGGGCTTAGCCTGAATGTAGATATGGACCTGGAACCCTTTAATCGCATTAATCCCTGTGGCTATCCGGGACTCGATGTGGTGGATATGGCATCACTTCTGGGAAATGTCGATATAGAGGAAGTGAGTCGACGTTTGCTGGTATGCTTTCAGGAAGCACTAAACTACATCAATATTGATGAGAGAACGGCCAGTGATGAGTTACCCGTAGATAGCGGGCATAATGGGTCGGTAGCGTAACGACTCAGTTAGCAGTACACAAAGATAACAGGGGGGGGCATGTCTACTCATTCTGAAAACAACGGTCATGAGCCGTTAGACAGGCGAGAGCTATTAGATAGCGGCCCCGCCGGAGAAAGCCAGCGGATGAAGCCGGAACAGATTATTCCTACCGTGCAGATCGACGGTAGCATCAAGATAGAAAGTGGTACCAAGTTTGTAAATGACAAAGGTATCACGGCGATTAAAAATGGCATTAAAGCAAGCGCCGGAGGGCAGCATGCCCCGATTCAGCGGAAACCATCCTGGCTTAGAATAAAAGCAAGTCACGGCACAAAGTACAAAGACGTCAAAAGTACCGTTCATGAGCATAAGCTCAGTACGGTCTGTGAAGAGGCTATGTGCCCGAATATCAACGAATGCTGGAGTTCTGGTACTGCGACCATCATGTTGATGGGCGATACCTGCACCAGAGCCTGCCGGTTCTGTGCTGTGAATACCGGTAACCCCAAGGGGTGGCTGGATCATGATGAACCGCAGCATACCGCTAATTCAGTTAAGCTGATGAATCTGAAATACCTGGTTCTGACTTCGGTGAACCGGGATGACCTGCCGGATGGTGGTGCCGGACATTATGCCGCTGTGGTTCGCAAGGTTAAGGAGGAAAACCCGGGGACTGATGTAGAGGTTCTGACTCCTGATTTTCTTGGGGTTATGTCCCATGTTGAAACGGTTGTGGATAGCCCTATAGCGGTCTTTGCTCAGAATGTAGAAACCGTTCGCCGACTGACTCACCCGGTGCGAGATCCCAGGGCCAGTTATGAGCAGACACTGGCAGTGCTGGAACATGCCAAGAAATATCGCCCTGATGTACTGACGAAAACCAGCCTGATGCTAGGGCTCGGTGAAACCGATGAAGAGATTCTTGAAGCCCTTGATGACCTGAGAGCCATTAATGTCGATATTGTAACGTTTGGCCAGTACCTGCAGCCAACCGTCAATCATCTCCCTATTGAGCGTTATGTGACACCGGAAGAGTTTGAAAAATACCGACAGTGGGGGCTTGAAAAAGGCTTTCTGGAGGTGGTTTCCGGTGCTTTGGTACGATCCAGCTATCGTGCGGAACAGGTGTTGCAGAAAAATAACGTGGGTCTTTAAAAGGCTTTCTGTAGTGTATGGCTGTTATGTTTTTTGCCATACACTCAGTAAATTCTGTTCATACTGAGAATTAACCGTTCGCTCTGCGAATAAAAAAAGCATTAATATCAGTTTAATAGCTACAGTTGGAGCTATTGCTAGCACCCCTCCATTATCAGAAATGGCCAATTCTAAGAATGGTGGCTAATAATCGTGCTGAACTTATATAACAATCGGTAAACAAAAAACTACGATTTACTGGTAGGTTTACGGTTGTCGGCTAACTTATGATATCTACCCTGAAATTGCGGCTCCCACAGGGTGTACTCTAGTATGCCGTTTTTCTCGCCCATTAGCATTTACTGGGTAGATAATTATAGCGATCCGCTATAAGTGGCGAGAGCAGGGTAGAATGTTCGCTGTTTTACCATGGGCATTTGTCACTAATGACTGAACATCCAGTAGCCAGAAGCAATCAATACTGCCTGGCTAAGGGGATGACTGCGGCAGGAATCCAGCCTTAACACTATGTTTATTGATCAATACTGTACCTCTCTGGCAGACAACCGGTTTTCGTTTACCCGTGAGCAGGCCAGCCAGTTTGCGAAGCGCATTGCCAATGACTTTAACCCACTCCACGATGTGGATAATTCCAGATTCTGTGTTCCGGGTGATCTGCTATTTGCCAAGATCCTCCTGAGTGAAGGGCTTTACAGTGATATGCGTGTCACTTTCAATGGTATGGTCACCGATGGTGTTGAGCTTGAAATCTGCACCAACGATAAAGGGCATAAGAGTATTTATGACCTTGCAGGCAAGATGTATCTGGATATTGAGCGCCACGGAGCCTGCAGTCATGATACGTCGATGATTGAACAGCTGGTGCGCAGTTATGTTGCTTTCTCTGGTGAGAATTTTCCCAATGTCTTTGTGCCTCTGATGAAGTCCCATGGTGTAATGATCAATACGATCAAACCGCTGGTCATCTACGACAGTATGACCTTGAAAATGGAGCGAGTTGACCTGGTAAACCCGCATCTGGAAGCTGCCGGAGCAACTTTGGACGTGAATGGCAAGCGGGGTAAGGTCACGCTGAACTTTATCTACCGTGAAAATGGTGATGTGGTAGGTATGGGGGAGAAAACCATGATTCTTTCCGGCTTGAGACCCTACGATCAGGAAGCCATTGATATCATGATTGAAAAGCACATTGCGCGGCAGCATCAATTTGTCAGCTAAACGTCTTTTTTCCAGTAAAGACTTTGAAGAGTGGCTTCTATTCCAGTTGTTGATCCATAGTGTCAGACAAACCGGCTGAATTTTGATATTCTAACCGGCCGCCATTGGATGGCGATGAAAACCCCGTCAGCAAGGGAATGTGGTGACTCGCCTATAAAGTCACCGTATACAGACAGATACCAGAACAATCTTTATTAGATCGAGAGCTTTGCGATCGAACGTCAGTAGAGGGACTGTTTCATGCCAGCCTATCGCTCCAGAACATCAACCCATGGCCGTAATATGGCCGGAGCCCGTGCACTATGGCGGGCAACTGGAATGAACGACGGGGATTTCAACAAGCCCATTATTGCTGTGGCCAACTCATTTACCCAGTTCGTGCCTGGCCATGTTCACTTGAAGGACATGGGGCAGCTGGTTTGCCGTGAAATTGAGAAGCATGGAGGTGTTGCGAAAGAGTTCAACACCATTGCCGTGGATGATGGTATCGCAATGGGGCATGATGGCATGCTCTATTCGTTACCCAGCCGGGATATCATTGCTGACTCTGTTGAGTATATGGTCAACGCCCATACTGCTGATGCACTGGTGTGTATTTCCAACTGTGACAAAATCACCCCGGGAATGTTGATGGCGGCCATGCGCCTGAACATCCCGGTGGTTTTCGTTTCCGGTGGCCCAATGGAAGCGGGTAAAACCAAGCTGGCTCAGCACGGCCTTGATCTTGTGGATGCCATGGTTATTGCGGCTTCAGATGCGGATGATGAAACCGTTGCAGAGTATGAACGTTCAGCCTGTCCAACCTGTGGTTCCTGCTCGGGGATGTTCACCGCCAACTCCATGAACTGTCTGACCGAAGCGCTTGGTCTCTCCCTGCCGGGTAATGGCTCCATGCTGGCTACTCACGCTGACCGTGAACAGCTTTTCCTGGAAGCCGCTCGCCGTATTGTTGATGTCACCCGACGTTATTATGAAAACGATGACGATAGTGTTTTGCCAAGATCGATCGCCAGTTTCAAGGCGTTTGAAAATGCCATGAGTCTGGACATCGCCATGGGTGGTTCGACCAATACCATCCTTCACCTGCTGGCTGCTGCTCAGGAAGGTGGCATACCCTTCGATATGCGCAATATTGACGAGTTGTCCCGTCGGATTCCCCAGCTATGCAAGGTAGCCCCAAATACCCAGAAATATCATATGGAAGATGTCCACCGGGCAGGTGGTGTGATGGGGATCCTTGGTGAGCTGGATCGTGCCGGGTTATTGCACAATGATATTCCCATGGTACACAGCACCAGAGTCAGTGAAGCACTGTCCCATTGGGATATTATCCAGACCAGTGATGAGTCCGTAAAAACGTTCTTTAAGGCAGGTCCTGCCGGTATTCGTACTACAGAAGCATTCAGTCAGGATTATCGCTGGGAAACACTGGATGATGACCGGGCTGATGGCTGCATTCGTACTCTTGAGCATGCTTTCAGTTCTGAAGGTGGCCTTGCTGTCCTTTATGGCAACATTGCTGTCGATGGTTGTGTCGTCAAAACCTCGGGAGTTGATGATGATAACCTGGTCTTCGAAGGCCCTGCGCATGTCTGTGAAAGTCAGGAAGGCGCGGTCAGCGATATTCTGGAAGATCGGGTTAAGCCTGGTGAAGTTGTGATTATCCGCTATGAAGGACCAAAAGGTGGTCCTGGTATGCAGGAAATGCTCTATCCGACCAGCTATCTGAAGTCAAAAGGATTGGGTAAGGCCTGCGCTCTGCTGACGGATGGACGTTTCTCGGGCGGCACTTCAGGTCTATCCATCGGACATGCTTCTCCAGAGGCTGCTTCTGGTGGCGCCATCGGCCTGGTAGAGAGTGGAGATATTATCCGGATTGATATCCCTAATCGCAGTATTGATGTCAGGTTATCTGATGAAGAGTTGGCAGAGCGACGTGCCGCTATGGAAGCAAAAGGAAAAGATGCCTGGAAGCCGGTTAAACCTCGTCCAAGAAAGGTATCTACCGCTCTTAAAGCTTATGCGCGCATGGTAACCAGTGCGGATAAAGGGGCCGTTCGGGACTTGACCCTTTTTGACTGAGCCTGTTAAGGGAAAAATAGCTGACTTCAATAGAAGTCAGCTGCCTATTACATACACAAGATACGAAGAGCCACCAGAATCAACAGGATGCCACACAGCCGGTTGATCAGTGTGGCTCTTTTTCGTAGAGCTGGCAGTACTTTTCCATGACCTGCTACTGACGCAATCATGCAATACCAGACACCATCGCAGAGGGTTGCAATGGAGGCCATCAGTATCTGAGTCATTACCGTCGACTCAGGCGTCACAAACTGGCTGAACAGCGCCAGGAAGAATACGGCAATCTTAGGGTTCAGGAACGAGACCAGAAAGCCATCAACTGCCGCCTGTTTCAGGCTTAGTTGTTGTTGTAACTGATGGTTGTCTTTTATTAATGAGGATGAGGAAGTAATTGCCTTATACCCCATCCAGGCCAGATAGGCAGATCCAGCATAGGTAATAAATTTATAGAGCCAGGGCGTTTCAGTGATCACAACCCCGATACCTGCAGCTACCAGAAAAGCATAGATACCAATTCCCAGGGCATGGGAAATGGAAGTAACCAGCCCATGGGCTCTGGAACCCTGCACGGTACTTTTCATTACTGCTGCCAGACTTGGGCCCGGTGATATTGCACCAAGTACACAAATGGCTAAGAGGGATAACCATGAAGAGGCTGTCATTGCACTACTACTTTATGTGTTGTTTTATGAGTTGCTAAGTATAACGCGTTGCGACACTTTGCCTACGGGGTTTAATTCACTTTGCTGGTTCTGTCTGGTTTGGACAGTATATCTCTGGCCTTTTCCAAAGCTACATACTCATCAATAAACCAGCCTACACACCGTTCGGTGCTGATGGGCACCCCAGACTCATTAATGGGCTGGTAAACAATCCACCACCGTTCTTCTGGCCGGGGGTCGTTGTACACAAAGACATATTTCATATCGCTCCGGTCCGTAATGGAGACTATCACCTTATCGTATGGGGTATACGGACATATGTCTTCCATCAGAAATACATAAGTAGGCCTGCCCTGATCGAACTCAATGTACAGGAACTCCTCCATCTGGCGAAAAGTATTAAGTGCCTTCTCAATGTCAGAGTTCATGAGGTAGCTGGGGATGTTATTGTTATCCCACCAAAATATGCCATTCAAAGATGGTTTTTCAAAAAGAAAAGGTCTAGCCATACTGCATAGTCCATTAAACATTATTTTTTTATTTGACCGTACGTACCAGATTAGGTTCCATTGCATGTTCACCGGCAGTGTTGAGGGGGCATGTGAATAACTTGCCTGGAAGCAGCTAATCATAGGAAGTCAGGATATTTCAGATTTCTTGCTGGAGGCTCTTTCGGCCATTGCTCCTGTGCAGGTAACCTAAAATGCTCGATTTATTAGACCCAACTGCCTTTTTGGATTCAGGGAATGACCTGTATAGGGGGTAAGCCGGCCAGATTCAGGGTCAGGGTAAGCAGTTCATCCCAGGCATTTCCTTTATCTAACCCTTTGATGCAGCGATCAATCTTTCCCGTGGTAAGCAGCATTTGACGCAGGTTTCGTTCACTGCTTCGACGAATGGCCTTTTCCAGAAGTGATTTTCTGCGTTTCAGCATGAATGGAGCAAAACCCAGAGCTTTTGCGGACTGCTCAATGGCCAGATCAGTGGAAAGCCCGCGGGATATCTGGCGACTGAGGTGGCTGAGCAGGCGGATCTCCCTGGCCAGTGCCCATAGAATGATCGGAGGCTCGATGCCCTCACCTTTCAGAATGCCAAGAATGCGCACACACTGTTTGATATTGCCTTCGAGAGCAGTATCCAGCAGTTGGAATACATCATATCGGGCATTATCGGACACTGCTTCGCGCACGGTAGCTTCATCAATGGTTTTGTCTTTTGCAAGAAGCTTGAGTTTTTCCAGTTCCTGGGATGCCGCCAGAAGATTACCTTCCACCCGCTCGGCAATCAGGTTCAGGGCATCTGGCGTTGCTTTGTAGCCATCCATTTTAAGCTGTTGATTGAGCCAGCTCGGTAACTGTCCAGACTCGATGGGCCAGATGGGAATAAATACACCAGCATGTTCCAGGGCCTTGAACCATTTTGATTTCTGCAGAGTGTTATCCAGCCGATCCGTGATCATCAGCAGCAGGTTGTCTGGTGAGGGGTGGCTGATGTATTCCAGAAGCGCTTTACTGCCTGCATCCCCAGGCTTGCCATTGGGTATCCGAAGCTCAAGTATCTGCTTCTGGGCAAACAGGGACAGGCTGTTTGCCGTGCTGAGAAAATCCCCCCAGTCAAACCCGCTTTCAACATGATAAACATGGCGCTCAGAAAAACCGGTGTCTCTGGCATGTTTTCGGATCTGATCACAGCACTGAGCAACCTGAAGTGGCTCATCACCACTGACAATGTAGACAGGAGCCAGCTGTTTATTGAGCTGTGCTTTCAGTTGGTCAATACGAAGCTTCAAGGTTGGGTGGTCCGGTCCGATTCACTGTTTTCCAGCTGTTGTGCTTTCGCTGCATCTCTGGCCTTTTTAGCTGCTTCTGAAAGCTCCGCCTCAGAAAGGTTGTGAATCCGGCGCAGGGTTGTTGCGATCAGCTCCTGGTGCAGCTCAGAAAGGATAATAGATTGTTCTGATTCGGCCGCATTTGGGGCGTCCTGATTCTGGGTAATGTAGCGCTCACGTGTTAACTGAACTGGAGAGGACAGAGGAAGGCCTGAGGAGGTCTGTAACTGGTAGGCCACTTTCATGGCAATTCTCTGCTCAAAATAGCCTGCGCTGGCAACGGTTTGCTGATCAACATCACGCTCGACCTTGACGATGTTAATTTGCCAGGGAGCCTGGTCATTGATGTTGATTCCACTGCGTTCAATGGCTCTGGAGAGGTGGCGAATATAGACAGGGTCATTGCCAGCGATTGACAACTGTTTGATCTCACCGCCAGTACTCATTTCTCCTCTCAGGTGGAAGCCACAGGCAGTTAACAGGCTGGTTAACAGCAGCAGAGCCAGCATGCTCACTGAACGAAAGGTGTAGGTCATGATCTCTCCGTGGTCCACCAATGATACTTCAGGTCGTCAAATTCATTAGCCCCAAAAGCTTTGCAGATTGCATGCGTGTATCTGAACTTATATGGGGAGGATAATCTATTAGACCTGTAACTCTACCATGAGGAAGGTGAGCAGAAAAAAGAAAATTAGGGGGCGTTCTCTATTAGCCATGAGACCAGTTGATAACACAAGCTTTCAGGCAATACCCAAAGGGCATAAAGGCGAACGACGCAGGGCATGGTGGTTCCATGTTCAAGTCATTCAACGCAGTATGAGTGCTTGAGTTATCAACCAGAAGGGCCGCCCACGGTTTGCGCCATTCTGCGTTGCTCACTGCTTATGTGGAATACCACACCGCGCAGTTCACGCCTTGTTTGGCACAAACCGTGGGTGGCTGGTCACATGTCTAATTGAGAACGCCCCCTAGCCATGACAAACAAACACGCCGCAATCAATGCGGCGTGTTTATTAGGGCTTTAGTGGTTAGCTGGGCTCAAGACAGGTCAAAGCGGTCAGCATTCATCACTTTGGTCCAGACTGCTACAAAGTCACGAACGAACTTTTCCTGATTATCGTCCTGGGCGTACACTTCTGCGTAAGCTCTCAGAATCGAGTTGGAACCAAATACCAGGTCAACACGGGTAGCGGTCCACTTCACGGTATCAGTCTGGCGGTCCCTAACCTCATAGAGTCCATCAGAGACCGGTTTCCATGTGTAGTTCATATCCACCAGATTCACGAAGAAATCGGTCGTCAACTGACCTTCGCGATCGGTGAAGACGCCGTGTTTGGTGCCGCCATAGTTAGTGCCCAGGACACGCATACCGCCAATCAGAGCTGTCATTTCATGGGCAGCGAGTCCCATTAATTGAGCTCGATCGAGCAGCATCTCTTCAGCAGCGACCACGTAATCTTTCTTGAGCCAATTGCGGAAGCCATCATGCAGAGGTTCAAGTACTTCGAAAGACTTAACGTCCGTCTGCTCCAGCGTCGCATCGCCACGGCCGGGAGCGAATGGCACCTTAACGTCAAAACCAGCCGCTTTAATGGAGGCTTCCAGACCAACATTACCGGCCAGAACTATCACATCTGCCACGCTGACGCCGGTCTCTGCAGCAATAGGTTCCAGTACGGCGAGAACTTTTTCCAGGCGCTTGGGCTCGTTACCAGCCCAATCCTTCTGGAAATCGAAACGGATACGGGCACCGTTGGCTCCACCACGTTTGTCTGAGCCCCGAAAGGTACGGGCGCTGTCCCAGGCCGTAGTGATCATTTCGCTGTTGCTCAGACCACTGGCAGCAATCCGGGCCTTAACGGCATCCACATTGTAATCAGTCTTGCCTGCAGGTACAGGGTCTTGCCAGATTAAATCTTCCTGCGGTGCATCCGGGCCAATGTAGCGGGATTTTGGTCCCATATCCCGGTGGGTCAGCTTGAACCAGGCACGGGCAAACACTTCAGAAAAGTACGCATGGTCGTCACGGAAGCGTTCGGAAATCTTGCGGTATTCCGGATCCACCTTAAGGGCCATATCCGCATCGGTCATGATGGGGTTGTAACGGATCGATGGGTCTTCCACATCGACAGGTTTGTCTTCCTCGGCAATATCGACAGGCTCATATTGCCAGACACCCGCCGGGCTCTTCTTCAGTTCCCAGTCGTATTTGAACAGGAGGTGGAAGTAGCCGTTATCCCACTGGGTCGGATTGGTGGTCCAGGCGCCTTCAATACCGGAAGTAACCGTATTGCGACCAATGCCCCGGCTGGTTTTGTTCAGCCAGCCAAGACCCTGGTCTTCCAGTTCAGCACCTTCTGGTGCCTCACCCAGTAATTCTGCCTTGCCGTTACCATGACACTTACCCACGGTATGGCCACCGGCTGCGAGGGCAACAGTTTCCTCGTCGTTCATCGCCATACGCTCAAAGGTGACGCGCATGTCGTGGGCAGTTTTCAGCGGATCCGGGTTACCATCCACACCTTCCGGGTTGACGTAAATCAGGCCCATCATAACTGCAGCTAATGGGTTTTCCAGGTCGCGGGTGCCGGAGTAACGACCACCTTCTTCAGTACTTGGCTTCAGCCACTCTTTTTCAGAGCCCCAATAGGTATCTTTTTCAGGGTGCCAGACATCTTCTCGACCAAAAGCGAAACCAAATGTTTCCAGTCCCATGGATTCATAAGCGACAGTGCCTGCATAAGCCAGAAGGTCAGCCCAGCTCAGCCTGTTGCCGTACTTTTTCTTGATAGGCCATAATAAACGACGGGCTTTGTCCAGGTTGGCGTTGTCGGGCCAGGAATTCAATGGTGCAAAACGCAGATTACCTGTACCGGCACCGCCACGGCCGTCAGCAATACGATAGGTACCGGCTGCATGCCAGGACATACGCACCATCAGACCGCCGTAGTGCCCCCAGTCGGCAGGCCACCATTCCTGGGAGTTGGTCATCAGATCTTTGAGGTCTTGTTTCAGGCCGGCAAAGTCGAGGGTTTTCACCGCTTCCCGATAGTTAAACTCCGGCTCCATCGGGTCAGTTTTTTGATCATGCTGATGCAGAATGTCTAAGTTCAGTGTTTTTGGCCACCAGTCAACATTCGACTTGCCGCTCTCTGTTACCGCTCCGTGCATAACAGGGCACTTTCCAGAGTGGGGTTTATTCATTGTCCAGTTCTTCTTGCGGATTAAATCAGAATCATTATCACTTGGCGTATTTCTTGTGGTTTTGATTTAAATCAATAATTTCTTAAATTTATCAGTGATTTACGAATGTTTTCGCGGGTTGTCGAAGTGTGGTTGTTTTTTTTGCGCGGTTGTTGCTTGGTGTTCTGTTGTTTTCCGAGGGTTTCTCCTTGGGGAGGCCAAGTGGTTGGCTCGTTAAGGCGCTATACCTGTTTTGATATCCTCAATAGAGGACCAAACTCATTAACAGAGTTGAAGAGTAAAAAACACTTACTTAAGTGAGACCCCGACTCTATCGGTTATGATAAAGGCTGTATCTTCAAGATAATAAGCCGCTTCATTAATAAATACCGGATGACCTGGTTCGCCGGAATATCTGATTTCATCGCCCTGAAAGGTCATAAATATAGGATGATTGGCTTCCAGCAGCCGATAGTCACGATCCTGAAGATCCTTATGAACCATTGCTGTCAGATCTCCCTCACCATCTCTGGGATAAGGTACCTTTTCCCTGAACTTAAACACTGTCACTTCTTCAGGAAGTTTGGGCTCCTCACGGGTCTTGCTGAGTGTCAGGAACTTAACGACCAGCTCTACGACTTTTTCCGTGGCTTCAAAGAGGTCGTGACGAAGCACAGCATTGGGTAAGGGGCCAACCTCAATGACAATACCAAAACGGGAAATGCTGTTTAACGACTGATGTTGAACACGGTCCATATCGCTGAGAAGGATACGGGCTTCGGGCATATTTTTCTGAACATAAGCCGCAGAGCGAAGGTTTAATGGCTCATTGTTTCTGACGATCAGAGTAATGCCCATATTGGCGGTTGTACTGTGGAGATCAATGATAAAGTGTTGGCCCGGCTCATCCTGGCTAAGTCTTTGAGAGAAGTGCCTGGAAATTACTCTTGCCAGCTGACACTCATGCTGACTCTGGGTACCTGTGAGAATATGGGGAGAAAAGGATCGGTTCAGGTCCTGATCGATAAAGCGTTTTGCCTGGGCAAATGCTTCCGGATTTGCCAGAAGTGTTGATACTTCGATGGCATTATCCTGGTAAATACCGACTTGTTCAGCCTTACGGACGAAGTAAGGGCCGATGTATTCATTACCGTGGGTTCCACCAACAATGGTTACTTTATCAATGATCTGACTCTTGTCATCTTTCATCATTAACCTCACTGACAGCTCAACTATTATGTGACCTTTTTGACTGCTGCCTCAGTTCGTTCTCAGTTAACATGCCTGATAAGCGATGTTGTCGCCAGCCATTGACCACGGATCTAATTATTTGTAATAAACAATAATGCTTGCCGGTACTGATTCTATTTTGATGATTTCGCCATTTTTTCCGTATGCTTTAGGCTCTGGCTTGAGCAGAGCCAGCAACCTTATGTCAACAGAGCTGATAGTTTATAGTTTTTTTTATAATCTAATTTTAGTTGAGCTTCTTGATAAGAGTATCAATGCCAGATCTGTAATTGTCTACCCAATGGCAGGGGGAAGCCCTAGGGGGCGTTACCAACTGGCCATTCAATCAGTTGGTCATACAATCACTCAGGCAAGGCGAACGGCGTAGGACATGGTGCTTCCCTGTTCAAGGCGTTCAACACGGCATGAGTGCTTGTATGACCAACCCGAAGGGCCACCCATTATTTGCACCATACAGCGTTGCTCACTGCTCATGTGGAGCAACCACAATACGCAGCTCGCGCCTTTATGCCCTAAGGGTATTGTCTGGCACAAATAATGGGTGGCTGGTTGTATGTCCAGTTGGTAACGCCCCCTAGAGCAAAGCCCGGTTGATCTAACTTCAGGAAGCAAGTCTGTGTTTGAACTCAACGTAGTGAATACGGTTATGAGCTGCCAATTATCAGGTCTTATACCAATCGTGGTTTCTAACTCCCGTTATGAGCAAGAAGATTTGAGCCTTAGCTATGGCGACGATCGGTAACGCAGGATTAAGGCCCAAATCTTCAGCGCAATTAGGGAGTTAGAAGGTTCGATTGGTATTACACTTCGGTCGCAAAGGTTTTAGTGAATAGGATGGATATTAGGGGGATATAAGGTTCCAAACTCAGTGGTCTATGAAGCCGCATTTCATGTAGTTCTGCATCAAACCAGCCCTTCGAAGCTGGAA
Source organism: Endozoicomonas atrinae (assembly GCF_001647025.1). Lineage (GTDB taxonomy): Bacteria > Pseudomonadota > Gammaproteobacteria > Pseudomonadales > Endozoicomonadaceae > Endozoicomonas > Endozoicomonas atrinae. The sequence continues at coordinate 63,716 of NZ_LUKQ02000003.1, forward strand.
GCTGGCTACAAACCGAGTTGCATAAACCATGCTCTTGGTCAGGGCGTTCTGGCTTGAACTGATAAAGGAATCTTGTGTAGTTAACCATAGGATTCCAAATAGCCCGCTGCTCACATCTTTATTTCAAGTAGAGAAATTTTTTCAAGCTGCACTGGAAGAACCAACTCTCCTCCTGCCTGCAGGCTTTTTAATTGCAGTTCCTTTTCGTTAAGGCTATTAATAAAACCTTCATACTGTCGTCCATTACTCAGTGTGATTCTGATTTGCCTCAGTTCACCTGCAGTCAAGCTGGCTGGCTCTACAGGCTGGTACTGGATATGTTTGCCAACATACACTGCTCTTGGGTCTATTTCATCTTCAGGCAGGGAGACAGGGTGGTCATCATTCTGTTCAGATATAGTGTTTTCCCTATGCCCATCTACTTCAGGTGGTTCAGTGCTGCTCAATATTACTGCCTGCAGATCACCAACTTTTTTACTCATCTCTTCTGGAATAATAGTGAGCATTGGGGCAATGATCTCTTTATTATTAATCGATACAAAGCGCTGACTGACGACCGGAACTGAATCTTTCCAGTACTGCCGGTTCAATAGAAACGGAGATTGGAATTCCAGGCTAATGGAGACGGTCTCTGGCTTATTTAGAAAGTCCTGGTAAGCATCTCGAATAGAGCCCCCTGGAATAACACCCCATAATGCAGCGTAGTATTGATTCTCCCTTGATACTTCTCGGGCAATATACTCAGTAGTAGAAGTACCAGAGCGTTGAGCACAGAATCTGACTTTCCGGTTGATATAACCATCATCCTGATAAACAAAAGAAAGCTGTTTTAGTCCCGGTGTTTCTGTTTTGAGTGCTTGCCAGTCAAGATGGCTCACGTTATCAATGGACATCCCCAAAGTAGTAAATCCAAAACCTTGAATTTCGGTATCAATTGAAACATCAAGAGTTTGGTTGAAGTCATGGAAGCGATACTGGAGTCCGAGGTTGACTAAGGTGGAAGGGGTGTATCCCATTGATTTCATCTGAGCAGGACCAAGCAACAGATGGTTTTTGCAAGTTCCGGTAAGGCTTGTGTTTAACTGCTCATTTCTCTTGGAAAAATGCGCTTCAAGGAGAGGGTTGTCGAGGAAAAATAAGTTCATGCCCTGCAGTTCTACAGCTCTACAGCAAGGGATTCCGGGACTAGAGAGTAATCACCTTTTAAGGCCAGCTGGTACAGATCATAAAGCTCTGGAAAGCGAAGAGATATTCGTTGTATTTCCAGTTTGGGCTGTTGGCCAAACTGTAGATCTACCGTTGCATTGCGTAGCTTGATGATTCCACTCAGGTCGATATCAATGATCTCATAGCTGACGCGGGCGTAAGGGGATATATTGGCAATCCATTGATTAACCATCAATGTGATTTTACTGGATAAAAAGTACTTCATTCCCGGCAAAATAACGGCTGCCAGAATTGCGACCAGCGTAAGTCCTTTTAAAAAACGGAGCACTTCATTACCCTGCATCATCCATAAAATCTGTACATGGCTGAGAATTTTGCCAGCAATTCACAAGGGAAGCCAGCTCCCTTTCTTCTCTTTGCGACACTCGTCAGCATTAATGAGTCGATTTTTTAATCCATTGTCTGAGTTGAGGTTCAGGTAGGGCCCCTGAAACCCTGCCTACTTCCTTTCCACCCTTAAAGCAGATCAATGTAGGAATGCTTCGGATATTAAACTGTTGAGCGGGCAAGGGGTGCTGCTGGGTATCCAGCTTGGCGAGCCTTACATCAGGCTCCATTTCCTGTGCCAGTTTGCTGAAAGTCGGAGCCATGGCTTTACAGGGGCCGCACCAGGGAGCCCAGAAATCAACAATAACAGGAATATCTGTCTGGCTGATAAAACGCTGAAATGTTCCGGCACTCAATTCTGCCGGTTGACCTGAAAAGAGAGGGGATCTGCATTTACCGCAGTTAGGCCCGTCACTCAGCCTGTCCTTTGGAACCCGATTGGTGGTATTACACCTGGGGCAGGCTATTTGTTGTACTTTTGACATATTCGGTTCCAGTTTGACCAATGGATTTTACTGATTGCTGCCAACCTCCAGGAAGCTGTCCGGAAATAGACTGCACCTAAGTGGCAGTTTTTCCTGCATCCATGCAGTCGTGTGGTACCAGCAAATGGGTCTAAAAATTACGTTTGGTCCGGTAAGTAGAATCACTATTCACCTTACAGAACCTAATATTACCCTCTATTTTCTGCGATCTGTTCTCGGTCCACTTCCCTGAAAGTTCGGTCTGACCCACCATACTGGAACTTATCCTGATTTCCAGTGTCTTAGTTTAATAGGGAAAAATAATAATCAATTCAATATGATGGCAGAGTGCTTTCTTTGCTTCGGACTAATCAGGTGGCCCCATGGCAGTAGCTGTATCCACTCAATTAGCTGTACCCACGCAACCGGCTGCACCCTCACAGCTGGGTTTGCGGGGTCCTGTCGATCAAACAGCGAATGCAAGCCGTTCAGTCATTGAAAAAGAAAAAAATACATATGCTTTTGATTCTTTCGGTAACCTCAAGCAGGTGAGGGAGGTAGAGCGTTGGGAGCTCAGGACTGTTCATGACCCGAATTTTGGTGAGAGGCGGTTTGTAAAGGCATTAGGGCGGCAGATCATTGAGAGAAATATAGCAAGTAACCCGCAGACAACATGTGTATGTATAGCGCAGCCTACACCGCCAATAGTTGTTTCACCGGGACCGGTCATCAGAAACGCTGCCTATCCGGCTAATGTGGTACCTGCTGCCTGGAGGGCATTACCAGATAGATCGATTGTTTCTTTCTCCCCGATGCCTCATGCCATGTATGTTTTTGTCGTCAGGCCTGACCTGTTAGAAACCCCGTCAGCGCGAATAGTGATAGAGGTCATATCAAAAGTTGCTCAACTGGTTGCCCTGTTATCTGGTGGGAGTGTTCAGCTGATTGATTCCAAGCAGGAGAAACCTGATGGTCACTCCACTTTACAGGAGGGCTGTTTCTATCTGTCTCAATCACATTCAATTAGTGGATTATTATGTGATCTTATTAATAATCTCAGGCTGCAGGGGCACCCGGAAGATATTCAGAACGCTGTGGATTTACCCAGATTGGAGGAAAAGCTGTCTTTCGCTTTGAAAGATCCTGCGCTACTGTCAGATCCTGATTTATTACAGGAGCTTGATTCTCTTATTAATCAGTACTCCATTGTAGCTGAACAGAAAGGCCTTTCCATTAACAGGCAATGCCATTCAGAGTTATTAAAGCCGGGGGTAGTAAATGCTTTCAATACTGGGGTGGAGAATGATGGGGTGTCCTTGTCAGCGAAGCCTGGTTTAAATAATGGTCGTGGCGAGCATGAAGTGAAAAATGGGGAACGGTCTGTTCCCTCTGGTAAAAACAGTGCTCATGAGGTTGGTCGCGCTGAGTCAGGTAACAAGGCCGGTATCAATACCAATATCAATAATAGTGCAATGCCAGTCAGTTCCAATCAGGTCATTGGTCCGTTAAACCAGTTACTTGCTGCCACTGGTTTAGCCAATATTGTCGCGCAGCCACTCATTGCAGCGGAAAGTGGTCCAAAGCAGCTGCCTCCCATTATTTTGCCGAATGCCAATCCGGGGAGCCGATCCGATAAAAGAAGAAAAAGCAGGAAAGAACTTAAAGAAGAGGAAGAAAAAGAAAGAGAGGGTGAAGGTGGAGGCGGAGGCTTCATATTTGATGATGAGCCTTTTGACCCTTTCAGTGAGTAGAGACTAATTAGAAATATGACCAGCAGCTTATGATTTGTGCCATACAGTACCTGTTCAGGGATAAAGGTGGAGCTGTGTGGTGAGACTCGTGCTTTATCGCCGTTGCTGGTGTCATTTCTAAATAAACAATTAATACTGACTGGTTAGAGGTTTCGTAGATGGTGTATGGGTTAAATAGTTTGCCGTGCTATGAGAAAAAGTTGAATATCTCTGTCCCTTTATCCCATATGGGGGAGGTGAAGGAATGCAGGGCTCAGGCTGTTAATGATTTTGAGTGCTTTATGCTACCTTCTGAGGTGCGAGGCCAAACAGAGGTGTGTCGGATGCTTCAACGTTCGATTTGCCTGCCGGATAAAAATCCTCTGGATTTTCGGGAATTGACACCAATAACAATTAAACAGTTAACTTGCTATCTTTCATTAGAGGTGCAGCACTCACGTTTGGAGAAAGGAGTAATTCAGGATGAGAGACTTACCCTTAAATCGTTAACAGAACAGTGTAAAAAAATGTTGGATGATCTGAGGAGTAAAAGTTTACAGGGATATGAGGGGTATGGGCGTTCCTTAAGATTTAAAATGTTGACCGGAGACGGGGATGAGTATGAGCTGCTGGTACCAGATGTTTTCACAAGGTCAGAGGTCATTGATGTAGAAATTCAAAAGTTGGATTCAGAAAGAGTCGCGTCGGACCTGATTCGAGTAACTAACAGACATATTGCATCTATTGTATTAAGGAAATGTTGGCGTAACCTGCTTTTAAATGATGTGGCCTATAAAAAGGCCAGTGAAGCGTACAATCTCGCTCGTAAAAAGAGTACTGATTTCAATAAAGATGTTTATGCTCCGGCGAGGAGGCTTGCATCTTCTAGTCTGGATGCAAGAAGGAATCTTGAAAAGGTGACAGAAGAGTACAACGAACTTCAGAAGAGTGTACCTTTATGCAAAAAAGAGCTTGCCAAAATAGAAAAGGATACGCGATGTGCGACTTTGTAAGAAGCTATCTCAAATTACTAGCATGATGGTAAGTCCAACTTAAATCTTCAAAATCACACAACTATACGCTTTCCGTTTTTTTAATCTTCGGAAATAAGGTTCTCAAATTGTATTGCAGGACGACCAGCAATTATATTCAGATAAGAACCAATATTATGTGCCAGTAACTTCCGAGCGATACGTGATGTCATATGCCATCTATCTCGACAACGGCACTTTTCTATTTCAAAGCGCTCTGTCAATTGACCTATCACTGTTTCTATTCGCCGTCGCACCCGTAGTACCAGCTTTACAAACGTCTTCGGACGATCGTCTTGCATGTTTTTTCTCAGTGGCGTCTGAAGATCAATACCTAATTCCTGACAATCAGTTTTAAACTCAGGTCTTATATAGCCCTTATCGCCAAGCAAGAGGCCAGA
>NZ_LUKQ02000030.1 GCF_001647025.1 Endozoicomonas atrinae
ACTATGAAGATATTATCAATAAATGCTGTGAGGCATGGAATGAATTACTTTCTGAAGTTGGCCGATTGAAAAGTCTATGCTCCCGTTCATGGGCTGTTATTTCATAATTTAAAAATGGAATTGGTATAACGTGGACCTGAAAACCGCAGAAGCCCGTGGCATCGAAGTGAAAAACGTGGTGGGTTATGCCGGCAGCAGTGTGGCCCAGCTGGTGTTCAATGTTCTGCTGGAACTTACTACCCATGCCAGCCAATACAACCAGCGGGTTAGCACCGGTCAATGGAGTACAAGCCGTTCTTTCTGCCTGTTTGATTTCCCGATGATGGAGCTGACGGGAAAAACCATGGGACTGGTTGGCTATGGCAATCTGGCAAAATCCGTAGAACACCTTGCCAGAGCCTTTGGTATGCATGTTCTGATCGCAGAACAGAAGAATGCCACCCATATCCGTCCGGGAAGAACGCCTTTTGACCAGGTCATCAAAGAATCCGATGCGATCAGCATTCACTGCCCGCTGACGGAAGCAACCCGGGACCTGTTTTCCATGACAGAGCTCCAGCAGATGAAACCCTCTGCCATTCTGATCAATACTGCCAGGGGTGGTATCGTTAATGAAGGAGACCTCATCACGGCCCTTAATAATGGGGAAATTGCCGGGGCTGCAGTGGATGTCATCACCACAGAACCCCCACCGAAGGATTATCCTCTGATCATTAATAAACCGGACAATCTGATCATCACACCACACATTGCCTGGGCAACACTGGAAGCAAGGACTCGCCTGCTACATCAACTGGTCAGTAACATTACCGACACTCTGCTCTGAATAGCTTACCGGCATCCGCATAACTGCCTGCCAGCACAGGCGGTTATGTTATGAGCAGCTCGACTAACCATTACCCTCACCTGACAAAATAGCTATTGACTATATTCCGGGTATACCTTTAGATAGGCGCATGTTCCCGAAATGAGTTAATAACTAATGGACGTTCTGATTGGCCTGCTTACCCAAAGGCTTATAAAAACAATGTACAAAGATGACGCTTACTACCTGAATAATGATAACCGTCACCCGGATAAACAACGCGAACGACTGCTTAGAAAAAGACATCGCCGACAACAGACACTATTACCCGTGCAGTAACAGTCACTGACTGTTAATTGATTTGCATCGTTGGGGAGTAGTCACCCACCCTAAGTGGAACCATTATCGTCAGTACGGAGCAATCCCGGTAATGGTGAGCCTCACACGCTTTGACGAGACCAGCACAATACCCAATGACCAGGGTGCTTCATTGCACACGCTCTGGCAGGAGACATACCGTGCTGAACTCAACGTGGCCAATTATTGGCTTCAATATATTTGTGCTGGCCATGCTGGCTCTCGACCTTTATCTCCACAGAGATAACAAAGAAGTTTCACTTCGCCATGCCCTTGGCTGGAGTGCCTTCTGGATTGGCTGTGCAATTATTTTTAATGCGATCATCTACTTCTTCTGGGAAGCCATTAATCCAGCCAGCCTGCTGACCAATCAGGAAGCCGCTCTGGCCTTTACTACCGGATACCTGATTGAAAAGTCCCTGAGTATCGACAACCTGTTTGTCTTTGCCATGATCTTCAGTGCCTTTGCAGTACCAAGGGCTTATCAGCATAAAGTACTGTTCTATGGCGTCGTAGGCGCTCTGATCATGCGCGGCATTATGATTGTTGTGGGCAGCGCTCTGATTGCCAAATACCATTGGTTACTCTACGTGTTTGGGGTTCTGCTCATTCTGAGTGCCCTCAAAATGGCGTTCTTCAAGCCATCCCAGGATATTGGTGATAACCGTTTGATTCGATCTCTGTCCAGCCACCTGCCTATGACCGATGATTTCCGGGACGCCGCTTTCTGGGTACGTGAGAACGGTCGCCTGCTGGCAACTCCCCTGCTACTGGTAGTCATAGTAGTAGAGCTCAGTGACCTGATGTTTGCCATTGACTCTATAACCGGCCATCTTTGCCGTTACCACCGATCCCTTTCTGGTGTATACCGCTAACGTTATGGCCCTGCTGGGTTTAAGATCGCTGTTCTTTGTCCTGGAAAGCCTGATGGAGCGCTTTAAATATCTACACTTTGGACTGGCAGGCATGCTGGGTTTCGTGGGTATAAAAATGCTCCTGCTGGACACTGCCTGGGCCATACCCACACCTGTCTCCCTGATGGTGATTGCTGCTGTGCTGACCACTTCCATCGTCTGCTCGCTGTATATCCCAAAGGTTCTTCCCGCTTTAGCCTTGCCAAATATGGTTAATCCGTTGGCACAAAAGCAAAGAAGCTAGAGCCTGAGTTCTGCGCATCATGGAGCCCCTTGATGCGCCTTACAAGACTCCCATTCTGGCTCAGAAAAACTCATCAAATCGCAATAACTGGCGTTTTTATAAAAATAACATGCCTTCATGTCTTTAAAGCTCCTAAAACTCAAACAAGACAGCCAGCCATTGAACACTTCCTGTAGAAAATAAAGTCAAATCTTTACAAGCCCACGCGTTAAAATATATTCAGAAACCTGATAGGGCTGGCAGATGCAATCCGTTACTAATCTGGTTTTGAAAGCGACACTGAATACACTGTATTAAAAAAATGGATTAGACCAAGCGATATGTTTTTTCTGAAAATACATATCGTAAACACTGTCACCATAGAAAACTCAATGTACTTTAATACTGTAATCCATACAAAAAAAAGCTATTTTTTCTGCCAATCTAGCATTAGCTAAAAATTTCACATGGTTTATAATACTCAATTTAGTTGTATGGCAGTTTCTTATGAATATAGACAAAGGAGTCAGCACCCATTACAAGGCCGTGCAAGATAATCCACCTACTATCAGGGATCACAACGATTATTCAGATGAGATAGCTCATTCTAAAGGAAGAAGAGTCTACCATTCGAAACCAAGAAAGAATGTGGATACACCTTTTATTCCAAAGCAGGAAGCCCAACTCTCCGAAGCTCTATCTGCCCCCCAAAAAAAACCACGCAGGTTGCACAGGACATATACAGATGTTCAACCATTAACCAGCAAGCCTGCTCAAAATACACAGATAAGACATACGCCTTATGGTCGTATCGATGCACGGTTCAAAGAAGATATTGATTATCAGGTAGGTATACTCAAAGAAGAAGCTGAAACGTTTACTGTAGATTTTCAAACCATAGCTCCTCCCAAAGAACTCCCTATCAAAATAGTCAAAAAGTATGAACAACAAACTCAGCTGCTGGAAAAATATTCCCCTGAATTCAAATATGCCCGCTCAAAATTCCGACCAGTACTTCAGTTAGCTATTACACCTTTTTTTAACTGGGTTGATTTGAAAAGCGCACGAATACAGACAAAAGGTTGCATAAATGCGCTCAAGGAATGCCTCAGCAATACACTCTTGAGAGAAGATGACACACCATCGACGAAGCCATTTATTTCCAGAGTCAGAGAAGTATACTGCGATCTGCTTTCTGCTGAAATTCGCTACATAGAATTCAGAACCGTTATTCCCAATAGAAATGGACTCGTTTTTTACATTAACAGTGTTAAAAGAGCTATTAGGTTTTGCGAGTCATACTCCTATTGCACTCAGCGAGAGAGACAAGGATTTAGCTCAGATATTCAAAAACTTGAAAAGCTGCTCGAACAGAACCGGCCTGATAGATTAACATTACGAGGGGAATATACCTACCTTGATGGAAAGGATGCATTACAGCATAACGACCTGACCGCCTGTTCACGAATGATTTTTGATGATGACTATGAGCGTGAATTCGAGTTCTGTGAAGTCCGTAGGACCCTCGAAGATATACTGGACAATGAGTTTTCCAAAATACTTGTAAATCTAAACTCAATCAGAACCATACAGCAATTTGTTAGCCTGATTAAAACACTGGATGTTTTCTTCGATTATTTTCACGATGCATTGGAAAACCTGCCCGCGCTGAGAAGAGATATGAAAGTCATGATGACAGCCTCAGCAAGGCATATTCTCTGCGCCTGTCGAGACAGGGAGACCTGGCATCGCTATTTGGCTCGGGATACACAGGGGGTCATAGTCAGTCTCGGAAAAAGAGGCATGCTTGAAAAGGATTGCCTTGCACTCTGGAACGAAGCAAAGAAATCAAGAAAACAACCAGGACTGACGACATCTGGTGTCGCAGCAACGTACGAACATTTTAATGAAATTTTTGATAAATATCTGAAACCACAGAACCCCAGTGACAGAAACCTTGATACCGCCGCCAGAGAGCTACTGCCAATTTTACAGAATGAATCTCGATTAATACAGCGTAGTGCAAGTGGGAGTATCACCAAACGCCTTAAAACAGTAAAAACCATCATTTTTACTGAATATTTTCAGCCTGTCATCAAGGCATATCAGCGTAGCGAAAGAATACATGGAGCTCACAATTATGCAGCTATTGCAAAGGACATGGCAAAACACCGGAAAACCTGTGAAAAAAACAGCCCCTATGAGTGTATTTTACGAGAAGACCAGCGATCATTATGGCAGCTAACTGCAAGCAGAACATGGGGGTATGAACTCGGATTCATTGAAAACAAACCAGACATTGCTTACGCAGACCTCCAGCTTATTGAAGCACTCTATCTCTGCATACCGGTTCCTTCGTGCTCTCATACAAGAACCCGACTGAAAGCAGCACTTAAGACGGTTTTCCATAAAGCAGAAGAAGACCCGGTATTTTCAGCAAACTACCAGCATTATCTATGCATGTTCAGCCAATGGTTTTCTGAGTCATTACTGAATCATCCGGAAATAAAAACAAAGCGAGAATTAACAATTGGAAATAAGGTAGACCATATAATCAAGCAATGGGAGCAAAAATACAGCACGTCAACCTCCAGAGAATCTGTGGAGCAAGAAGCAGCTGCAAACTTATCTGACACTGCTGACCTGAAAGATGATGAAATAGAACAGAGCATATCAGTTGAGGCAGAAAGTACTGACTTAATTCTACAGAACAATCAACGCGACGAAATTAACAGGCCTACTCCACAGAATTTACCGGTTTCCGAAAACAAACCAGATAATTCAACAAAACAAGAAAATATTATAACAGCAGCAGAAACTATAGAAGCGGGTACTAAGCTTTTATCTGGTTCCAGTGATGTGATACAAACAGCAGCATCAACTGAACAATATAGCTGCCGCCAAATACCTTCCTTCCAGATCGCTGTATCTCAACAACTACAAGTAGCACCTCAAATGCCCTCCCCGATAACTTATATAGTTATTAACCCCCAATATATCTCCGAGTGTTTTAACTTTGTACCACAGCAAATGCTTCAACCATCCTATATTGATCATATAAACAATGGGCTATGCCAGATTCAAGCGACCAGTATTGAATACTTTCATTCAATTAACGGTGACTATTCAAAGGCTGGTTACCCCACTCAACATGTTACGTCTGCTATTGAACATGGAATACATATGCTTTCCATGGGCATGCAGTTCTATACTACATACACACAAGAACATATCTTTAAGGCTCTTAAACAAATGGTCTTAAAGCGTATGGGAGATTCTGCCCCGAAATTATTTGATGAGATTAAGTCCACATTGATCCGTGAAGGCAATATTTTGTCGTATTGGGATATCCAGTCAATCCACATAAGCCTGAATGAGATGCGATGTTTCTTAGGGTTTAAAACTGAAACTTAGTACCTATAAAAGGGACAAAGCAGCCCTAAGGAAGCTGCGAATAAGTCCCTTTTCCCAAAAACAGCATCAGTAATACCAAGGGTTTCCGAAGATGAGGGTGGACTTATTCGCACCTTTCCTAAGCACCTTGGTATGATCAGTATATTTTTTGGAACTATAGTAATAGTTAATCCACTGCCTTAATTCCGAAATAAGATCCATATTTTCGGAGAATTGTAAAAATCATTAGAATGGAAAAACAATTAAAGGACTACTCTACTATCTCTATAGACATAATGTTGCCATCTTGGCAACAAATATTGGCGACTACTAACCAAGAGTTATTAAGAAATCTAGAATTGAACCCATGTCCTGAAGCGGGTGTCTATCATTAGATGACCTCGTCAAGGAGAACCCCATGTTCAGATTTGCACTCCCCCTGATAATGGCCATTAGCACTACAACCCTCGTTGCCTGCCCTGATCATGAAAAAGAGTACGGTGGCAAACTGCAAGTTAACACCATCAAAGCCCAAGTGGTCACCGATGATAGCAGCCCCATGCGCTACCCAAAAACCAAAAAGCCAATGGTAAAAACCTTGAGAATATCAATTCCCTCTGGTGGTGAAACCGGCTGGCATTACCATCCTTACCCTGGCTACGGTTTTACCATCACAGGAACCATGGAAGTTACCCTGAAAGACGGCCAGAAAAACCACTATGAAACTGGTGAAGCCATCTATGAAGTGGTAAATACAGCCCACAATGGCCGCTGTATCAGCAAAACTCCCTGTGACCTGATTGTCACTTTTACCGGCGTGGAAAACGAGCCGGTTACCGTCATGCTGCCTGAGAAGAAATAAAGTACAGGCCTGTCATGCGCTCTCCCCAACGTTTATTACCAAAAGCGCTATTCCCTCACGGGTTCAAATAAGGTAAAAGTTCCTTATGAGAACCCCGAAACGAATCCAACCTCTGGTTGATGAAGGACTGGTGGATGAAGTACTCCGCCAGCTAATGAGTGGTAAAGAAGCCGATGTCTATGTGGTGCGCTGTGGAGATGAAATCCGCTGCGCCAAGGTATATAAGGAAGCGGCCAAGCGCAGCTTTAAAAAGGCAGTCCAGTATCAGGAAGGCCGCAAAGAGCGCAACAGCCGAAGGCAGCGCGCCATTGAGAAAGGCTCCAAATATGGCCGTAAGCAGCAGGAAGAGACCTGGCAGAGTGCCGAGGTTGATGCCCTGTTCCGTCTGGCAAGAGCTGGCGTAAGAGTCCCACAACCTTATATTTGCCTCGATGGCGTACTGTTGATGGAGCTGGTCACTGATGACGAAGGCCAGGTTGCCCCGCGCCTTGGGGAAGTGACTATGTCTGCTGAACAGGCCCGTGAAGACCATGCCACCATGATGCATTATGTGATGCTGATGCTCTGTGCTGGCCTGGTTCATGGTGACCTGTCGGAGTTCAATGTTCTGGTGGATGAGTACGGTCCGGTAATTATCGACCTGCCCCAGGCCGTGGATGCCTCGGCAAATAACCATGCCCGTTCCATGCTCGCCAGGGATATTAACAACATCACGGAATATTACGGACAGTTTGCTCCGGAACTTCTGAACAGCCAGTATGCCAAGGAGATGTGGGCACTCTATGAAGATGGAGAGCTGACACCGGAAACCGAACTGACCGGCCTGTTTGCAGAGGTGGAACAGGCAGCGGATGTTGATTCTGTGCTGGCAGAAATTAAAGCAGTTATGGCTGAAGAGCAGAAACGGCAGGAACGATTGAGAGAGTCTGATAACCCTGATGCCTGATAGGGAGTAAAATGGATTAAAAGCCCGGTGTCCCGGGCTTTCTTATCGTCGTCTGCTGATAAATTCTCGGAACTTATAAGGTCATTCTGCTAAACAAATTGGCGTTCTATTATCCACGCACTGATAAATGCTCTGGTATCATTTCCAAAATGACACAGCAAAAACCACTTTTTAGTTAAAGTTGAACTTAACTAAAATCAATTTAATTTCTTAATTATATACGTATACACTTTTATTATATAAAATAGCGAAGAATAAAAAACAACGAAAGATAATTCAAATTCCCCCACCTACTTACTAAGAGTAAACATAAGATATTCCCAGTTCATTTTTTTCTAAAAAATAGTCAAGCATCAGAGATTCAAATGCTGGATATTTTACCATTTTTTAAAAGACAAAAGGGTTTATTCACCTCTGGACGACTGAGCAATTGACTGCAATACTCAGTCAATACACTAGGGTACAGGGTGTTAAGGCAGAATGCCGATTATTTCTTTCAATGGAATCGGGATATCACTTTACAAACAACAAATAATATTGAGCAACATTAAATTCGGCCACTGTCGTATCAGAAATGGATTTTTAAATTTAATTCACTGATGCACATGAGGGTTTCTATGAACTTTAATATACCGATTTTAACAGCATGTTTTTCAACAGCAGGTGAGGCTAATAATGAAAGATATGAAAATATTGAACAGAGTAAACGTATAGGTGAAAGGTTAGCCAATCAAAAAAACCAGCAGGATGCCATTGAACCTGTTCCAGGAACAAAAACAGAGGGGTTGACGTCAACTCCTGAAAACCACTCATTAACCGTTGATAAGTCTTGCTGTCCGGATCTAAGAGCAAAATGCCACTCTGTCACAGCATGTGACGTTGTTAGGTATATCAGTATGACGGTGATAACTGCACCTGCTTTAATAGGCCCGGCCCTTCTAAAGGGAGTAGCTGACTTGGATGTTGATGTACCCGGAACCACTTCCGGCCTATTAAGTGTCGCCCTAATTATTGACATACTCATAGCCTTGAAAGTTGATAAACGACTGATTCAATACTTTACACAAAGAGCGGCAAACAATGAATCAAAGGTTGAAGATCAGGCTACATTACAGCAGCCATCAATTCCTGAAGAAATACCATTGCTCGAACGCGCTAAAAGGGAAATTGCTAGAGTGCAGCAATCGAATGAAGAGTTGCCCATATTACTGCATAATACTCAATCATATACTCCAGCTTCTATAGATGACTCCTCTCAGGCCTCAAATACTCATGAAACACAGCCTATGAAATCAGTCCGATTTGAAGCTTCACTTACCGATAATTTTTTCACTGATACCAATGACAGTGACGACAAATCAACAGACAATAAAACCGCACCACTGGCATTATCTGAAAGTTTGAATGACCTTATAGTCGGTTCAGAAGGTGATGGAGAACCTCCTGAAGACGAGGAAGCTGGATTCAAAACCACTACAGCCTGAACCTTATTGCAGTCTGCGCATTGAATACAATTAGCCATGATCTGATCAAGTTCATCAATGCCATCATAATGGATGATGGATAATCAGGTTATGGTCTCAGTGGGTTAAAAATATTCATGCACTTTTTTACAGCTCCAGATAGTTAACACTAAATAGACTCTCCTCATCTACCCAACTATTAACTACCTGAAATCCGACATTGGCCACCAACGTCGCGAATCCATCCAGTGTGTATTTATAAGAACTCTCAGTATGTATGGTTTCGTACTTATTGAAAGCAATGGTTTCTCCATCAATAGTAACCCTTTGATCACACTGACTGACCAGATGCATTTCAATACGCTGTTGACTGGTATTATAAAATGCATAATGCTCAAAATTAGCTGGATCAAAATCACCCTCAGCTAGTTGATTAATATTATTCAGCACATTCAAGTTAAACTGTGCAGTAATTCCTTTCCTGTCGTTATAGGCGGCATTCAGCAGCGACTCCGGTTTATGCAAGTCAATCCCTATTAATACCCCACCACTACCATTCAAAAACATTTTCAGATTCTCAAGGAAATCCAGGGCTTTTTCAGGCTGAAGATTGCCAAAGGTAGAGCCTGGATAGAATACCAGCCGCTTACCCTCTGGAATGCTCTCTGGTATCCAACCAGGCTGTGAAAAATCAGCACACACCGCATGAATATCGAGCCATGGAAACTGCTCTCCCAGTTTAATGGCAGATTCCAGCAAAAAATCTCCGGCAATATCCATTGGGATATAAGCTTTAGGCCGCAGGCTATCCAGCAAAATACGAACCTTTTCACTGCTGCCACTTCCTGGTTCCAGCATAATGCTTTCTGTACCACAGCAGTCCGCAATAGATCCTGCATTTTTCTTTAATAGTTTTCGCTCAGTTCGTGTCGGATAGTATTCCGGCTGCTGGGTAATTTTTTCAAATAATACCGAACCATGATGATCATAAAAAAATTTTGGATTCAGCATCTTCTGTGGACGTAGCAAACCTTCAAGAATCTCTTTTTTATCATTATTGACAGGATGATGATTTTGAAAATTAACATTATTCATCTCCATAATGGCTGATTCAGGCATAAGAGTTCCTTATAGCAACAGGTCAAAATGTATGATTGGTAGCAGAGATAGAAATGGAATGGTTTATTAATGACTTCTTGCCAGACGCAGACCAGAGAACTGCCAGCGATCACGAGGATAGAAAAAATTCCGGTAAGTTGGCCTGAGATGATCAACAGGGCTGACACAGGAGCCACCGCGCAGTACCCATTGATTGCACATGAACTTGCCATTGTACTCACCGATAGCGCCAGCACCGGCCTTAAAACCGGGGTATGGGCGATAGGCACTGGATGTCCATTGCCAGCAGCTGTCATAAAGCTGTTTTAACGGGTCGTGTGGGTCACAATCAACAGACGTAGGTTGCAGCCTGTTTTCAGAGAGAATTGTTTTCTTACCATACTGACACGCAGCAAACTCCCACTCAGCTTCCGTAGGTAACCTGCCACCGGCCCAGCAAGCATAAGCATCCGCTTCATAGCCACTCAGGTGACACACTGGCTGTTCAGGTGACCAGGGCTCCAATCCATGCAGTGTAAACTCCATTGGACAACCATTAGCTTCTATCCAGTATAACGGTTGTCGCCATTGACCCTGTTGCACCTCAGCCCAGCCATCAGATAACCAGAACTCCGGGCGCTGATACCCGCCATCTTCAATGAAAACCTGAAATTCAGCATTGGTGATCAGCCGATCTGATAACTCAAAGGGCTCGATATATACCTGATGAGCTGGGCCTTCATTATCAAAAGAGAATGATTCAGTGTCTTGGCCAGCCCCCAACTGAAACAAACCACCTTGATAGTAGACCCATTGCGCGCCCTGTGAATGACCAGCGTTACTTTGATGACTGGCATTCTTAATGGATGAGTAGCCGGGAAAGAGTGGGTTTTTCGAGAGAGAAAACTTCAGGTCTGTTAAGAAAAGCTCCTGATGTTGTTTTTCATGCTGCACACCCAGCTGTACTCGCCTAAAAACCTCTTTCCTTTTCGAGTAGTGTTCATGAACGGCTGCTTGTAGCAATGCGTCCATCGCCTGATCAACATGATGCCGATACTCCATGACTTCATTGACCGTGGGTCTTGATAACAAGCCCCGTTGAGGCCTTGGATACTGCTTGCCAATCGCATTGTAATAGGAGTTAAACAGCACTTCATAAGCGGGATGAAACACCGTGTACTCTTTAGCAAAAGGCTTCAGCAGAAAGGTTTCAAAAAACCAGCTGGTATGAGCCAGGTGCCATTTCGGGGGACTGGTAAATGCAGCTGCCTGCAAACCATAATCCTCAACTTCCAGTGGTCTGCAAAGATCAACCGACTGCTGACGAGTCTTGCAGAACTGTTCCAATAATCCATTGTCTTCAGTGGCTAAATGAATATCTGTGTCACTATTGAGACTGATTAACGCTTCCACCGAAGGCATAGGTGTTTCCTTTGTGGTACTGATAGAGCTTTATGGCAAACGTCACACGTTATCAAAAAGACCTGATGAGATTTGCCATATGCAGAAGAAGAGTGATGTTCAAAAATCCAGATGATTGTTAAGGTAAGATTATGACGATCAAAAATAGCATATAGATTGTCTAGCAGTTTCTATTAGTCGCTTTTTATCTATATGCAGCGATTTATATAAAAATAATCTTAAATATACACGCAGCCAATGATTAACAAGAAGACCCTATGCATCCTCTGTTAGCCTCTCTTATCTGTTCTATTTTGATGTTTTTACTGACGGCCTGCTCGGTACCAGGTAATGGCTCCAATGAAAGGCAGTTTGTAGTGATAAAACCTCTGTCTACTATTGACCAACCGACAAATGACCAACATTTTTCTCTCAAAATAAACTCAATATCAGGGCGCTTTTTTACCGTTCTCAGCACTACCAAAAACAGTGGTTACAGCGACTTTCAGATTGAATATGAAGGGGTCACTGTTTTTGAGGATAATGACCGGCACCTGAGCCCTGTCGCCATATGCTATGAACCCAGTTTTCAAAAGCCTGCTCTACTCTATACCGGTGTAATGGAAGGCATCGGCGTAAATTTTTTACGCATGGTCATTCCCGGTGAATCCAGGGAATCAACGGAGGCTTTTTCACTTGATGCCACTGATCTGCCCATTACATGTGTAAGAGACCAGTTCTCAGAGCTCTCTCAAATGCCTGAAAATAAATCAGCAGAGCTCTGCACTTGTGATATCAGCCGGCATTTAGAGAGTATGGAAAGAGAGCAGCAGCTCAGACAGTTTTTACCGGAACAGATCGAACTATCGTATACGCCAAAACATATCATCAGGAATGGGAAAGAACTGTCCTTCCAGAGTGCGCTTCTCCCCATAGCAGGAGATAGACTGTCATTTGAAGAGTTGCTGACAACATTACAACTTGCTGATAGCGACCTGCACATTGAGTGGACTCAAAAAGCGTCGGGAAGTTTTGTGAATATTATTACCCTGAACCGCCCTCTCTATCATCAGGCAGCATACAGCTTTGTAAGCAATGCAAAAGGAAACTGGTTTCTGCTGCAGTATATGACCGACTCTTCAAAAGGCTTTAATACCATCAAACATGTTGAAGAGAGCAAGGAGGGCTTTATTGTTGATATCTGTCTGGAATCCTGCAACTGGTGGGGACTCTATGGAGAGGTCAGGATTGATACTATCCGCCAGACGCTATCTCTGGTGGGCATGACTGACGGATAGTCAAAGCCTTGTGTAAAGAAAATATTTACCCTGGTTTTATATTCAGCCGCTAATTCATAGCAGGCCACGGACGATAAAAATAAAGCCAGCAACAACATCCAAAGGATGGACCATGATCATCAGAACTGCTACCACCATGACCCTCATTGCCGGATTAGCCATCAGCGCAGCATCGGCCATCGCTAATGAGAACAGAGTCACTGGTGGTGATAATGCATACTATATTGCCGACCATTCAGGTTCGACCTTCAGTTCTACCGACGACTTTGTGTGGTCGGAAAGCAGGTTCAAAGGCGGTGACGGTTATGACGGACCAGAAGAAGAAAGCAGCGCTTTTAAGGTTTATGTACGCCATGAAGAGAAGATAGGTGGTGATAACCAATAGTTGATCCAAGTATAAAAAAAGCCCTCTGACGAGGGCTTTTTTTATGGCACAGGAACAAGGTTCCCATCTTCCAGGCGTAATGCTCGATCCATCTGTCGGGCAAATGCCATATCATGAGTCACGACAATAAAACTGGTTGTCAGCTTTTTACTGAGGGATTTCATCAGCTCATGAATCTTGCTGGCGGTATGAGGGTCCAGGTTACCCGTTGGCTCATCCATCAGCACCAGGTCTGGCTTGGCGACCAATGCACGGGCAATAGCCACCCTCTGCCGTTCACCACCGGAAAGCTCTGCCGGCTTATGGCGGGCTCTTTTAGACAACCCCACCATACCCAGCATTTTTTCCGCTCTTATTCTTGCCTGCCGCACGGATACTTCCTTACGAAGCAGTAATGGCATGGCAACATTTTCCAGGGCGGTAAATTCTGGCAGCAAATGATGGAACTGATAAACAAAGCCCAGGTGACGGTTGCGCAATTCTCCCTGCTGCTGTTCTGATACATTCATCAACTGATGGCCACAGAGTATTACCTCACCTTGGGAAGGGTAATCCAACCCAGCCAACAGCTGAAGCAGCGTTGTTTTTCCTGAGCCTGAAGTACCGACAATCGCTACTCTTTCAGAAGGTGATACCAACAGGTCTATCCCTCTGAGCACCTCAAGCTTTTCAGGACCTTCAGAAAACTCTTTGGTCAGACTGCGGCACTCCAGGACAACACGGTTCTCAGGATTATTCATAACAAAGAGCCTCCGCTGGCTGGGTTCTTGAGGCTCGCCATGCCGGATAAAGGGTTGCCAGAAAACTCATCAGCAAACCGGATACACTGATCACCGCAACATCCTGCCACATTAGCTCCGATGGCAGGTAGCTGATAAAGTAAACATCAGGGCTCAGAAAGTGAATACCCAGCAATTTTTCCAGAGCACCGACGATTTCGGAAACATTCAGCGCCCCGGCAATCCCCAGGGCAACCCCAAGAAGCGTCCCGATAACACCAATCAGGGATCCCTGGACCATAAAAATCCCCATAATCATTTTGGGCGTCGCACCAAACGTTCTGAGGATGGCAATATCACCCTGTTTATCAGTCACCACCATCACCAGCGTGGAGACAATATTAAAAGCTGCAACAGCAACAATCAGGGTAAGAAGAAGGCCCACCATGGTCTTTTCCATTTGAATCGCCTGGAACAGGCGGCCATGGGTCCGGGTCCAGTCCTGAACGTAGTAACGCCCGGGTAAGGTAACCGCCACATCCCATGCCAGTTTGGGTGCTGCAAAAAGATCATCCATTTTGAGGCGTATACCGGTCACCCCTTCAGGAACACGCAGAAAACGGGCCAGATCTTCACGATGCGCATAAGCCAGATTGCCATCCACATCCGCACCCACAGAGAACGTACCAACGACGGTAAAACGTTTAAGGCGAGGCAGAACACCAGCAAGATTAACACTGGCTTCAGGCAGAACCATCGTTACTTTATCCCCGACAGATACACCCAGATAATTGGCCAGAATTTCACCAAGAAGAATACCAAACTCTCCAGTTTGAAGGTCTTCCAGTGCTCCCTGCTTCATATGATCAGCAATAATGGAGACTTTTCTTTCATACTCAGGGTCAATACCGTAAACCAGTGTTCCTCTCACCTGGTCACCGTTAGTCAGCATACCCTGGGCATCGACAAAAGGCGCAGCCGCGTCGATGCCTTCTTTTTCTGGAATGGTGTTTACCAGCTCCTTCCAGTCATCAATACCACCACCAGCAGCTGTAATCGTTGCATGAGGCACCATACCCAGTACCCGCTGCTTGAGCTCTCGATCAAAGCCATTCATCACTGACAGCACAATAATCAGGACAGAAACACCCAGGGTCAGCCCCACCATGGATGTTCCGGAGATGAAGGATATAAAATGATTCCTTCGCTTTGCGCGGGTATAGCGCAAACCTATAAAAAAAGGTAATGGTCTAAACATTTATTCTGCCAGTTCTGCCCGCCCCCCTTGTGCCATCGGCATGTAAAGGGCGGACTTTGCCACTCATTTCAAAAGAGCCAGTAAGGACAAGCTTGGCATTATGCCATAAAGCAGAATAAATCCCGTCGAATTTTCCTGCACTTTGCTTCTATTTATGCCAACAGCTCGGCAGGATAAGGAAAAATAGTAGCAGGAGCCATTTCAGTTCGGTCTAGTGTGGGATACAGTAGAATAATATTGAACAATCGTTTATTGATATAAATGCCATCAGCACTGACTACGTCACCATAGTGTGTATCAGTACATAAACAAGGCTAAACGCTAAATGAACAGAGCACTATTGACTCTTTTGTCAGTTACCTTTCTAAACTTTTGCATACTCTTTACAGCTGAAGTCTCGGCCAGCAGCCTTACACCAGAGTCCCCACATTCAGATGGCACGATCATAGTCCCCGTAGGCAGCCAGTCTCAGCAGTTGCGCCAATCTCTGGCTCTACCGGAACATGGTCAAACCATGGATGAGGTCAGGCAAATACTGGGCAACGCGAGCCAGACTGAAACCATTGGCGAACCCGCCATCACTCGCTGGTATTACCCAGATCAGAAATTGACCGTATATTTTGAAGGTAATCGGGTACTACGGTCAGTGGTTCATAACGCACCCTGAGTTATAAAAGCTTTTTCCTGAATTGCCCCGGCGGCATACCAAAGTAACGCTGAAAAGCCTCATAAAAACGACTGAGAGAACTGAAACCACAGGCATAGCCGATGTCGGCAATGGGGCGCTCACTGTCCATAAGCAGCAGTTGAGCTTTCTGCAGACGCTGAAACTGCAGATATTGTTTAATGGATACACCCATCACGCTGGTAAAAAGGTTAGTCGTATAATTCTTGTGCAAGCCAAGATGAGCTGCCACATCTGCCGTTGAAATAGGCCGATGCAGGTTTTCCCCTATAAAGTGAATCATGGTGGAAACGTGGTGTACACCTTTCAACCGACCACTCCCCGGATTACTGGAAGCTTGATCCGTTTCTGCCGGTGATTCCTCAAAATGATCTCCAGATGAAAAACTCTCCGGGTGATCCCACCCCTGAAAACTGATTCTTTTTAACAGCAGCGAAAGCTCACCCAGAATAATCTCCTTCAATTCCGGATGCACACTCTGAAAATCCTCATACCATCGACTCAGTCTCATGATCAGATAGTCATGATCTGGTTTTGCCAGGGCAATAGAGCCTGTCATCACCTCCTGCCTGAGTTGTTCTGTTAATGGCCACTGAAGAAACTCCGGTAAGGGGATATAGAGGTTATAGAGCATGCCTTCCCCCTGACTTCTTTCCTCAAGAGTCACCAGCCGATGCGGCATGTTGGCCCAGAAGATGGCCAGCCGGTTCTCAGGGATACGCTGCTCCCGCCCATTAACAATATAAGTAGCAGAGCACCCCAGCAGATAGTTCAACTCAACATGGCCATGAACATGACCACTGTCCATAATATAAGGTGCCCGGTTTTCGATATAAAAGATGTCCCCCTGAATATCGGAAATTGATCCAGGCATGGGTACCACACCTTCGGTTCCACAGTTTTTTTTCCTGACAGGTTGCCCGACAGACAACGGCTGCTGACTGCTCACAAATATTGACCCTTATCAAAAAGCCTCATCATGATACCTGCTGCCATCGCATAAATCTTTGTTTTCGGGAAAAACAGAGAAAAAACCGTAAAAGAAACCTACTGCAACCTGTTTCTAAAATGATCACAAGAGATTATTCAACAGGCAGACACGCTGCCTGAACGAGGTAGACAATGAGCATCCTGATCACCGGAGGCGCTGGCTACATTGGCAGCCACACCTGTCTGGAATTACTGAATGCCGGTTATGACGTCGTCGTCGTTGATAACCTGTGCAACAGCCATGAGACCTCCCTGCACCGTGTGGAAAGCCTGACGGGTAAACAACCCGCTTTTTATCCTGTCGATATACGCGATAAAGAAGCCCTTCGTGCCGTATTCGACAAGCACTCCATTGAAGCGGTGATTCACTTTGCCGGATTAAAAGCAGTGGGTGAGTCTACCCGGATACCCCTGGCGTATTTTGATAACAATGTCAGCGGTACGGTAAAACTTCTGGAAATCATGGAAGAGTTTGACGTACGTCATCTGGTCTTCAGCTCTTCTGCAACGGTATACGGCGACCCACATGAAGTACCGATCAAGGAAGACTTCCCGGTTGGACAGGTCACAAACCCCTACGGCCGCAGCAAGTTCATGGTGGAAGAGATTCTTCGTGATACGGCAGCGTCCGATGATCGCTGGAATTTCAGCATTCTGCGCTATTTCAACCCAGTTGGCGCCCACGCATCGGGTCTAATCGGTGAAGATCCCAGCGGTATCCCCAACAACCTGATGCCTTATATTGCCCAGGTGGCCGTGGGCAAGCTGGAGCAGCTCAACGTATTTGGCAATGACTACGCTACCCACGATGGTACCGGTGTGCGCGACTACATCCATGTTGTCGACCTCTCCCTTGGCCACCTTGCGGCATTGCGAACCCATTGGGCTGATCACGGCGTGCATACCTATAACCTGGGTACCGGCAAAGGCAGTAGTGTACTGGATATGCTTCATGCCTTTGAAAAAGCCTGTGGCAAAGTGCTGCCTCATAAAATCCAGCCACGCCGCCCCGGTGATATCGCCCAGTGCTATGCCGATCCTGCCTATGCCGAGCAAAAGCTGGGCTGGAAAGCCATCCGCACCGTTGAAGATATGACGATAGATACCTGGCGCTGGCAGTCAGAAAACCCGAACGGATTTAATTAATAAAACCGCTGCCCGCCTCCCACTACCCGTTTCCCGTAAAAGATCGTCTTATCTTTAACGGGTAGCGGGAGGCGGGCAGCGAATAAAGGCAAACCAATGACACCATTTAATCCTGTTGATCATCCACACCGTCGATTCAACCCACTGATTGGCGACTGGGTACTGGTATCTCCCCATCGTGCCAAGCGCCCATGGCAGGGACAGGTGGAGAAAACAGCTCCAGACTTTCGTCCGGTTCACGATCCTGAGTGCTTTCTCTGCCCGGGAAATGACCGTATTACCGGTGACCATAACCCTGACTATACCGACCCTTATGTTTTCCCCAATGATTTCCCGGCACTGCTGACAGATACCCCGGATGCAATCAGCGAATCAGACCTTTTCCAGAGCAGCCCTGCCAGAGGGGAAGCACGGGTTATCTGCTTTTCACCGGATCACAGCAAAACCCTGCCGCAGTTGTCCGAGCAGGAAATCCGCAAGGTTGTGGATACCTGGGCAGAACAGGTTATTGAACTGGGACAGACTTACCCCTGGGTGCAGCTGTTTGAAAATAAAGGGGCCGTGATGGGTTGTTCCAACCCACATCCTCATGGCCAGATCTGGGCCAGCAGTTTTCTCCCCAACGAAGCACGCAAAGAAGACGATAACCAACGTCAATGGCTGAACGACAAGGGCGTCAACCTGCTGGTTGAGTATGCATTGCGGGAATCCGAGTCCGGGGAACGCACTGTCGTTGAAAACGACCACTGGATTGCCGTAGTTCCTTATTGGGCTGCCTGGCCATTTGAAACACTCCTGCTGCCCAAACGCCATGTACTGCGCATGCCCGACTTGACAGAAGTGGAACGTGACGCCCTGGCCGACATCCTGAAAAAGCTGACGACAAAGTATGACAACCTGTTCCAGACCTCATTCCCCTACTCCATGGGCTGGCACGGTGCGCCCTGTCATCAGGGCGAGGCAGGTACAGATGACCGCCACTGGCAACTGCACGCTCATTTCTATCCACCACTGCTGAGGTCAGCAACCGTTCGCAAGTTTATGGTGGGTTTTGAAATGCTGGCAGAAACTCAGCGTGATCTCACCGCTGAGCAGGCTGCCGCCCGTCTGCGCGAACTGCCCGATGTGCACTATCTGGAAAACAGCGCCGAGCCTGCAGAGAATCTTTAAGATTGATCCCAATTTTGAAAAGAGTTATGGAAAGTATGATGAACCAGCAACAAACCCTGACTGAACTGTTCGAGAAAACCTTTGGTCATCAGCCAACTCACTATTTTCAGGCACCAGGCCGGGTCAACCTGATTGGTGAGCACACCGACTACAACGATGGTTTCGTGCTGCCCTGCGCCATTGACTACCAGGCAATGATTGCTACTTCTCCAAGAGATGATCAGAAAGTCGTGGCTACTGCTCACAGTTACGACGGACAGGTATCCGAGTTTGAGCTTTCCTTACCGGTTTCTCATAGCGAAGAAGCCTTCTGGAGCAACTACGTTCGTGGTGTCGCCACTGTATTGATGGAAAAAGGCATGAGTCTCAAGGGTGTCAACATTGCCATTATTGGTAATGTTCCCCAGGGTGCAGGTCTCAGTTCATCCGCCTGCCTGGAAGTGGTTACGGGCCTGACACTGACCCGAATGTCCGGGCTGGATGTCAGTCTGAAAGAACTGGCCCTGATTGGCCAGAAAGCAGAGAACGAGTTTGTTGGCTGCAAGTGCGGCATCATGGACCAGATGATTTCAGCCTGTGGTAAGGAAGACCACGCCATGCTGCTGGACTGCCGGTCACTGGATACCCGACTGGTGCCAATCCCTCAAAACGCTGCAGTCGTGATCATCAATTCCAATGTAAAACGCGGCCTGGTGGACAGTGAATACAACACTCGCCGGGCACAGTGTGAAGCGGCAGCTCAGCACTTTGGCGTTAAGGCTCTGCGAGACATTACCCTGGATCAGCTGGAAGCCAGCCAGAGTGAGCTGGATGAACTCACCTATCGCCGGGCCCGACATGTTGTGACTGAAAATGATCGCACTCTGGCAGCTGCCGAAGCACTGGCCAGGGGAGACCTGAAAGCCATGGGGCGGTTAATGGCTGAATCCCATATTTCCATGCGGGATGATTTTGAGATTACTGTTCCAGCCATTGACGGCATTGTTGACATTGTTAAAGCCGTCATTGGCAGTGAAGGTGGGGTCAGAATGACCGGTGGTGGATTTGGAGGCTGTGTCGTTGCCCTGATTCCGGAAGAAAAAGTGGACGCTGTCAAACAGGCGGTTCATGAACACTATCCAACCTACTCCAACGGCCTTGTTGCTGATATCTATGTTTGTCGTGCTTCTCAGGGGGCTGGTGAATTATAACCCACAGACCAATGGGCTCCTGTAGGGAGCCCTATTAATTCTGAAACAAAATTGCCAGAAATACTGTCTATAAATTCTGACGAGCAGTGACCGTTGATGACCTAGCATGACTATTCATTATCCTACCCTAGTACTTCTGACTTTCCTGATTCTGGGAACCTTATCCTCTTCGGCCTCAGCTAATAACCACCCGCCTGAAAAACAGCATGGAATTATACTGATTGAAGATCATTTTACTAACCGCCTTGGACCTTTTTCGCCATCCCACGGCCAGCTTATGAGAGACATCATTATTGGAAAGTACCACAAAGAGCTCGGGATAAAAGATAAGCTCAATATAAGGTCCTGGGCTTTCACCATGCACCTGGATGTTATGAAAGAAGACAATCATGGCCTTCCTCCCGCGGATCATCTGAAAAAACAACTGCCAAAATCCGTAAAGGAAAGCTTCCCCAGCTTGCTGTGGCCCCGGGTTTCAAGCTTGCCTGAGGTGCTGGCCAACATTTTTCATGGGCCGTTAGATCGCCCACCACCACTGAACCTGGACACAGAAAGCCATATTATTATTGTCAACCAGAGCTATATCCTTTCTGACTATGGTATGGCCAAAGCCATACTTCAGGAATATATTGACCGATTTCCGGAGCTACCTTTATTTATCAGTGCTGCAGGCAATGATACTAACGTCTGTTCGGAGCAGGCCGCCACTATCAACCGCCACATAGGTTCGACAGAAACGCCCATCAGATTCTATTTTTTTAATGAGCCTCAATATGTCTGCGCACAGTTTTATAATGCCTGTAATCTTCATATGCTGGCTGCACAGGATCTTGGTATTGAAGACTTCTTCATTAATGTGATTGGTGATCTGGGCAAGGACAAACCCAATAAACCCGCCGGAGTGCTTAAAGACAGAACCGTCGCAGCGCCATACTATACAGGTACCTTTAACTTCTACGAAGGCACCAGTGGAGCCACAGCCTACGTAACCGCTTTAGCTGCGATGATTCATGAACGGGCACCCGAGCTGGCGCCACCCGACATTGCCAGCATCATTTTTCTGACCGCTGATAAAAAGGGAGGCAATATGATCAATGAAACATGGGGACACGGAGTGGTAAACCCCGGGGCGGCCATGGCACATATGGATAAACTGGGTTACCCAAGGCTTTAAGTGAATAGCGGTCATATTTCAGAACGCTATTCCTATGAAAAACACCAAGAGTCATACTCTGGTATCAGGCAGACTTAAAAATCATAACGCATCTGAGCCTGCAGGCTGTCAGATTTAAACCCTGTTGCCCATCGATGCTCATAGTTAAGCAGAAAGCTCAGATTGTTATCCATCCAGTAATCCACGCCCAGGCTTGCTTTATAGGATGTTTTCTCAGGGGCTACACCAATGGTCCGTAATGTAAGGGTCTGATTGAACACCTCGGCAATGACATCGGCATTCACAGCATCGCCAACAAAGTCGTGGTATACCATCAAGCTTGCTTCCGGCAGCAGGATACCACGGCCCAGTTCCAGCAGATGACTAAAACGAACACCAGCACCCAGCTCCAGAACATTGATGTTATCCGATGACACCTGTGTAGAAGGTGACCCATCACTGTAGCTTTGAGAATAATCCTCCGTTCTCAGATGGCTATACTCAAGGCTGACTCGAGGCTCAACCAATGTGTCATTATTGTTGTACCAGAACTCCTTACCACCCGTTGCCAGCAGGCCTAACTGTTTGCTGCTGTAGTCGGAAGTACCTTTGACACTGCCGTCATAACTGACACTCTCAGTCCGGTTGAAACCAACATTGACTATGGAATCAAGAAACCAGTCATGATTCTGCAAGTTGCTGTATACACTGAGTTGATAGCTTTCAATATCGCTGCTGGCGGAGGCATCCTTAACATTGACATCCGCCTCGGCATAGCTGAAAGAAGCCCCCAACGTGTAGGTATCACTCAGATCGGTATCACCACCAAAACTGATACCCTTCAATCGACTTTTATAGCCATTGTAACGGGTGCCATTACTGCTCTGGCTACCTTGATCCGCTTCTGCACCGATGGCTTTCAACCAGACAGCCCCCTGCTCCAGCACATCACCGGACGATACACCGGAACGACCACCGTCACGAAGGCTGGCCAGTCGTGAGAGCAAGTTGTTGAACACTTCGCCCTGCATCTGTTCTGCAGCGGCGGCAATGGCAGCCAGGGCAGCCGTATCGCCGCTGGGATACTGCTGCTGGAGATAATCAATCAAACCATCAGTATCAGAAATGCTGAGCAGCTGCTCACTGTCAATAAAGCCAGCGGCGGTCTGTTGATCAAGGCTTCCAAGATAGCTTTCCAGAAAACCGGCAACCTGATTTACCAGAGCATCACTGCTATTTTCTGCAACCACGGCTGAGAGGTCAGTGGTTGAAACCTTAACATCCACATGCTGACCTTCCACCACCGAGGCATCATCGACGGTGTATAGAATGGATGCAGAAGACACTGCCGGAATACCGGTAATTCCTGTGGCACTCAGAACACGGTATTGCTCCGTATCGCCATAGGCAAAGTCACCTTTATAGTCCGGTATAACAAGAATGGAAGCCCCCTCGGCAAATTCAGCCTTGGGGGTAGTCACTGTTTCCTGTTGAGCATTCCCTTCTTCACCAACAAGAACCGTCTGAGACTGAAGCGTCAACCTGGCGGTTGGATTACCATTTTGAAGATTATTTTCTCCACCGAGGAGAACCGCCAGTTCGCCCTGTTGGACTAAATCAACCTCAAATACAACATCACCTTTAGTACCAACCTGCAAACGACCGGTATCGGTAATAGTTATGGCACTGGCAGCTGCTTTTGCAAGAAAATCAGCATACTCCACTTCTGAATCAAATCTGGCGTAATTAACGCCATTAATGTTGCTGTAATAAGGCTGTATTCCGTAAATATTACCCGTTAATTCGGCAATGCCGGTCACTCGAACTGCCGAAGCTCCCTCTACATTGCCATCAACAAGACCGCCTTCCAGAATAAAAGTGTGCTCACCTCCCATGAAGCTGGTCAGTCCGGTAATGGTTCCGGTGTTGACAAAGGTATGAGACAGACCTTCAAATCGAACGGCATCATCGTTCACCGATGTAATTGAACCACTATTGGTCACCGTCCCAATGGTGCCTCCTTCAAAGGTTCGAATATAGAGTCCATAATCATCTTGAGAAATCAGAGTTCCAGAATTGACAACGTCACCAATAGTCCCTCTATTGGCAAAGACATATAAAGCGTCTTCCTCAGCATTTATCGCTCCTGAATTAGTAACATTGCCAACGAGGGCATTGCCATCATCACCTACCAGGTCGTTGGTCTGAACCACTAGCCCCCACTAACCTGACTGAATACTTCCACTGTTGACAATGTTTCCAACCCTACTGTTCTCCCTGGCATAGACCTTAAAGGCATCATCATCGTAACCACTCTTTATCGCTCCGGAATTAATCACATCCTGAACTGAGCTATTACCATAGGTGCTGACAAAGAGGCCAAACTTTTCGCTGGACTCAATTTTATTCTGGTTTTCAATGTTACCAACCTGACCATTATCATCGAGAGTTACATCAATACCTTCCCGAACTGAGTAAATTTCACCAGTATTGATTATATTACCGATAATACCGGTTGCTGCCTGAGAGTAATCACCGACCTGAATACCTTCCTCAGCTGATCTGATGGTGCCACTATTAATAATATTTCCGACACTTGGTTCATTGCCATCAAACTGTCCAACAGCATTAATATAAAGTGCTACACCATCACCACTGCTATCAATAGTACCTTCAACAGAGATATTACCAACACGACCATTGCCGCCTTGATCGGGAGAAGCATCAACACTGACCGCGCCACAGGTTTCACCCTCAACACTGATGACGATGTCACCGCCTTCAGAGGTAGGGGATCCTGAACACTGGGCTACTGCTCCACTGGAAAAAGAGAAAGCAGTTACTGCCGCAATGGCAATACTTAGCAATGATCGATTAAAATCCATTTCTACGTCCTTATACTTCTTCTTTTTATTACTGTTTTTTCGAGTATAAAGAATGATCTGCTAAACCTTCAAACAATTGTTTGATCTAAGGTTATCCTGCCTCATTTATAAAGCAGAAAAGCCAGAAGCACTTATCGCACTTCTGGCTTTATCTTTAGTTCAGATTTGGAAATATTCAGCTGTACTGAACTTCACCTGTCGCTTTCTCATTAGCTACGGAATCAACATCAGAAATCTGGCCTTCACTCTTGGCAACAATGGTGCTGACTGCGGTATCACCCACCACATTGGTTACAGTG
The DNA here is from genome assembly GCF_001647025.1 of Endozoicomonas atrinae. Taxonomy (GTDB): domain Bacteria; phylum Pseudomonadota; class Gammaproteobacteria; order Pseudomonadales; family Endozoicomonadaceae; genus Endozoicomonas; species Endozoicomonas atrinae. Next base: position 24,641 of record NZ_LUKQ02000030.1, read on the forward strand.
CAGGCGGCGTCAAGAATCCGGTCAGTGGCAATGATAATACCGAGAGCCTCAGCGGGCAGACCCAGTGTGTGCAGAAGAACACCCGTGGTTACCACCGCACCACCGGGAATACCACCGGTAGCAATCGCCAGCAGAAATGCAGTAAAGCCAAGGGTAAACAGTGCAGTGCTACCCAGTTCAACACCATAAGCGTTGGCAACAAAGATAGTAGCAACCACCATATAGATTGCCGCACCAGACATATTCATGGTGGCACCCAGTGGTACCGAGAATCCTGCTACCTTCTCGGAAACTCCCAGTTTTTCCGTCAGCGTTCTGAATGTCACCGGAATGGTCGCATTGGAACTGGCGGTGGACAGAGAGAACATCATCTGTTCACGGGTCTGACGAATAAACTGCAGTGGACTGATACCCGTGGTAATGCCAACAACCAAGGGGTAGAAGACAAACAGCCACACCGCCATCACCGCCAGAGCCGTCAGGACATAAGCCATCACACTGACAATACTGCCAGCATCCAGGGTTGCACCCAGCTTGGCGGTAAGGAACAGAACACCGAGAGGCGCCATACTCATCACCATGGTGATCAGTTTCATCATCACGCTGTTTGCCAGAGCAAAAGCATTACTGACACTGTGTGTCTCATGGTTTTCCAGCTTCTTCACCGCGATACCGGTGACAATGGCCATAAAGAGAATCTGAAGAATATTGCCTTCAGCAAATGCCTGTACCGGATTCGTTGGTACAACCGCTATCACCATATCCAGCAGATTTGGCAGACTGGTACGGCTTAACGTCAGGGACTCATCTGCCAGCCCCAGGTTAGCACCGATACCCGGTTGAACCACCATGGCCAGACCAATCGCAGCAGTAATCGCGACCACAGTATTGACCAGATACAAGCCAAAGGTTTTGAAACCGAGACGTCCAAACTGGCCAACATCTTCCAGATTGCAAACTGCATTGACGATGGAGATAAAGATCAGTGGCACTACCAGCAGTTTGATCATCCCAACAAAGATGCTTCCGCCGGCATGGAACAAACCATCCACCAGATAGGTCTGCAAAAAACCATCCGAACTGGCAAAGAGCTGAATTGCGCTACCCAGCACAAGACCAATTACCAGAGAGGCAAGAATACGGGTTGCCAGATTTTGATTCATAAACTCAAGTACTCCTTCACGGGTCATCCTGAATGACCACCTTCTTGTATTTATTGGAATCATCAGAAGAACAGAAGGCACTCTGTCCTCCTTCAGTGGAGAGCGAATCTAACCAATCCTAGACACAAGTACAAGTTCTAACATACTGACATAACAGAAAAAAAACCTTAGAAAACATTAATTTTAAATTTTAATTCTGTTTTAAAGCGGTTGACGCCAAAAAATTCTAACAAGATTAAAATAAATACAGGATATGCATAGTTAATTTGCTTATTACAGCAAAAATCTGGCAGGCAGAACCCAAAAAAAAGAACAAAAAGACACAAAACACATCAGACAAAATTGATGTATCTTCTTTTGATTCTAAATTAAAGCAATCAATGCACATAAATAACCAACAATGGTACTAACGAATCAATGGATATTTTTTGCTGTGATATCTGCTGTCTATGCTGTTACTCGGATTCAGATAGTGATGACGTAACAGAAGAGCAGCAACAAGGTATGATGCGAGGAACATCAGTGAAAAATGTTTCCGGCAATGCGGAACTTTTACACCCCTTACAGAAAGCCGAAAACAATAATGGTGAAACCAGCTATGCAGAAGTTTATCAAAAGGCACTGAGTGAAAGGAAAGGCTCAAATAGCAAAGGAGCAACAATGCTGGGCATAATAGGGAAAAATATGTTTGGCCTTTCTGCTCCCTCTAAACCTAAAACAGACCTTGCTTTTGCTCATGAACTGTTTATCAATTCACAGTATGATATACCTGAAGGAAAAGGGAGCGGCGCACCTCATGGCCACCACCCAGAATGGGATCGTAGTGGTGGAAGTAAAGGTCTGGGAGAGACCATTCACTGTCATACCCGTCATACCTTCGGGAATAAATCAGACGATAAACAAAAATAACCCCAACATTTCTTTGACCTGAACAATAAATTAGTACCGCCTAATCAGCGAGATGCATGGAAACTGCCGCCACTAACAACTGTTGAGTGGCATCTACGCTCCATAGCAAAAAATAGTGCGCGTTCTTTATTATTAATACTGCAGGGAACATAATAACATTATACTCCCTCCCTCACATGACAGCGGATATATAGTTTTCAGCCTCCCCCACTTTCTCTTACAATTGACCAGCAATAACTCACCGAACAATATTTCAAGCTGTAGGGATCGCAATGATGTTTCGACGTATTCCATTTTTGTTCTTGCTGTTTTTTTCCTTAGCCAGCAACGCCCAGATCACCAGTTTCCACTTGGTCACTGAGAACTTTCCTCCACTGAACATGACCAACAATGGCACTTCCTACGCAAGGAATGACCGGGTTTCCGGATTTGCCACCGATATCATGCGCAAGCTCTTTGCAACCACAGGCTATGATGTGGACTTCACCCTGATGAGCGATTGGGATGAAGCCTACAACAGTGCCAGGGACACTGCTGGCTACGGCGTATACTCCACGTTCCGAACCCCTGAACGTGAGGGTAGTTTTCAGTGGGTAGGCCCTCTTTATAAGGAGGACTGGGTGATTCTTGCCCCTCAGGACAGTGAAGTGACCATCAACTCACTGGATGACCTGAAACAGTTTCAGGTGGGGTCCTATGAGTACGATGCCATCACGGATCATCTGATGGAGCACAAAATTGGTGTTGTGCCCGCCAAAAGCGATGCGGTCAATGTCGTCAAACTGAAACTTGGCAAGATTGAACTCTGGGCTTCCAGTTCATTGACCGGGCCTTATACCGCATCCAACTTTAATATACCGGTCAAACCCATTCACACCTTCAGCGAAAGCTCCCTTTGGCTTGCCATGCATAAAGACACGGATCCAGCTGTCGTTTCGCAACTGAATAACGAGCTGAAAAGGATGCACCAGTCCGGTGAGATCCAGCAGATGATCAACAGTTATAATCATCTTTGAATGGCAGGCCGGGAGTATATCTGCTCCCGGTTGTCTTAGGTGTGATGGTCAGGCGTCTGCTTTTAATACACGACGATAAGCTGTGAACTGATCACCAAATGTATCAATGCCATCCTTACGAAGTGCAGGAGCAAGGTGCAACAGATAGTGATCCAGCGCACTTTGCCCAGACACTTGATAGCGAATAGAAAAGCCCGTTGAATAAGGTCTTGCTGTCAGCTGATCATCATCCGTCAGGTTAAGTACTTCCGCACTTTGAAACCCATCAGCCTTCAGCACTGCCTCAACGTGTGGCTTTAACCAGGCCCTGAACTCATCCACAATACCATTATCCACCAGACAATTGACTTCATAGATAATCATGAACGCCCCCTTATCTTAAATAACCATTTGGGAGTAATGGATAATAGTGGATAAATGGTAGAACGGTAGAAGATCAGACTTTTCGCACAATATTTAGACCATGCCGAATGGGCAGCAGCACACTCTCAAGGTTTGGGTGCTCATAAATATAACGATTCAAGTCTGCAATCACCTGATCCCGTTCCTCTTGAGGATCAAGCACCTTCCCTTTCCAGAGAGCGTCATCAATAACGATAAGCCCGTTCGGGTTCATCATGGGCAGTACCATCTCCAGATAATCACGGTACTTCTTCTTATCCGCATCAATAAATACCAGGTCCAGTTTTTCCCTGATTTCCGGGATGGTATCCAGTGCTCTGCCAAAGAGCACTTTGATTTTATGGCCATGGGGGGAGCGGTCGAAAAACTCCTGCCCTATGGCAATGGATCTGGGGTTGGTCTCACAGGCATAAACTACACCATCATCTGGCAAACCTTCTGCCATGGACAGCGCAGCATAGCCAGTAAACATACCAATCTCCAGAACCGTTTTGCTGCGACTGATCTTAAGCAGCATTTTCAGGGTCTGCCCCACCAGCCGACCAGAGAGATTCACCGGGTAGCGGGTTCGGTCCACTGTGGCCTGAGCAAGCTCTGCCAGAATCGGAGACTCACCGGATGTCATAGCCTGGCAATAGTTTTCAATCGCTGGATCAACCATTGAATCCATGCATTGTACCTGTCTTGATAAAAGAGCCTTGATAAAATGGGCACTCTCCACGAAGATGAGGCCACAACTTATAAAGCGTAAAAAATAAGCTGCGGATTCTAAGCGAGGGAGCCATGACAGAAAAGCCCGTTATCGAGATTGAGTACTGCAGTCAATGCCAATGGCTGTTACGTTCTGCTTGGCTGGCACAGGAACTGCTAAGTACCTTCAGCACGGATATAGGTGAAGTCCGGTTAAAGCCGGGAACCGGCGGTATCTTTACTATAAAGCTGAACGGTCAAGAGGTCTGGGAAAGAAAAAAGCATGGAGGTTTTCCTCAACCCAAGGAAATCAAGCAGAAAGTCAGGGATGTTATCGCCCCAGGAAGGGATCTTGGCCATAATGATCGTTAGACAATCAAAATAAAAAGCCACACTTATGATTTATGGCTCTACTCATCCTGACCCGTCTGCCACCCGGACTGAAAAGGTTACTAACGAACCGGCAGCCAAACCTTCTACTGGTACACTGTTCACTGATGAAACCCTGAATAAAAACCTGAGAAAAAAGTCCCTGAGCGGTTTTTCAGTAGAGGCTGAAGCTCATACTCACAAGCACCTTATCAAAAGCCACTGTTGCCCCTCCCAGAAGTTTCCAGAGCATAACTTAACGTTGGTACAAAAAAGGCCCCTTAATACTACAGATGTATTGATGAAGACGGAGCCCGATGCTGGCTTCACAAAACTCCATCAGGCCATAAGAGATAAGAACTGGGAGCAGGCTCAACAAATCTTACAACTTGAGCCTCAGTCGGTCTTAGAGAAAGACCCTGAAGAAAATAACGCGGTCCATCTGGCAGCAACCTGTGGCTTCACAAAATGCCTGAACCGTATGATTGAAACCCCACAGGGGGTTAAAGCGTTGTCCGTTAAAAACCGTCATGGTTTTTATCCTTTGTGCTGTCTCCTGGGAGAAAAAGCCAGCGCCACATTCGATACAGAACTTTTCAAGATTGCTCCAGGTAGCCCCTTACAGGCCCATTACCATGAGCTACTGACAACACTGGAAGAAAAACACCATCATGAAGCAGTTTTCGCAAAGTCTGTATTGGAAGCCCCTGAAAATATTGCCTTAGTGAATGTGATGGCAAGAGCCACCTCACAGTTACTGTTAACCATGAGCGATGATCTCTTTGATGAGTATCGTGAAGATGTGAATCTCGACTTGCAACGCCGTAATTTCCCCGTCAGCAAGCTGGTGGATTTTTCAAGTAAACTCACCCTGTCGAAAACACTGAAAGCACTTACAGAAGAAGGTAATAATAACAACCATATCGTGGATATCATGTCAGTACTCTGGCGTCTGTCAATATTTCTTCTAGAAAATGAGGGCTCTTTAGATCCAGACAGACTCGATCACATCCATAATTTATTGGGTACAATGGGTAAAAACCATGTTATTCACCCAGAGTGGACAGAAGAGGTAACTGAAAATAATTTCCAACGGTTTTGTTTTCTCCCAACGAGCCTGTTAATTAACTTATCCATAAACGCCTGATAAAAGAAATATAAGTCCAAAAGTTATAACACAGCTCTATTCACATTCTAAAGACCAAGGAAGCTGATTAATAAATCATTAGCTTTCAACACACCGTAAAGCTAAATAATCATTAACCTTCTTCTTCCTTTTTGCCTTCTTCTGACTTACTGTCAATTCTTCCTTTCACCTCAGGCTCGGAACTTTCATCTGCGTTTGTATTATCCCCTACAGCCTCCAAAGAGTCATTTTTCTCCAGATTTGGTGGTTCTGCTGCAGCTCCAGAGGTTTCCGTAGCCTCGGGATCATGTTTCTCCAGTTCAGGTGGCTCTGTTGTTGCTTCTGGGGTTTCTGTCACCTCAGAATTATCACCCGTTTGAATAGTTTGAACCTTATCTGTTACTGTTTTAAGCTCCTTTTCATCCCCCTCTTTTGAGATTGGCGCTTCTGCTGATGTACTGTCAGAACCTGATTTTTCTAGATCACCAGCACCTTTTTGACTCATTTGAGTATCGGTTTCAGCTCCCTTAATGCTCTTCTCACTTATTGAATCACCACTGGGTCCACCATCGCCAGCCCCTCTTTCTGGCATTTTATTCTCATCAGGTGAGACTGATTTTAAGGTATCCGTTCCACCAATATTGGAAGGAACTTCTTTCTGCTCAGCTTTCTGTTCACCGGAAACCTGAGTATCTGCAGAAGACATCACTGGTGGAGTGGAAGGTCGTATATCCATAATAAAAACCTCTTTTATCTATTTAGTAGGCACTTACAATAGACTTTGGCCATCTTTAATTGGTTTCAATGTTTTTTAGAGTATTTTTTCTCGTTATGTATTACGCATTATTGCTATCATTTTTATAGAAATAGATGGCTTATAAAATCAACGATTAAGCCACTGCTCATGGATATTTCCTTTAAATATACTGAAGCTAAAACAGATCACATACAGGTTATAGTTCAGACAAACTTCCTGAAGCTTTGACTCTTATATCAATAGATACAAGAAGATTGACATTTAAATTCTGAAAACATCATGAAAGCCGTTCTCAAGTTGTTGTGCTTAAGAAGGAAAGTGTGCACTTCTATTGATAACAGGTGAAAAAAAATCTTAGCGTTTATGGTGGCAGCCCCATCCATGGATGCCGCCATAAACTGTTTTATATAACTCATAAGAAGAAGGAACTGATTTTTCAGGGCAAACTTATGAGATTTTATCAATGCTGGCCCATAAAGCCTGCACAAGAAAATATTATCCCTAACCTGTATATTAGGTAAAAGACAGCCTGTTTGTACTTCTCAAATCAACTGATTTATCCTGCCTGCTGCAACAAGCTCTAAGTTCTTCTGGAAAAACCATACATTCGCCATGCTGGCAGGCAGGCAACCAGAAAACCCAGTAAAAACAGCGACAACAACCAAAGCAGCTGCTCCAGAGGCAGTGCGATGCTGCTCACAACAGGAATCCAGCTCCCCAGGAAAAGAGTCGATACTTTATATATAACGACACCAGAGCACAGAGCAACCAGGATCTGCAGCATGGGTTCTGCCAATGTAAGACCTGCCAGCTGCCAGGGCCTTGCCCCTACCATTCGCAACAGTTCGACTTCCTGCTTTCGCTCCGCAAAACCAGCAGAAAGATTAAAGTACATCATCATCAGGGAGAGCAGCCCTATAATAAAGCTCATCGCCATAAAAACATTATTCAGCATTCGCTGATAATGCCCAAGCTTTTCCAGTTCGAACGAGGGAATCACTACTTCAAGGGGTATATTAAATTTTGACTTCAGCTCCTGCTGCACCTTAAAGAGGGAGTGCCGATGTCGCAGTTTTATCAAAATAAAATTAAGATAGTCGTTTTTTATTCCATGAGCTTTTCGGGTTTTACGTAACCCTTCAATAGGAATTAAAATATTATTATCCAGTGAGGTTCCGGTTTCCATTAAAACCCCCTGGATAATAAATGGTGTTTGATACTCATCTTTTAATGAAGGTGAAAAGCCATTGGCTATCGTCAGGGTTTCTCCAGGTTGATAGTCTGCTGCCAGACTGGCACCAATGAATGCAGAACGATGATTCCTGAATGCCGTGCCTGAGCCACTGGCACCAATGAAATTAAGGGCTTTCAGCTGCAGGGTTTCCATATAACGCGCAGTACTGCCTGTCACTGTATATCCACGGTGACTTTCGTTGGTCGCCACCGGCGCAGCCCACTCTATATCTTCCAGGCCAGCAATGTCTTCATATATATCCCAGGGAATAACCGGAGGAGGAGGGCCAATGCGAAAAAGGCTGTAAAGTACAAGGTGGACAGGCTGCGAAGGTGCTCCGACAATCAGGTCTGCCCCTGAAGACACCTGGCGCGCATAGGACCTGACAGCTTCATGGATATGGCTGATAACCAGAAGAAGCGCAATACTGAAAGCAAGTGCCAGAATTGAAATCGCTGAGCGCCCGGCTCTCTGACCAAGGCTTTTGCGCATAATCTTCATGATGACCATCGGTTTTCGCGCTCCCTTGCCAGATTCAAGGTATCCATATTCACATACCGGTCAAAACCATCAATGCCGTTTTCATCATGGGTTGTACAGATCAGTGTTGCACCACTGGCACGGCATTCTTCCTGTAATAGCTGGTAAACGGCCTTCTTCCCCCTGCAGTCCATGGCTGAAGCCGGCTCATCGGCCAACACCATTTCAGGCTTGCCAATCAGTGCACGGGCAATAGCAAAGCGCTGCTGTTGGCCAGCACTGTATTGTGCTGCATTTTTTGACAGTCGGGACGGGTCTCTTAAGCTGAGCTTCCGAATCAGACGAATGGCATCCTTGGCTGCTGTCCCAGATCGCCTTTCGGCTTCGTATCTTCTTTTCTGCGAGAAATAACAGGGTAATAGAATGTTATCGAAGGCACTGAGATAAGGAACCAGCCGATAATGCTGAAAAACAAACCCGATAGAGTCGGCACGAAGTCTTTCCAGAGAGGAGGTTCCAATTTTTCTCATATCATTGCCCATAACCATCACATCACCACTATTACCGCGGACAAGCCCCATCAGGGTTCTTAACAAGGTCGTTTTTCCAGAACCATTCCCACCCTGAATGCACACCGTTTCACCAGCATTGATCACCAGCTCTGAAATCCTCAAAACTTCTGAATCACCAATACTTTGCTCAAGGTCATGAATGGAGACGGCCTGAACATTTATCATCTTAATATCCCCGCCTTAATGGAAACTTGCAGCTTGTCAGGATAAACAACGGTCTTATTTTGCCAGTTTTCTGTTGTCAGCCAGACATCAATCGCTTTCAAGTCAGGCAGAGCTTCATAAAGTTTCACGTCTATGTATTTGAGCTGTCCGGGACTTTTACAGCTGAATGTCTGAAAGCCACTGATTTGATCCCCCTCCCGATTGACATGAAGTCCAATTACCTGACAATGGGCTGCTGCAGATGGCAGAGCAAAGTACTGCATACCTTGAAGCTGACTATACATCAGCTCCAGATCCATTTTTTTTTTAAGTACCGATAAAGACTCTTCATTGAGGGCAATATATAGCGTCAGTTTCTCACCAGAAATACTGATATCCAGCCCAATCCGTGCAGGTTCAACAGCCCTATGCAATATTATCTCGGCTCGACTTTCCACAGCCGGTAAAGCAAGCAGATACAAGGTGAACAGTTTCAATGAGACCTTTCTGGGCAAAGCCTGAAAAAGGAAGATAAATCGCTGTATCGCTACTGGAATCTTGGTTTTCATGCTCATGGTTATCGGTCATCTTCCAATAAAGATAAGAGTCCAGAGTGACTGGCTGCACAGAGCCATTTAATCAAGCCCCCGCTAGACAGAATCACGATCAACAAGATATAAGCTTTTGCTTTATTGCCAATATTCTGCTGGCAGCGAATATTTTGGCCTATACTCGAAACTGCTAATCCTCCAATAACCTATCTGCTTCATCTGCAATCGGCTTCGGTCAAAACTTATACGTTAACAATCAGAGTGTTACAGCGCTTCTCCAAACATACTTGAGGTACTTTAATAGCACTCACTGTCCATACTGTCGGCCATGGCATTCAGATTATGTGGTGGGAAATTCTTACTCGATTAGACGTCAATACATCCCTAACTCGACACACCTGGAGTTTGATTCATGCGTTTCATCACTCCCTTTAAAACGCTAACTCTGTTCGTGATCCCACTTTTTCTTGCTGGCTGCGCCAGTGATGGTCATATGAACCGGTGGAGCCAATGCGCCCTGATTGGAGCTGGTACAGGCGGTCTTGTTGGCGCTGCAGCCAACAGTAAGAGCTCATCAGACAGTGGTAAATCAGCAGCTTACGGTGCTATAGGTGGCGCCCTGGTCGGTGCCGCTATCTGTGCACTGACGGGGGGTGACAGTGATCACGATGGTGTTCCTGATAAAAAAGACCGCTGTGCACACACACCCAAAGGCGTAAAAGTCGATAAAAGTGGCTGCCCTGTAGACTCAGATAATGATGGCGTCCCTGACTACATGGATAAGTGCGCCAATACCCCCTATGGTGTAAAAGTGGATGCTGACGGTTGCCCCGATTCCGACGGCGATGGTGTCCCAGACAATATGGATCGCTGCCCCAACACCCCTGCCGGCGTAGCTGTTGACCAGCACGGCTGCCCTGTCGACAGTGATGGGGATGGTGTTCCTAATGCCATGGATAAGTGCCCAAATACCCCCAAAGGCGTTCCAGTCGATGCAGATGGCTGCCCACTGCAGAGAGAGCTGGGAATCGTTTACTTTGGCTTTGATAAAACCGATATTGACCAGCTGGGTCGTCAGGAACTGGATCAAATCGCTGATGCGGCCAAAAAGCAGCCCAATGTTCGCCTGACCGCGGTTGGTTACACTGACTCAACCGGACCAGTGGAATACAACAGGAAACTCGCGCTGCGCCGGGCTGAAAGTGTCAAAAAATACCTGGAAGGCCATGGAGTCAGTGGCAATCGAATCAAAGCGGTTGCAGGTGGTGTACTGGAGGCCGGAGATCAAACCAGAGAAGGCCGCAGAAATAACCGTCATGTTACCATCACCATTGAACGCTAACCTCTTTTAGGTATTTCCTCCATCTCTGCATAGGTATCCACAGAGACCTCAAAGAGCACAGAGAAATATTTTTTCTTTTGTGGTCTTTGTGGTCTCCGTGGTTCCAACGCTTTTGCCTGTTTCTTTTGGAGCCTGTGAGATAGTATTGTCACAACCCAAACCTACTCACTTAACGTCTCCAAGCAGTATTCATGACAGACAATAGCAAAGCCTGTTTCTACGCTCTGGCTACGGCCTTATTGTGGTCGACCATTGCCACCGCCTTTAAAATAGCCCTTAAACATCTTGACCCATGGCAGCTGGTATTCTGGTCTGTGGCAACCTCCACCATCCTGCTTACCATCATTGTCATGATTCAGGGCAAGGCTGGTTTAATCGTTTCCCAATTCAAACAATCACCGGGATTATTCATCGTACTGGGACTGTTAAACCCTTTTCTCTATCACGTTGCCCTGTTCGGCGCTTATGATCTGCTTCCGGCTCAGCAGGCGCAGGCATTAAACTACAGCTGGCCAATGGCGCTAACCCTGCTTGCCGTTCCTTTACTGGGCAGAAAACTGTCTTTTAAAAGTCTGCTCTGCTGCCTGCTGGCCTACGCTGGTGTATTGATTATCTGTACCCGTGGGGAGTTTCAAAATCTCAATTTCTCCAGTCCCACAGGTGTCCTTCTGGCGCTTTCCAGTACCATTATCTGGGCGCTTTATTGGATATTTAATACTCGACGCGAAGGAGATCCTGTGGTCGGCCTGCTGATCTGCTTCATCTGTGGACTGCCCTGGATTATTGGTGCCACCGCCCTCTTTTCCAGCTTCTGGCCTATTTCCTCTGAAGGTCTGGCCGCAGCGGCCTATGTTGGACTGGTTGAAATGGGTTTTGCTTATATCCTGTGGTTAAAAGCCCTTAAACTGGCAGACAATACCGCCATGATCAGCAATATCAGTTACCTCAGCCCGTTTCTATCCCTGATCTTCATTGCCAATATTCTTGGCGAGTCTATCTATCCAGCTACCTATGCTGGATTGATTATGATTATTGTTGCAGTACTGGCTCAGCAGCATCTCAGTAGAAAGTAAACATCATGGCCAGAAACAGCTACTTTGCTTTTAAACAGTTCAGAATTGAACAAGGTGAATGCGCTATGAAAGTCACCACGGATGCCTGCATCTTTGGAGCCCTTCTGGCGGAGTCATCGCAATTGAGACAAAGCCAGTCCATTCTGGATATTGGCGCGGGCACCGGCCTGCTAAGCCTGATGGCAGCGCAGAACTGTCATGCGAAAATCACAGCCGTGGAGCTGGATCAAGAAGCATCACAACAGGCTGTCAGTAACTTTGCCGACAGTCCGTGGGCCGATCAGTTCCAGCTGGTCAATAGCGCTATCCAAACTTTCTCTGCAAACAATACCCAGCGCTTTGACTGTGTCATTTCGAACCCCCCTTTTTTTCAGCAATCCTTTAAGGGGGATGATCATCGGCGAAATATGGCCCGGCATACCGATAGCCTGAGTTTTACTGACCTTGCAAAAGCGGTTTGCAAGCATTTGGCAGACAATGGCGAAGCCTGGATTTTACTGCCAGTGGAATCTACAAAGCACTTTTTGGGAGCAGCTGCTCTGGAAGGGCTGGTCCTGTTAAAGCAAATCGGGCTGCGCTCTTCAAGCCACCATTCGAACCATCGCTATGTTCTGGTCTTAAGACACCTGAACCCAAAGGAACCACAAGAAACTCAGGGGGAGACTATCACCATATATGACCAGACTCCTCACTATACAGAACAAACCAGGCAATTGATGTCACCGTATTATCTGGCTCTGTAAGCCTAATGATCAGCAATGACGTTCAGACAACTATTACCGAAACAACTGTACAGACGATCAGCGGCATGAAGCGGGTTATTATCACGGAGCGGCTCTACCGGCTCAGAGCCTTTAGAAGCAAAAACCTGTTCCTGTGCAGGCAACTGCCGATTAGCAGAGTCGATCAACAGGTTACGTGAAGAGTCACTCAGCAAACTGTCTCGGTGAGGCTGGAGATTATATGTTCGCTCAGACTGATCGGCCTGTGCCAGCTGGCCCAGATTTGCTGAAAACTTTTTAGACTCTAACTCATTGCCCCGATCGCTCTGCGTGACTACCTGCTCAATCGTTGATGAATTGAGATGGTCGGATGAGTAGGGAATGGCCAGTCGGGTTCTTGGCCGATTATCAAACTCCAGTGCCCATAGCAATGTGACCAGAAATACCCCGCAAAAGATCCACGCGGGCTTAATATTATTATGCATGGTCGCCCCTCACTCTCAAGAAAGGTAAGCCTTTAACCTATCTTAATACAGTCAGGAGAATAATGAATACCTTATGAGGCTTAGTTATCTTGATAACTGTCAGCAAAGTACTCAGCCTGTTCAGTTTTAACGCTAACAACTTAATATACAAAGCTTCATAATACCAATTGAATTTTCTAACTACTGTATAACTGCCCAATCACGGGAGCACAGACTGAACAGTCGACCAGCTTCGCTGCAAAGGTTATTCCAAGCTTCACAGCAACAATCTACAATATTTTCATAACCTGAAAATGCTTTGTTTGATAAGTCATGCTCCCGCATCCACTCCCATAGCCTTTCTGAGCTGTTTAACTCCGGTGCGAATGGT